>JAICMG010000015.1 GCA_025929365.1 Frankiaceae bacterium
ATCCGGCGCCGACCGGACACCTGCACGCGCAATGCGCGAGCTGCGGTCGCGTCGTCGATCTCCCGCCGGATGTGCTCGGTGACACGGCGCAACGGGTGCGGAAGATCAGCGGCTTCCAGCTCGACGCCAGTCACGTCGCGCTTTCGGGCTACTGCAAGACCTGCGCCGCCTCACTCGGTTTGTGAACTGCTGGCCGGACCCTGGACCGGACAGCGGTTCACAAACCGTTCAGCGGCCGACGGCCTTCTCCAGCTGTGCCTTGGTCATCGACGAGCGGCCCTCGATGCCCTTGCGCTTGGCCTCGGCGTAGAGCTGCTCCTTGGTGCGCCCTCCGGCGCCCTTGTGGGAGCGCAGCCCGCCGCGCCGCCCGGACGAGAGGTCCTGGGTCGACGTGCGACTTGCCTGCTTGGCCTCGCCCGCCCGTGCCCGCTCCTTGTTGACCGTTCGCGCCGCGATCTCCTCGGCGGTGTCCTCCGTCTCGCCGCGCTGCTCGAGGCCTTCCTTGATGTGCTCGTACTGGCGCTCCCGCTTGCGGGACCACGCGCGGATGGGCATCGGGTTCGCTCCTCCTGGAGGTCGAGGGAAGTGGGTACGGCCTACCCGTCCCCTTTTGGGGGTATTCGCGGACTTAGCCGCCGGTTGCGTGCTGCCGATGGGTAGGAGAGGCTTGTGACAGGAGCCGCTTCGTGCGGCGTGTGAGCAAGGAGTAGTCGATGCCGCGCGCGTTGTGGTCCGGGGTGCTGACCTTCGGGCTCGTGAACGTTCCCGTCGGGCTGTTCAGCGCGACCAGCGAGAAGTCGATTCGCTTCAACCAGCTCAACAAGGCCACCGGCAACCGGGTGCGCTATCGGAAGGTCGACGAGGCCACCGGTGACGAGGTGCCGACCAGCGAGATCGTCAGCGGCTACGACACCGGGGACGACGAGTACGTGATGGTCGAGCGCGAGGAGCTCGCCTCCGTCGCGCCCGGTCGCTCGGAGCTCATGGAGATCAGCGACTTCGTCGACCTCGCCGACATCGATCCGATCTTCTATCGGCAGACCTACTACCTCGCGCCGCGTGGAAAGGGCGCCGACCGCGCCTACGCGCTGCTTCGCCGCGCCATGATCGACACCGGCAAGGCCGGCGTGGCGACGATGGTCATGCGTGATCGCGAGCACCTCGTCGTACTCCGTCCGTCGGGCAAGGCACTTGTGGTCGAGTCGCTGTATTTCGCCGATGAGATCCGCGCCGCCGAGGACGTGCTGGGTGACCTGCCGGACGACAGCGCCTTCGCAGACCGTGAGCTGAAGATCGCCGAGCAGCTCATCGACTCCCTCGCCGTCGAGTGGGAGCCCGAGCGCTACCACGACACCTACCGGGAGCGGGTCCAGGAGCTCATCGAGTCGAAGCGCGAAGGCCGCAAGGTCGTCACCGCGAAGAAGGCCCCACGCACCAACGTCATCGACCTGATGGCTGCCCTCGAGGAATCCATCGCGGCCCGCGGCGGGCGTGGCGCAAAGGGGGAGCGGTCCGGCAAGGGGACGAAGGACGCGAAAAAGGAGGTCTCCAGTGGCGAGGCCGCCGCCGCGGATGGCGTCCCCGCGGAGTACGCCGAGATGTCCAAGGCCGAGCTCCTCAAGCTCGCCGCGCGTGCCGACGTCAAGGGTCGCTCGTCGATGAGCAAGGACGAGCTCGCGGCGGCAGTCGCGGCAGCCCCGAAGCCGCGACGCTCCAAGGCGTCCTAGCGCTTCTTCGCGCTCTTGGCCGGCTTCGCGGCGAGCAGCGGCGCGAAGAGGTCGCCGTGCTTGTCGAGTCGCTCGATGACCTCACCGGCAAGGAACCTCAGCGTCGACGGGTCGTCCTGTTTCGCGCAGTCCGCGACCTCGTCCCACGTCACCGGCGTGGACGCCGTCGGCTGCGGCGTCGCGCGGAGCGAGTAGACGGCAACCGTGGTCTTCGCCGGATGGTTCTGGCTCCAGTCGATGAGGACCTTGCCGTTTCGTCGTGCCTTCTCCTGTGTGCTCACCACGTGCTCGGGGTGGGACTCCTCGAGCTCTTGCGCCAGCCCGAAGACCTCGTCCCTGATGTCGTCCCATGTCGCGCCCGGCATCGGTGCGTAGACCTGAAGGCCCTTCGACCCGCTGGTCTTGGCGACCGCATGGTCACCGGCGGTGAGCTTGTCGCGAGCCAGCAGCGCGATGCGGCAGCACTCGACGATCGTCGTGCCGGGACCCGGGTCGAGGTCGATCACGAGGTGGTCGGGGTTCGTGGGCGGCGTCTGCTTGCCCTCGCGGTGCCACAGCGGCACGTGTAGCTCCAGCGCGGCGAGGTTGGCGGCCCACAACAAGCTCGGCCGGTCGCCGATGAGGGGATAGTCGATCGAGTCGCGTCCACCGCGACCGGAACGCGAGGACACCTTCATCGACTGCATCCACTCGGGTGCGTGCCGCGGCAGCTGCTTTTCGAAGAAGGTCTCGCCGCTGACGCCGTCGGGGAAGCGGCGAAACGTCACGGGGCGCTTCACCAGGTGCGGCACCATCGCGTCCGCGACCTTGGCGTAGTAGTCGAGGACCTCCGCCTTCGTGAAGTGAGCATCCGGGTAGAGCACCTTGTCGAGGTTCGACAACATGAGGGTGCGCCCGTCGATCTCGGCCGCGACCTTCTGGCTACTCACGGCGGATGTCCTTCGGTGCTTTGTCGGGACGTACGCCGCGCCAGCTCGGATGACGCAGGCGACCGTCGCCGGTCCACTCGCCGAACTGCACCTCGCCGACGATCTCAGGCCGCACATAGTGCGCGTTCCGTCGGTCCTTTGCATCGATCGGCCCGTTGAACGGCGAGCCGTCGACGGCCAGCTTTCCCAACAGCTTGTAGAGCCGGGCACGCGTGCGCTCGTCGAAGCCGGTGCCGACCTTGCCCGCGTAGGCGAGCCCGTCACCTTCCGGAAGGCCGAGCAGCAGCGCGCCGAACGTGTCCGAGAGCCTTCCTTGCCCGGGCAGCCAGCCGCCGATCACCACCTCCTGCGTGCGCATCGCCTTGACCTTGATCCAGTCGGTGCTGCGCGCACCCGGCCGGTACGCCGAGGCGCGGCGCTTCGCGACGACACCCTCGAGACCGTTGCTGCTGGCCGCCTGGAACACGTCGGCACCCGACACGTCGCGGTAGGCCTGGCTCGTCACCACCCCGTCAACATCGAGGTCGAGGGTTTCGAGCTGGGCTCGCCGCTCGTCGTACGTCTGCGTGAACAGGTCCTTGCCGTCGAGGTGAAGGAGGTCGAAGACGATGTAGGACGCAGCAACCTCGCCGGCGCGCCTGGCGATCATGGCCACGTTGGTGAGGTTGAGCCGCTGCTGGAGCAGACCGAAACGCGGTACGCCGGATGGGTCGAGCGCGACGAGCTCGCCGTCGAGCGTGAGCGCCCTGCCCGCGCAGGACTGCCGCAGCGCGGCGAGCTCGGGAAACATCGGTGTGAGGTCCTGGTTGTTGCGGCTTCGTGCCTCGAGCTCGCCGTTGCCGTCCAGGCGCGTGATGGCGCGGATGCCGTCCCACTTCGGCTCGTAGGCCCACCCGTCGTCGGAGGAGGGGAGCGTGCCGGCAGTCGCGAGCATCGGGGCGACCGGCGGCGGCATCCGCCTCGACACAGGCACATCCCCGACGTTAGAGGACGACCTGCTCGGGTACCCGTCAAGAATGCCAACGACCGCGCGGCCGAGCACGGGGGGCACAAAAGCCGGGGGAGAGTGGGAGCGGATACGAGGCCGCCTCGCCTCGCACTTCCCGGAGCTGAGCGAGGACGACATCGTTGCCGAGCTCGTCCACGCTCACGATTCCGTCGACTACGTCGGGATGCCCGAGGAGGAGCGCCTCGAGCTCATCGAGTTCATGGCGCGGTACGGCCTGCTCGTGCGTGCCGGGCGCGTCTCGCCCAGTGACCGGCTCGACCCGGAGCGCCACGCCAGTCCGAGGCGCCGCTAGCGGTCTTCCAGCAGGCCGCGGATGAACGCGGCCTGACCCACGTGCTGCAGGTCATCGGAGACGACGCTGACGAGGCGCACGCCGAGCGTGACCGGCGGGTCCCACCGCTCGTCGACGACCCGCTCGAGGTCGTTGTCACTGGTCGTCGTGAGGAACTCCAGCGTCCGGTCGTGCACTGCGTCGTGGTAACCGGTGAGCAGCTCAGCCGAGGCCGGCTGGACCGCTGCCACGTCGACGGCGCTCTGGCCGAAGCCGGTGGCGTCGGGGTCGAACGGCAGGGCGTACCTCTCGGCCCAGCCCCCTTCATGCCACACCTGCTTGTGGCCTGCGACGCCGGCGATGTGGTCGTCCTGGATGCGGCTCAGGTGCCAGATCAGCCAGCCGATGGTGTTCGCCTCGGGCTGGACGCGGGCCGCCAGCTCGGAGGAGCCCAGCCCGTCCAGGACCTTGTGCACCTCCTCCTGAACCCGGTTGAACGCGTCAGTGAGCAGCTCGCCGGTCGTCATGAACGAGGTTCTACCCGGGTGTCGAAGGCCTGACGCCGGGGCATGAACCCGGCGTGACGCTTGCCCGGGAGCTGATGACTCCTGCCGACCCGATCAGTGACGACGCGACAGTCGCCGAGGCCGCGCGTCATCTCGCGGCCTCCGCGGCGGGCGTTGCGCCCGTGTGCGACTCGGACGGCCGGTTGCTGGGCATCGTGACCGACCGAGACCTGGTGGTCGAGGTGGCCGCGGCGGGCAAGCTGTCGAGCGAGACACGACTGATCGATCTCGTGCGCGGCGAGGTGGTCTCCGTCAGCGTGGACGACAACATCGAGCAGGTCGCGGCAACCATGCGCGACTACCGCACCCCGCGCGTGCCCGTCCTCGACGGCGATCGCGTGGTCGGGATGCTCAGCCGCAGCGACATCGTCCGCCAGATTCCCGATGCCCTGGTCGGCGCGGCCGGCGAGGAAGGGCGCCGCTAGATCGAGCGGTAGCGAGGCCGGTGCGCCTCACGGTGTTCGTCGACTGCTGCCTCGAACCCCTCGATCGGTGCCGGGCGAGCCCATCGGTACCCCTGGCCGAGGTCACATCCGAGCCCCGCCAGGATGTCGCACTGCCGGTTGGTCTCGACGCCCGTGGCAATCGTGCGCATCCCCAAGTCGTGCGCGATGTCGATCAGCGCGCCCACGATGGTGGTTGCCGCCAGGCCGTGCCCGAGGTCCGCGATCAGCGAGTGGTGGATCTTCAGGTAGCCGATGTCGAGGCCCCGGAGCCGCCGCAGCGCCGGGATGTCGCCGGTGAACTCGTCGATCGCCACCGAGACGCCCAGCTTGTGCAGGGCCTCCACCGGCTCCCTCACTCGCTCCGGATCGTGGGAGAGGTCCGCGACATCGAGCACGAGCCGCGATGCCGGCAGGCCGCTCGCGATCAGCGCCGACGACACGATGTTGTGGCAGTCCTGGTGTCGAAGCGTGCGGCCGGAGATGTTGACGGTGATCGCCAGGTCGTCGACAGCCGCCGCTGCGGTGCACGCGGCGGCGATCGCCCAACGGTCGAGCTCGACCACCAGGCCCTTGGTCTCCGCGATGTCGACGAACTCCGCAGGTTCGAGCAGACCGTGCTGGGGATGCGGCCACCGCGCGAGCGCCTCGATCCCTCGCCAGTCGCCGTCGACGAGGTCGACCAACGGCTGGAAGTACAGCTTGAAGTCACCACGGTTGAGCGCATGCCCGAGCTCGACGCGCAACCGCGACCGAAGCTCGCTCGCCGAGCGCATCGACGGGTCGAAGATCTCGTAGCGGTTCTTGCCGAGTGCCTTCGCGGCGTACATGGCCGCGTCCGCTTCGGCGAGCAGCTCGTCGGCCGTCACGTCTCGCCCGGAGACCATCGTCATGCCGACGCTGAGATGTACGACGACCTCTTCGTCGTTGCCCAGCCGGATCGGCGTGCTCACCTCTGCGTAGAGCCGGTCGATCACATCGAGCGCGCCGGGCAGCTGGGTGTCCTCGAGCAGAAGCGCGAACTCGTCGCCGCCGAAGCGCGCCACCGTGTCCGCCGGGCGGACACAGTCCCGTAGCCGTTGACCGATGACGCGCAGCAGGTCATCGCCGGCGCCGTGGCCGTAGCTGTCGTTCACGTCCTTGAAGTCGTCGAGGTCGAAGAAGCACACCACCAGCTCGCCGCGCCCGCGCCGTTCGAGGGCGTGCTGCGCCCGGTCGCTGAACAATGCCCGGTTCGCCAGCCCCGTCAAGGTGTCGTGGGACGCCTGGCGCCGGAGCTCGTCCTCCAGCTTGATGCGCAGTTCCTCGGCGGCAGCGCGTTCCCTAACCCGCTGCTCGCTGCGTGCCACTCCCGCCTCCACCGACTCGACGAGGTCGTCGACGGGGACCGGTTTGGTCAGGTACTGGTCGATGTGCCCGACGGCGGCGATCGCGGAGTCGAGGGATGCGTAGCCGGTCAGCAGGATGAGGGAGACGTCCGGATCCATCGTCCGGATCGCGGAGCACAGGTCGAGACCCGACATGTCGGGCAGCCGCTGGTCACACACCACGACCGCGGGATGCAGCTCGCGCTCGCGGACGATCGCGGCGCCCGCGCTCGTCACACCGACCGCGGTGAGGCCACGCGTGGTGAAGATCTCGACAAGCGTGCCGGCCATCGTCGAGTCATCGTCGACGACAAGCACCTGCACGGCACCAGGCTCGGTGCCGGCAGTCGGCGGCGGGTCCACCGCCGTCGCGTCGCTCACTATGTCCCTCTCTCACCGCTCGTCCGAAATAATGACGTGTCAACGCATGGCGCGGCTACCACCCAGGGTGGAAGCCCGCCGAGGGAGGGCCACGATGGCGAGTTCCCGCACGTCGCGCTTGCGGTGGCCCGCCGTCGCCGTCGTCCTCATCCTGCTTGGACTAACGATCGTGTCGACGATCGGGTCCCACCGCGCCAACCAGGTCCAGGAGCAACGCCTCCTGCGTGAGCGTGCGGCCGAAGTCGCGGGGATCCTCACCAACGCCTTCTCCAGCCTGCAGACCCAGGTCTCGACAATTGCGGCAGAAACGGCCCTGAACGGCGCAGACCCGCGCTCCTTCCTTGCCGCATCAAAAGCTCTCGCCCCCGCGACCGGCGGCTTCAAGACCGGGCTGGCGCGGGTAGGTGGGGCGTCGGGTAGGCCCCATTTCATCGCGGGAACCGGGTCAATCGCGGGGACGCCGCAACCGGTCGTCTCCGCACTGTTGCAGCGTGCACTGGCCGTGTCTCCCCAGGGGGTGACCTCCGCGGTCCTCACGTCCGGAAGCGTCAAGGCCCTGGGCATGGCCCAATCGATCGGGCAGCGCGGCCTCGTCGTCTATGAGCAGTTCCCCCTCGACCTGGCTTCCTTCACCCGTGCGTCGGCCCGCACGCAGCAGTTCCGCGAGCTGCGGGTGGCCCTGTATGCGGGCAGGAGACGCGCCCCGGGTGACCTGCTGCTGACGACGAACGGATCGACGCCGCCGACCGGTTCCGTCGTCACCGCTCGCGCGCCGTTCGGCGCGGACACCTGGCTGGTCGTCGTGCAAGCGACGGTGCCGCTCACCGGCACTTTCGCGCAGCAGGCGTACTGGGTCGTCCTGCTGATCGGCCTCGTGCTCACGACGCTGGTCGGCTTCGTCCTCGTGACGGTGCTCCGCCGTCGCGACTACGCGATGGCGCTCGTCGCGGAGCGCACCGAGGCGTTGGAGGACTCGATGCGCGAGCTCGAGCACACGCAGGAGCAGCTCGTGCGAAGCGAGCGTCTCGCCGCGATCGGTGAGCTCGCCTCGGTCGTGGGCCATGAGCTGCGCAACCCGCTCGGTGTCATTACCAACGCGCACTACCTGCTGCGCACGGTGCTGCAGCGCAAGGACGCCGATCCTGACGTCGAGCGGCATCTGAGCACCGCCGAGCGCGAGGTCGGCGCCGCGACGCTGATCGTCGGAGACCTGCTCGACTACGCCCGCGCGCGCGAGCCGGTCACCTCGGCGGTGGACGTGGTCGACCTGATCACCGAGATCCAGTCGATCCTGCCCCCTCCCCCTGGAGTGACGGTGAGCCGGGAGGACGAGCCCGGGCTGCCCGCGGTGCGAGCTGACCGCGATCAGCTCCGGCAGGTGCTCTTGAACGTCCTGTCCAACGCCTACGAGGCCGTGCAGGCGAGCGCAGCCGGTTCGACGGGGCCAAATGGCGCATCCGTGACGATCCGGACGGCGTCTGCGGATGCCAAGGTCAGCATTTCCGTTGCCGATACCGGAATCGGCATGGATGACGAGACTCGCGCGCAGATGTTCGAGCCGTTCTTCACGCGCAAGACGCGGGGGACTGGCCTCGGGCTCGCCGTGACGCGCCGCATCGTCGACAGCCATGGCGGCGTTATCCATATCGACAGTGCTCCTGGTCGCGGGACGACGTTCCGAATGGACTTCCCCGCGGCAGAGGTCGAGGCTGTGGAAGGGGGTGTAGTGCAGTGAGCGCGTCGGTCCTCGTTGTCGACGACGAGACAGGCATGCGAGAAACACTGGTCGACATCCTCGAGGAGGCCGGCTATGAGGTGACCCCGGCTGAAGACGGCGCGGAGGCCCTCGAGATGGCGCGCACTCACCGGTACGACGTCATCGTCATGGACATCCGGATGCCGATGCTCACCGGCGTCGAGGTGCTCGCGTCGTTGCAGCACCCGCCGCCTCAGGTGGTGCTGATGACAGGCTTTGCCCTCGAGGAGCAGCTCGAGGAGGCGCGCGCCCACCACGCCTTTGCCATCATGCAAAAGCCGTTTCAGGTGCCCTACCTGCTGCGAGTCGTCGCAGACGCCGTCGCCGTGTGAGCCCGGCTAGCGCGCGACGTACATCCCGTCCACGGTGACCGGCCCGTCGCCGAGGCACACGAAGCGGAACCGTCGGTTGCCCTCGGAGGCGCCGGCGTAGAACCGGAACCGCTTGATGCCCGCGTGGCTCGAGCGGAGGTTGATGACACGGATCTGCCTTCCGAACAGCACCACGCCCAGCTTGCCGTAGGACGGTCCGGTGCGCGCGACGAGCGTGTAGGTCTTGCCGGTGCCTGCCACCGTCGCGCGCGCGTGGCGATGTGACGTTTGCGCAAGGGAACCTGCGATGTCACTGCCGCCGTTGTGGCGCTGCCAGCCCTTCGAGAAGATGAAGTTCTCGTCATCGATCGGCACCACCACTGTGGCGGTCTTCGACGGCGAGGCGGTGCCCGCGATGTCGTGCGCCGTCACGGTCAACACGTACGTCGAGCCCGGGATCGCCCGGAACGGGTAGGAGCCGGTTGCAGGCGCATTCCGGTCGAAGTAGACGGGCGCCGACTGGCCCGCCCGCGTGATCTCGACGGTTGCTTGGTGAACATCCAAACCGCCTGAGGAGGCAGAGCCGCTCCACGTGGCTGACATGTCGAGCGAGCCCGACGAGCTGTGCGGGTGCGTCAGCGACATTGCGGCGGTGGCGGTCGGCACGGCGATCGGGCTGAGTGCCGCCGAGACGATCTTCGGCCACAACGGTGCGCCGAGGCCGGTGACGGTGTCGTAGCCGGTGCCGGCGGTGACGGACGGGTCGTGGTCCGCGTCGCTCGCAGCACCGTTGCTGCCGATGGTGATGTCGCGGAACGAGCCGTTGTTGTGCGCGTACGACTCGTACAACGCGCTGTGAACGTCGCCGATTCCGGTGGTGACGGCGTGCGACGCGAGCGCGTTCGTGAACAGCGCGGCCGACACCGGCGCAGCCAGGCTGGTGCCACCGAAGACCAGATTTCCGGATCCGGCGTCCGCGTTGTCGGTGGGATCGCTCGTGTAGATCGGGAACCCCGTGTTCGGGTCGGCATCCGCGCTGATGTCGGGCACCAGGCGCTTGGTCGCTTGCGAGAACGGTGCCGTCTGGATCGCGCCCTGGTAGGCAGGCTTGTTGAAGCCGGCGAACAGGACGTTGCCCGAGATTCCGCCGCCGCTTCCGCCGTGGCCGTCGCAGGTGCTGGAGTCGGCGCAACTCCACGCAGTCTCGTTCCAGTTGGAGCCGTTGTTGGCGGCGCTGCTGCCGACCGGCGTCAACGTCGTGCCGCCGACCCCGACGACCTCCGGGGACGAGGCCGGGTAGTCGACGTTCTGGCCACCGGTGCTGCACTGGTCGTAGATCCCGTCGTCACCGGTCGCGGCGAAGACGGTCACCCCAGCGGCGAGCAGCGAAGTCAGAACCGGCTCAGTCGCTGATCAGGTCGTGTCCGGCGTCGGCCTCGCAGTTCCCCCACGACGTCGAGAGGGCGACGATGTGCGGGTCGCCACCGTGGTAGGCATTGCTGTCCTGGGTGACGTCGTCGAGGACTTGCGACAGCGCATCGAAGTACCCGGCGCCGGTGTTGGGCGCGAAGTACGGCCGCTGGTGGGCGTATGGATCGGTCGACAGGATCGCCTCCTGGTCGAGATCCACCTCGTCGTCGCCGTCGGGCGTCGAGGTCGGCGTCGGCACCGCGGCCTGGTCGACCGGCACGAGCGTGAGGTCGTTGGCGGCGCTGTACCTCGGGACTCCGTACCCTGCGCTGCTCGCCCAGGTCGCGAGATCGTTCGGGGCCCAGCTTGCGAACTGGACGGTGGCGATCGTCAGCGTCGCGTTCGGGTCCGAGCCGCTGTAGGGCTGCTGGTTGCTCGCGGTCAGATCCGCAGAGGTGTAGGCGTTGCGGAAGTCGGGACCGTGCAGCACGCCGCGGCTGACCCTGTTGTGGAACATGGCCGGTCCGGTCGCAGTGGCGAACGCCGCCGTCGCGATGCCGTGCAGAGACGCGGGAAGCGATGGGTAGGGGCCGGTCGCGGCACGTCGCTGTGCCGGCGTCGCGTGCGCGCGCATCGAGGCGTGAGTGCCGAAGGTCGCAGCGACCGCGGCGGCTGAGCCCGTTGCCGACACCGACCACGCCGTGTCGCGGGTGACCGTGAAGCCGGCGTCGCGCAGCGCGCGCGCGGCGGCGGCGTGCTGCGCCGCGCCGGGCAGCAGGTGACGCAGCGCGCGCACGCGCTGAGCGTGAGTCAGGCCCCGGCTGGCGGCAAGCTCCTGCAGGCCGGCCCGGTCCGGGGCCTTCAGGAACACAGTGACCCCCGTGGTGGCGGTTGCCGCCGCGGCGGGGACGGCTGCCCCGCCGACCCATGCGATCGCGCCCAGGCACAACACGACAGGCAGGCAGGACGAAGCGACGCGTCGCAACATGTGAGTGGTCCCCGGCTTCTCTCGCGGCCTTCTCGTTTTTCGCGCGCTGCGCGACCCCCATAAGGCCATCGGCAATCCCGCCCAGGATATGAACCCCCAAGAGGACGGGACCGAGACGCTCCAGCGCACACGACGAAGCGGTGTGCGAGCTCAGCAGCTCGAGCAAAGGGAGGTGGGTCCGAGGCGTGGGTGAAGAAGTCCTGGTCCTGGTCAGGCCGCGCCTGGCGAGGGCTCCAGGCGCATGTCGCGGCCCTCCCGGACGAGCTCCCAGCCGATCGTTCGGGCGGGTGTCCCGCCGGGCGGCCCGAAGCGCACCCACAGCCGCCAGTGCGAGCCGCCCGGGAGCCGGTGCGGCAGCTTGGCCCGGAACGTCGAGCCGCTCGGTTGCACGTCGACCATGGCGGCGATCCGAACGCTCGGTGACTCCGCGTCCGAGGGCTCCAGGATGAGCGTCGCCTCGAGCTGGTTCGCCGCTCCACGCAGTGCCGGGATGGTGAGGCTGAGGCGCCGACGCCGCAGCTGCGGAGCGGCCGCGTTGTCCAGCAGGTCCACGAGAGGGTGGGACCACTCCGCGACGTCGAGGGCAAGCATCGGAGCGGGATAGGTCCAGTACGGCTGGATCACCCGTGGACCCGCGCCGGTCTCGATCACCCACGCGTCGACCGGGTCGGGGTCGGCGCCCCCCGCGGGGCGTAGCGCGGCGCCGCGGGTCAACCCGCCCACCATTGTCCGCAGGCGCAGGTCCCACAACCCCGCATCGAGTGGTGTCCCGCCCTGCAGGGCGGCCGGGTCGATCGCGACCTCGCCGACGACCTCGATCTCTCCGCTCGCCGTGATCGACATCGACAGCCCCTCGGTCGTCGACCAGACCTGTGAGTCGGTGCGCGACACGGTCGCGCAGTCGAGATCCACGGTGGCGAGGTCGGCTGCGGTGACGCGGCGGTCAGCTGGGTCGACACTCGGCGCGGCAGCGATGGGCACCAGCCAGTCCTCGCCGTCGGCCTCCAGCTGAAGCGGAGCGTCCCCCGCGTAAAGGACGGCATCGAGCTCGACGTGGAGCTTGCCGTCGCGCCAGCTCGCCGCGTAGCACGTGGCGTGCAGCCGCACCGACTCCAGCCAGGTGGCGTAGGTCGTGAGCAGCGTGATCGCGCCGTCCAGCATGAGGCGTGACTGGGTCCGGATGAAGAACGGCAGGCCCTCGCGCACCGCTGGCTCGAACCGCTTCGTCGCGAGGTCGCGCACGCAGTCGAGAACCTCACGCCGATAGCGCTCGTCGTAGTCGCGCATCGCGCTGCCGCGCAACCGACCGAGCATCTCGTTTCGGTAGAACCGGCGTTGGATCGGGATGCGCAGGTCCGGCTGCTCGATCGATTCGTCGATCACGTCGAGGACGTGTGACAGGTCACGGAAGTACTCCTGCGGAACCATCTCGACATCGCCGAGGTTGCGGCCCGCGACGCGGCGGCGCCGGTAGAAGTAGCAGGCTAGATCGCCCACAACCGCGACCGACTTGGCCTTCGTGTAGACCTGCATGCTGAAGTGCTCGTCCTCGACGTGTCGTGGGCCTTCGGCGAAGCGGATGCCGTTGTCGATGATCAGCCGGCGCCGAATCATCTTGTGCGGTGTCAGCGTCTCGACGAGGGGGTAGTCGTGGATCGTTCGGCCCGTTACGGTCTGCCGGAACACCGGCTGGTGCAGACCGCGAAAGTCACTCGTCAGCTTGCCCACGACGACATCGGCGTCTGACTCCCTCGCGATCGCGAGCAAACGCTCGAGTGCGCGAGGGTGCAGGGAGTCGTCGCTGTCCACGAACTGCACGTAGTCGCCGCCGGCCTGCTCGACTCCGATGTTGCGTGGACGGCCCGGCCATCCGGTCGCGTCGATCCGATGGAGACGAATCAGGCCGGGCCAGCGCTCGACGTATCTCGCCACCCGCCGGTCACTGCCGTCTGTGCTGCCGTCGTCGACGAGGATGACCTCGAACTGATCGTGCGGAAGCGTCTGCGCGACGAGTGAGTCCAGGCACTCGTCGATGTTCGCGCCAGGGTTGAAGAACGGCACGACGACACTGACATCGACCATTTCCGCTGACCTTAGTGCCCCCAGGCTTTCGCGCCTGTCATCTAGTGTCCGGATATGAGCGAGTTGTCGCCGCTTTCGGTAGCCGACGCTAGCGCGTGGCTGGACGAGCTGCGGGAGGGAGCAAGCGGCATCGAGAAGTCGGCGCTCGCGAATGCGCACGACCTGTTGCGAGCAGTGAGCGGCACGACGGACGAAGAACCCATGGCGCTGCTCGAGTCCGCTGCGGCGTACGCAAGTGGTGCCGACGCGACGGTCGTCGAGTCACTCGCGCCCCGGATCCGGGTCGCGATGCGGCTGCTGCGCGCAGGCGCGCTTTCGGCGGCATGGGTTGTCGTCGTCGACAACGCGACCGGTTTCGTGTCGCGCGACTTCCGGGCATCGACGTCGTCGGGCGCCGAACGTACCGAGTGGCCGCTTCCGCTGCTGACTGCGCTAGAACCCCCGCACGTCTTCGCCGATCTTCCTGGGTTCCGTGATCCGCGCTACGCCGTGGCCGATGAGCTGTACGAGATCGGTGCCGGGATGAAGCTGCGCTGTCACGTTGATGAGGTCGCTGCCGGCCGCCACCCCGTCCTGTCCGGGTGGGCGGCGCTCGACGTGCTGACCACCGATCCGGAGGAAGAAGTGGCGATCGTGGCCACGCAGGAAGGACGCGACGTGCGGTGGCCCGGTGTGCGGCAGCGCCGCGCCGACCTTGTCGGCGGCAATCGCGACACCATTCGGCGGCGGGCGTGGGCGGGCTGGACGGCGGAGTGTCGGCCCGGCGAGCTCGGCGAGGGCGCCGGGAAGTGGTCGCTGTCGGTCGAGGTGACCCACCGTGGCCTGACGCGACGCGCTCGCATCGGGAAGTCGGTGGGAGAGCTCGCGGCATGCGCGGTAGGCCGGCAGCTCAGCGACCGCCCGGTCACGCGCTTGCTGGCTGGTCCGGGCGGATGGGCGATCGGCAGCTAGTGCGCCTTGCTGAGATAGCGGATAACGGCCGACGTGAACGCGGCCGCGACGCGCCGCTGGAAGTGCCGTGAGGTGAGCAGCCTCGCGTCGTGCGCGTTGCGCATGTTGCCGCACTCGACGAGCACCTTGGGTTGGGTCGCGAGGTTCAGCCCGGCCAGGTCGTTGCGGTGCGCGATGCCCTTCCGCCCGTCGTAGGTGCTGGTCGGCATGGAGGTCATCGCGAGCAGCTCATGACGCACGATGCGCCCGAGTACCGCTGACGGACCGACGATCCGCCGGTTCACCTTGTCCTTGACCGGCTCGAGGATGGCAAAACCTCGGCCCGAGGCAGGGCCGCCGTCGGCGTGGATGTCGATCGCGACGGCCGAGTGCGCGTTGTCGAGGATGCGGGCGCGGCGATCGACGCACGGGCCGATGCCGTGGTTGTCGTGCCGTGTCATGACGACCTTCGCGCCTTCGCGTCGCAGATCCGCGGCAAGGAAGGTGGCGACCCGCCACGTGAACCTCGGCTCGGTGTAGCCGCCGTTGGTCTGCGTACCCGTCGTGTCGCACGCCTCCTTCTCGCGGCCGTTCCAGACCTGGTGGTCGAGGTAGGCGGGATCGGTGTAGTTACGGCCGTTGTGGCCCGGGTCGATCCCGATCACCAGGCCGGCGAGCGGCCCGCTCCGTACTGTCTCGGCGACACCGTGTGCACCGACCGGGTCGGCGGTACAGCCGGCGGCCAGCAGCGCCGTCACGGCGGCGAGGTAGCGGAGCACAGCATCTGTTCTACCCGGCGGAAGAAGCGACGCCCGGCCTAGTGGGGGGGTGTACCGGGCCGGACGCCGCTTCATCGAGTCTATCTTGCGCTAGGGCGATAGTTTCAATAGGTAAGCAGACAGCCGCCGCGCGACCCGGTGGTCGACGCGGCGGCTGTCGGGGCTCGCCTGGGAACGAAGGGTCAGCGCTTGCGCGCGGGCGCCCTCTTGGCGGTCTTGCGCGCGGGTGCGCGCTTCGCGGTCTTCTTTGCAGCGGTCTTGCGAGCCGGCGCCTTCTTGGCGGTCTTCTTTGCAGCGGTCTTGCGAGCCGGCGCCTTCTTGGCCGCCTTCTTCGCGGTCTTCTTTGCAGCGGTCTTGCGAACCGCCTTCTTCGCTGTCTTCTTAGCGGCGGTCTTGCGGGCCGGTGCGCGCTTCGCTGCCTTCTTGGCAGTCGTCTTGCGCGCGGTGGTCTTCTTGGCCGCCGACTTGCGTGCGGTCTTCTTCGCAGCTACACGTGCCACGTGAGCCCCCTAGCTCGGTGGTGAGGACTGTTCCGCGATAACTCTGACACCTATTGCGCGCGCAATTCCATTACCACGCGTTGTTAGGACTCGCGTGTCGCGGACGCGTTTCATCACGAGTTGTTGTTGCGAGACGTTTCATGTGTCGTGCGCGCGATCAGTTTCCACTGTGTTTGCAACGACTTCTGAACCGCTCTCGATTCACGCATTGCGTTGCGTGGTGCTGAATGCGCTACCAGCTGCGGTTGAAAACTCCGCGGCCGAACAACCCGTCTGAAGGACTCGGTGACGGCGATTTCTGCGTTGTCGACGTCGATTGACGTGACTGCGGCACCTGTTGCGTGCGTGACGGTGGCGGTGCCGTCGTCGGCTTTGCGTGCTGTGTCGACGCCGGTGTCGGTGCATCGTGGTTCGAGATTGCGTGCTTGGAATGTTGGTGCGCGTGATGGGTCAACAAGTCGGCGATCTCGCGAGACGCCGCAAGTGCAAGCTGCGTGCCTGGAACCTTGCTGCTTTCGAGCACGTGCTGTTCGAGGGTCAGCAACTGCTGCACAACGTGGAGCTGTGCCGGGTTGTTGGTCGACGTCGCGATCATCTGTGTGAGCTGCTGATGCAACGCGTCGGCAACCGCAAGGACTTGTGCGGCGCGCGGATGATGCTTCACGACGTGCTCGAGTCGCTGCAGAGTTGACGAGGCCGATGCGTGTTGCACGACTGCGTGCCGGTGAGCGCTGTCGGCGGGGTGATGGCTGACGGCACCGCTGAGCGCTGCCGCCGCGGTCATCGCCACCGCGCCGACGAGCGGGACGGCCGGAAGAGCGATCAGCGCCCGACGACGACGGCTGCGACGCCGAACCTCGGGCTGAGCGGTCAGCGGCGGCCGTTCACGGTCGGCAACGAGGCCGAGCTCGGCGGAAGTGGCGGCAAGGATGTCGCTGGCGATGTCCGGGTGGTCGTCTTCGAGCGCACCGGCTGCCGTGGACAGGTCGATCGCGAGCGTGGTCCGAACCTCGCGCACGGCGCCGAGCAGGTCGATGATCGCCTGGTCGTCCGCGCGACGCCCCCTCACTCGGCCGCCTGATCGGCGTCCTCTGCTCACCACGCCCCCTCTTTCGCCGCCGCTGCGGGCCTTCCTGCGTCTCCTACCCAGCCGGTGGACGCCGACGCGGGCCTCGGGGGCAGCTGTGCGGCCGGCCTTCACCGGCTGGGACGATCTCCTTCGCCGACCGACTGAAGGAAGAGATCCGTTGACAACGACGCCGAGCGCACCCGCCGACCTCACGCTGGCCTTCCTCGGCGGGACCGGCGACCAAGGGCGCGGGTTGGCCCGCCGCTTCGCGATCGCCGGCCACCCGGTGATCTTGGGTTCCCGCCAGGCTGAGCGCGCCGAGCAGGTGGCGGCTGAGCTGGCTGCGAGCGTGCCGAACCCGTCACTCGTCTCGGGCATGGACAACCAGGCCGCGGCGGCGTCCGCTGATGTTGTGGTGGTCGCCGTGCCCTGGGAGGGACATGAGGCGCTGGTGAGTGCGCTCGCGCCCGCCCTCACCGGGAAGGTGGTCGTCGACTGCGTCAACCCGATGGGCTTCGACAGCTTGGGTGCGTTCGCGCTCGAGGTGCCCGAGGGAAGCGCGGCCCAACAGGCCGAGCAGCTGCTGCCGGACAGCACCGTTGTGGCGGCCTTCCACCACGTCAGCGCCATGTTGCTGCTGGACCCGGAGGTCGACCGCATCGAGACCGACGTGCTGGTCCTCGGTGACGATCGCGAAGGAACCGACCTGGTGCAGGCGCTCGTCGACCGCATCGAGGGGATGCGAGGCATCTATGGCGGGCGCTTGCGCAACGCCGGTCAGGTCGAGGCGCTCACGGCGAACCTGGTGTCGATCAACCGCCGCTACAAGGCCCATGCGGGCCTTCGGGTGACAGATGTGTAGAGGTCGTGGCTACTCGAAGGAGTGCTCGGGGCCGGGGTAGATCCCATCCGCGACCTCGCGGGCGTACGTGCTTGCTGCCTCGGTGATGACGGAGCGAAGGTCGGCGTAGCGCTTGACGAAGCGTGGCGCCGGACCGTTGTTGAGACCCACCATGTCGGTCCACACCATCACCTGCGCGTCGCAGTCGGGGCCCGCACCGATGCCGATCGTGGGGATGGTCAGCTCCTTCGTGATCTGCGCGGCGACGTCCGCGGGAACCATCTCGAGCACCACGGCGAACGCCCCCGCCGCCTCGAGCGCAACCGCGTCGTCGATCACCCGCGCCGCGGACTCGCCGCGCCCTTGCACCTTGTAGCCGCCGAGCGCGTGCTCGCTCTGCGGGGTGAACCCGACGTGCGCGACGACCGGTATGCCGGCGTCGACGATCGCCCGGACCTGTGCCGCGACTTGCTGACCGCCTTCGAGCTTGACGGCTTGCGCGCCGCCTTCCTTCATGAAGCGAATCGCGGTCTGCAGTGCCTGTTCGGGACTCACCTGGTAGGAGCCGAACGGCATGTCGGCGATCACCAGGGCGTTACGCGTGGAGCGCACCACTGCACGCACCAGCGGCATCAGCTCGTCGACCGTCACGGGCAGCGTCGTGTCGAATCCGAACACGTTGTTGGCCGCCGAGTCACCGACCAGCAGGGCCGGGATGCCGACCTCGTCGAAGATCGCCGCCGAGTGCATGTCGTAGGCGGTGAGCATCGCCCACTTCTCGCCGCGCTGCTTCATCGCCTGCAGGTGATGGGTGCGGACGCGGCGCACGGTGCGCGGACTGCCGTACGGAGAGATTCCGCTGTCTGTCATGGAGAGCCTCCTCGCCTCGAGGCTCATGTGTTCGGAATGAACACAGCGGAGTCCCCGGACTACGCCTTCAATGGTGGCACAGGAGCCGCGGAACGCAACCGAACAAGATTCGCCGTCACGACGGCTCACGCCAGCGGTTGGTGATCGGGAGCCTGCGGTCCCGCCCGAAGCCTTTCGGCGTGATCTTCGGGCCAGGTGGGTACTGCCGCCGCTTGTACTCGGCGAGGTCGACGAGCCGTACGACGCGGTCGACGAGCTCGGCGGGATGGCCCAGCTCGATCAGCTCCTCGCGGCCGAGGTCCTGCTCGACGTAGGCGTCGAGGACGGCGTCGAGCATCAGGTAGTCCGGCAGCCGGTCACTGTCGAGCTGGCCGGGCGCAAGCTCGGCGGAGGGCGGTTTGTCGAGGATCTCGACCGGAATCGGCTCCGGCTCGCCGGCCGAACGCGCCGAGTCGTTGCGCCACCGGGCAAGCTGCCACACGAGCGTTTTCGGGACGTCCTTGATCGGCGCGAAACCCCCGGCACTGTCGCCGTACAGCGTCGAGAAGCCGGTCGCGAGCTCGCTTTTGTTCCCGGTCGTGAGGACGAGGTGGCCGACCTCGTTCGAGAACGCCATCAGCGCGGTGCCACGGACCCGCGCTTGCAGGTTCTCCTCCGCCAGGCCGTGCAGCCCACCCGTCTCGGTCCCACGGAACGCCGCCTCGTATGCATCGACCATTGCGGCGATCGGAAGCACGTTCCAGTGCAGACCGAGACGTCGAGCGAGCTCTTCGGCATCAGCGACGCTGCCGTCGCTCGAGTAGCGGCTCGGCATTCCCACCACATGCACGGCATCCGCGCCGAGCGCATCGCACGCGATGGTTGCGACGAGGGCGGAGTCGATTCCGCCGGACAACCCGATGATGACCGAGCCGAAGTCGTTCTTGCGTACGTAGTCGCGCGTGCCGAGGACGAGCGCGGCCCAGATCTCCTCGCACTCATCGAGTGCCGGCGTGACGCGCGTGGCGATCTGGTCGTGGCTCGCGTCCGGTGCACCCGCGACCACGACGCGCTGCACCGTCATCGATGTGCCGTCTTGTGCATCGATCGGGCCCGTGATGTCAGCGCTCGCGGCGGGGAGATCGAGATCGGCGAGCAGGAGATCGGGGGAGAAGCGCGCGGCGCGTGCGATCATCTCGCCATCGGCATCGACGATCAGTGAGTCCCCGTCGAAGACGAGCTCGTCCTGCCCGCCGACCAGGTTGACGTAGGCCAGCGTCGCGCCTGCTTCTCGCGCTCGCCGGCGCGCGAGGTCGAGGCGTACGTCGTCCTTGTTGCGCTCGTACGGCGAGCCGTTGATGCACAGCACGAGTCCGGCTCGCGTCGCGCGCGCGACGGCGATCGGACCGCCCTCCTGCCAGAGGTCTTCACAGATCGTGATCGCGATGTCGATGTCGCCGAAGCGGATGACCGGGAAGGTGTCGCCGGGAACGAAGTAACGGAACTCGTCGAAGACTCCGTAGTTGGGCAGATGGTGCTTCGCGTACGTAGCGAGCACCTCGCCGCGATGGATGAAGGCGGCTGCGTTCTGCGGTTCCCCGGCCGGCCGGCCGACCCGAGATGTCGCATCCGGGCAGCGGTCGAGGTAGCCGACCACAACCGCGACCTCACCGAGCGCCTCGGCGGCCAGGCGGCCGGCCAGTCGCTGCAGCGCGGTCCGGGACGCCGCGACGAACGAGCGGCGCAACACGAGGTCCTCAGGCGGGTAGCCGGTGAGTGCCATCTCCGGGAAGACGGCGAGGGAGGCACCCTGCGCCGCCGCGAGGCGGGTCTGCTCGACGATGACCTCGGCGTTGCCGTCCAGGTCGCCCACCGTCAGATCGACCTGCGCGAGGGCGATCCGCAGCCTCGGCATGCCTGAATTCTAAGGCGGCGGCGGTAGCCGCCCTTCCTTGAAAGGGCGGTGGGTGGGGTGGAGGACGTCGTTGTGTGATCTGGATGTAACGCGTGGGATTTAGGGTGGCGGCGTGGACAGGCAGCAAGAGTTCGTGCTCCGCACCATTGAGGAGCGCGACATCCGGTTCGTGCGGCTGTGGTTCACCGATGTGCTCGGCTTCCTCAAGTCGGTCGCGGTCGCACCGGCCGAGCTCGAGGGCGCGTTCGCCGAGGGAATCGGGTTCGACGGTTCGGCGATCGAGGGCTTCGCCCGCGTGCACGAGTCGGACATGCTCGCCCGTCCGGATCCGGCCACGTTCCAGGTGCTGCCGTGGCGCGAGGAGCAGCCAGGGACGGCGCGGATGTTCTGCGACATCCTCATGCCCGACGGGTCTCCGTCCTACGTCGATCCGCGTCACGTGCTGCGCCGCTCGATGCAGCGGGCGGCCGACCTCGGCTTCACGTTCTACGTGCACCCCGAGGTGGAGTTCTTCCTTCTGCGCAGCCGGCCGACGGACGGTGAGCTGTTGCCACCGCCGATCGACTCGGGTGGGTACTTCGACCAGACGCCGCACGACCTCGGTCACGACTTCCGGCGGCAGGCGATCACGATGCTCGAGCGCATGGGCATCAGCGTCGAGTTCAGCCACCACGAGGTGGCGCCCGGCCAGCAGGAGATCGATCTTCGCTATGCCGACGCGCTCACGACGGCCGACAACCTGATGACGATGCGACTGGTGGTCAAGGAGGTCGCGCTCTCGCAGGGCGTGTATGCCTCCTTCATGCCGAAGCCGTTCAGTGAGCAGCCCGGCTCCGCGATGCACACGCACCTGTCGTTGTTCGAGGGCGATCGCAATGCGTTCCACGACGCGAGTGACCCGCTGTCACTGTCGAAGGTCGGCAAGGCCTTCGTCGCCGGGCTGCTCACGCACGCCGCGGAGTTCACGGCGATCACGAACCAGTGGGTCAACTCCTACAAGCGGCTCTGGGGCGGCGGTGAGGCGCCGGCGTACGTCTGCTGGGGGCGCAACAACCGCTCAGCGTTGGTGCGCATCCCGATGTACAAGCCGCAGAAGGGCAACTCGACGCGGATCGAGATCCGCTCACCGGACTCCGCGTGCAACCCCTACCTCACCTACGCGGTGCTGCTTGCCGCCGGCTTGAAAGGTGTGGAGGAGGGTTACGAGCTTCCCGACGGCGCCGAGGACGACGTGTGGGCGCTGACCGACGCCGAGCGACGCGCTATGGGGATCCCGCCGCTGCCGGGGTCGTTGTCCGACGCCATCAAGGTGATGGAGAGCTCCGAGCTGATGGCGCAGACGCTCGGCGAGGGCGTCTTCGACTACTTCCTGCGCAACAAGCGCGCGGAGTGGGAGGACTACCGGCGCCAGGTCACGCCGTTCGAGCTGTCGCGCTACCTTCCCGTTCTCTAGTGCCGCACGCGATCGTCGTCCAGCACGCCGAGGTGGAGGGTGTGGGCCGCTTCGCGCAGTGGATGCCCGGTTTCGGGCTCGAGCTGCACGTGCTCCGTCCGTACGCCGGCGACGCGTTGCCGTCCGCCGTCGACGCTGACGCACTCATCGTGATGGGCGGCCCGATGGGTGCCGACGACGACGCTCACGTTCCGTGGCTCGCCGCGACGAAGGCATTGCTCGTCGATGCCGTCGAGCACGGCGTTGCGACGCTAGGTGTCTGTCTGGGCGCGCAGCTGCTCGCGGTCGCAACCGGCGGCAAGGTGGAGCGCGGCACGGCCGGCCCGGAGCTCGGTCTCGGCACGGTGAATGTCGCCGTCACCGACTCGTTGTTGGAGGCCGGACCGATCAAAGCCGTCCAGTGGCACTACGACACGGTGACCGAGCTGCCGCCTATGGCGACGCTGCTGGCGTCGAGTGCCGCATACCCGGTGCAGGCGTTCCGGGTCGGTGACGCGGCCTGGGGGCTGCAGTTCCACATCGAGGCGACGCCGGAGCTGGTCACCGAATGGGCGCGCGCCGAGCGGCTCGATCCCGATGAGCTCGTCGCGCCGGTTGCCGCTGCCGACGGCGTCATCGCGCTGACCGGCCGCGAGATCACGAAACGGTTCGTCGGGATCGTCGCGGCCTGAAGTCGTAGCGTTGCCTCACTGTGAGGCAACCGGACCGGATCGCGAGCGTCAGCGGCCGGCTCGCCAGGTTCGGCTTCGCCGATCCGGACGCTGCTGAGCGGCGGCTGCTCGAGCTCGGCTTTGCCGATCATGGCGGCGTCATCGAGGAGCTCGGGCAGGTCGCCGATCCCGACCTCGCCCTCGCGGCGCTCGAGCGGATCGCGGCCGCCGGCCATCGAGACGAGCTGCTCGCCCAGGTCTCGGCGTACCCCGGGCTGCGCCGGCGCCTGTTTGCGGTCTTGGGCGCCAGCGCCGCGCTCGGGGACTGGCTCGTGCGCCATCCGCAGCAATGGCGCCAGCTCGTCGACGACGACGCGGCCGCGGCAAGACCGACCCGTTTCGGGTTGCAGGCTGCGCTGTTGCGTGAGATCGAAGGGCGTAGCGGTCGTGAGGCGTACGACGCACTGCGCATCGGCTACCGCACCGCGCTGCTCGGCCTGGTCGCGCGCGATCTCTGCGCGGACCTCGCGGTGGACGACGTTGCCGCCGAGCTCGCCGACCTCGCGGAAGCCACGCTGGGTGCTGCGCTGCGGGTCGCGGAGCATGAACATCCCGACGCGTCGGCTCGGCTTGCGGTCATCGCGATGGGCAAGTGCGGCGGTCGCGAGCTCAACTACGTCAGCGACGTCGATGTGGTGTTCGTCGCCGAGCCCGGTGACGCCGCGCCTGCTGCGACCACGCTCGCTGCCGCGATGATGCGCGCTTGCTCCGAGACCACAGCCGAAGGGTCGATCTGGCCGGTCGATGCGGCGCTGCGGCCCGAGGGCAGGTCCGGTCCACTCGTGCGCACGGTGGCGAGCCACGTCGGCTACTACGAACGCTGGGCGAACACCTGGGAGTTCCAGGCGCTGCTCAAGGCGCGGCCGGTGGCGGGCGACGCGGCACTCGGCGCGCAGTATGTCGCGTCGGTCGCGCCGATGGTGTGGTCAGCCGCCGGCCGGCCCAGCTTCGTCGAAGACGTGCAGGCGATGCGCCGCCGGGTCGTCGGGTCGTTGCCGGCTGCGGAGGCGTCACGTCAGGTGAAGCTGGGACCGGGCGGGCTGCGTGACGTCGAGTTCGCGGTGCAGCTGTTGCAGCTCGTGCACGGTCGCGGTGACGAGGCGCTGCGCAGCCCGACCACGCTGGTCGCGCTGGCCGCACTCGCCGAAGGCGGCTATGTGGGTCGCGACGACGCGGCTTCGCTGGCGGCGGCCTACCGGTTCTTGCGGACGGTGGAGCATCGGCTCCAGCTGCAACACCTTCGGCGCACGCATCTGCTGCCGGCGGACGAGGCAGGCTTGCGATGGTTGTCGCGGTCGATTGGTCATCGTGACCTCGCGACCTGGCAGGCCGAGTACGACGGGCATGTCCGCGAGGTGCGGCGGATCCACGAGAAGCTCTTCTACCGTCCGTTGCTCAATGCGGTCGCGCGGCTGCCGAGCGAGGACACGAGGCTCACCCCCGAAGCGGCGGCGGCTCGGCTCGAGGCGCTCGGCTTCGCCGACCCCTCGGCCGCGCTGCGTCACATCGAGGCGTTGACGTCGGGGGTGAGCCGCAACGCCGCGATCCTTCGGGCGCTCCTCCCCGCGATGCTCGGCTGGTTCGCCGACGCGGCGGATCCGGACGCCGGTCTGCTGTCCTTCCGCCAGGTGAGCGATGCGCTCGGCAGCACGCCGTGGTACCTGCGAGTGCTTCGAGATGAGGGGGCAACGGCGGAGCGGCTCGCCCGGCTGCTCGCGACCAGCCGGTTCGTCGCCGACCTGTTGGGACGTGCGCCCGAGACGGTGGCGGTTCTCGCCGACGACGACGAGCTGCTGCCCCGGCCACCGGAAGCGCTGCGGGGCGAGCTGCTGGCCAGCGTGCGGCGCAACGACGACGGTGAGATTGCGGTCGCGGCGGTCCGCGCGCTTCGGCGCAAGGAGCTGCTGCGCATCGCCTGCGGTGACCTGCTCGGCCTGATCGATGTCGGCGGCGTCGGCCGGGCGCTGACGGATGTCTCGGCGGCGACGCTGGCGGCTGCGTTGGAGGCGGCGGAGCACAAGGTGCGAGCGGAGCTCGGCGCGGCGCTGCCGGTACGGCTCGCGGTGATCGGCTTGGGTCGCCTCGGCGGTCTCGAGCAGGGGTACGGCAGCGACGCCGACGTGCTCTTCGTCTACGAGCCGCTCGCCGAGGACGGTCCGGAGTGCACCTCCGCGGCGCACGAGGTGGCGCAGGAGCTGCGACGACTGCTCGCGATGCCGGCGCCGGACCCGCCGCTCGTCGTGGACGCCGACTTGCGCCCCGAAGGCAGGCAGGGCCCGCTGGTGCGCAGCCTCGCGTCGTACGCCGAGTACTACGAGCGCTGGTCCTCACCCTGGGAGATGCAGGCGCTGTTGCGCGCGCATCCCATGGCGGGTGATGCCGACCTGGCGCTGCGCTTCGTCGCATTGATCGATCCGCTGCGCTACCCGGTGGGCGGGATCGGCGCGGGGGACGTGCGAGAGATCCGCAGGCTCAAGGCCCGCATGGAGGCCGAGCGGCTGCCGCGAGGAGTCGATCCGTCGGCGCATCTGAAGCTCGGCCGTGGCGGCTTGTCGGACGTCGAGTGGGCGGTGCAGCTGCTGCAGCTGCGTCACGGGGCTGAGGTGCCCGGCTTGCGGACCACCGCGACGCTCGACGCGCTGCATGCCGCCGTTGCCGCGGACCTAATGTCGGCTGACGACGCGCGTGCCCTGCAGGATGCGTGGGTGATCGCGACCCGGGTGCGCAACGCCATCGTGCTGGCTCGCGGCCGTGCATCCGACGTGATGCCTTCGGACGCGCGCACGCTCGCAGCGGTGGCGCGCGCGATGGGCTACGCCGCGGGCCACAGCGGCGACCTGATCGAGGACTACCGGCGGGCGACCCGGCGAGCCCGCTTGGTGCACGAGCGGGTGTTCGCCTCGTGAGCTCTTCTTCGGCCGGCGGGCCGTCTTCGCAGGTGCGCCTCAGATGGGGTCCTCCGCTCCTCGCCGCTGTCATCGTCGGTGGGTTGTACGTGCTGCTTGCTCCGCACACGGCGGACCTGGCTGCGCAGACGGCCCGGTCCCAGGTCTACCGGCGCAGCGGTTACGTGCCGTACTGGACGGGCTGGTACGCCGGCACACCGATGGCGGGCTACAGCCTCGTCACGCCGCCGTTCCTCGGTCTGCTCGGCCCGGTCTGGCTCGGTGCCGTCACCGTTGTCGGGTCCGCGGTCGTCGCGGTGCCGCTGCTCGCGCGCTGCCGGCGGCCGTGCCTCGGTGCGATCGCGGTGGTCGTCTCCGGTGGCTTCGATGTGTTCTCGGGACGGACCACCTTCGCGTTCGGCGTCGTGGTCGCTCTCGCAGCGATGCTCGCCGTGGAGCGCCGCCGGCGGTGGCTGGCATTCGCGGTCGCGTTGCTGGCCGCGGTCACCAGCCCGGTCGCCGGGGTGTTGCTTGCCGTCGTCGCTGCCGCGACGGTCCTCGCCGGTCCGCGGCGGCGGATCGCGGGGTTCGCGGTGATCATCGGTGTCGCCGTCGGTCTCGTCGTGATCGCGTTGCTGGCCGGTGGATCGCGCAATGGCTACGAGCCCTTCACTCGCACGTCGTTGCTGCTGTCGATCGGCACCACGCTCGTGGTGATGCTCAGTCCGGTGGGCCGCCGGCTACGCGTGATCGGGTGGCTGACGCTGTGGCTGCTCGTCGGCTGCTTCCTCGTTCATTCGCCGATCGGTGCGAACGCGACGCGGATCGCGGTGCTCGGCGCGGCACCCGCGATGGTCGCGGTCGCGCGGTGGCCGCGGTTCGTGCTCGTCCCGTCCGTCGTCGTCGCGGGCCTTCTTGCCGATGGCCAGCTCGTCAACGACATGAGCGCGGCGGGCGGCGCCGTGGCAACCCGCGGCTTTGTCGCGCCGCTGAAGCAGGAGCTCCTCGAGCAACCCGAGATCTACCAGTACCGGGTCGAGGTCGTCGCGCCGAAGACGCACTGGCCGCTGACGTACCTGCTGCCCGAGATCGCTGTCGCGCGAGGGTGGGAGCGGCAGACCGACGAGGCGCGCAACCGGATCTTCTACGGACGCTCGCCGCTCACGGCGGCGGCGTACCGCCGCTTCCTCGACCGCAACGCCGTCGGCTACGTCGCGGTGCCGATGCACTCCGCCCTCGACTACGGGTCCTCGCGGGAGGGTGTGCTGATCCGCCGCGGTCTGCCGTATCTGCGGCCGATGTGGGCCAACTCCCGCTGGCGGCTCTACGCCGTGGCGAGCCCGGCTCCGCTGGTCGAGAAGCTGTCCCCGCCAAGTCCGACCGCTTCGCTCCCGCCGCGGGTGCCCCAGGCGCGCGTGCTGGCGGCCGACGACACGGGTTTCACGTTCGACGTCTTCTCGGCGGGTCGCTACCTGGTGCGGCTGACGTGGTCGCCGTACCTCGTCGCGAACGGCGCACGCGTCAGCCGCGCGCCGTACAACCAGGTGTGGGTGACGGTGCCGTCGGCAGGGCACTACCGCCTGCGAGCGGTGTGGCGCTGGCCGTGACCGCTATGCGGCCGCGAGCTCGGGTTCGGCCGTCAGAGGCGCGGTGATCGGGGTGCGGCTGTAGGCGTGGCGTCCCGAGAGCAGGCGCTCGACGGCGACTCCCACGCCGAGCGCGATGACGCCACCTACCGCGTCGAGCACGAAGTGGTTGGCGGTGCCGAGCACGACGAAGAGCGTGAAGATCGGGTACATGGCGCCGAGGACGCGCACCCACCGCCGCTTGGCGAGTGTGACGATCGCGATCGCGCACCACAGGGCCCACCCGATGTGCAGCGACGGCATCGCGGCGAACTGGTTGGCGTCCTTCGCGACGTCCGCTGACGCGACAGAGCCCCAGGTGTGGAACTTCACGACCGTGTCGACGAAACCGGGGAGCATGCGCGGGGGCGCGAGCGAGATGAACCAGAACCCGACGAGCGCGGTCAGGTTCGTGACGATGAGCACGGATCGGATCGAGCGGTAGCGCAGCGGATGCCGGACGTAGAGCCAGACGAGCACGCCGATCGTGACCACGAAGTGGAGCGTGGCGTAGTAGTAGTCGCTGACGTAGGCGAGCCAGGAGTGGCCCGCGACGAGCGAGTTGACCGCGTGCTCGACGTTGATGTGCATCGTCCGCTCGAGCGACAGGACCGAGCGCGCCCGGTTGAATGCGCCGACCTCATGGCTGGGCACGGAGTTCCGCACGAGGGAGTAGAGGTAGTAGACGATCAGGACGAAGGCGACCTCTTGCCACCAACGCGGCGGCCGGATGGCGCGGACCTTCTCGGGGAGCAGGGCGACCGGCCGGCGGGCGCGGGATTCGACCGTAGCCATGCTCACCTTCCTCGTCGACGGGGTCCGGACATTCTGCCAGAACCCGGCGAGGGGATCGGCGTCGATTACCGGCGGCTCAGCCCCCGATCGTCCACGTGTCGCCGGAGTTGAGCAGGGCCGCGAGGTCGCCGTCGCCCTTGGCGGCGCGAGCCTCGGCGACCTGCGCCCGGGCCGCGTCGTCGTACGCCGGGCGCGCCACGGCGCGGAAGATGCCGAGCGGGGTCACGCCGGCCTCGACGTTGCCGAGCCGGGAGAGCGCGAAGGCGAGCTCGGGCTCGTCGGCCTGCGGGTCGTGGACGAGCAGCGAGTCCTCGTTGCCGGCGTCGACGTCGACGACCTCGAGGCGGCCCCGCGGGGAGACCCGGACGCCCTTCGCGCCATCGCGTCCGAACCGCACCTGCTTGCCGGCTTCGAGGTAGACCGCCCGGTCCTCGCGGCTGTCGGCGTCCTTGATCACGTCCCAGGCGCCGTCGTTGTAGATGTCGCAGTTCTGCAGGATCTCGATGAATGCCGCTCCGCGGTGCTCGGCCGCGGCCTGCAGCGTCGCGGTCAGGTGCTTACGATCGGAGTCGACGGTCCGGGCGACGAACGTCGCCTCGGCGCCTAGCGCGATCGACACCGGGTTGAGCGGGCGGTCCACCGAGCCCATCGGTGAGGACTTGGTGCTCTTGCCGACCTCGGACGTGGGGGAGTACTGGCCCTTGGTCAGGCCGTAGATGCGGTTGTTGAACAGCAACAGCTTGAGGTTGACGTTGCGGCGTAGCGCGTGCAGCAGGTGGTTGCCACCGATGGACAGGAAGTCGCCGTCCCCGCCGATGACCCACACCGACAGGTCGGGCCGCGACGTCGCGAGCCCGGTCGCGATCGCCGGTGCGCGGCCGTGGATCGAGTGCATGCCGTAGGTGTCCATGTAGTACGGCAGGCGCGCGGCGCACCCGATCCCCGAGATGAACACCGTGTTCTCGCGCTTGATCCCGAGGGTGGGCATGAAGCCCTGGATCGCGGCGAGGATCGCGTAGTCGCCGCAGCCCGGGCACCAGCGCACCTCCTGGTCGGAGGTGAAGTCCTTGCGCGAGAGCTCCGCGTCGGTGGCGGGAATCAGCTCCAGCCCGCGACGAGGACCGGGAACGGGAAGGGACACGGTCATTTTCGGGGTGTTCTCATGAGGAGGCCATTCCGGTGATCGCTTCGAGCAGGTCCTCGCTGCGGAACGGGAGTCCGCGGACCTGGTTGTAGGAGTGGACGTCGACGAGGAACTTCGCCCGCAGCAGCATCGCCAGCTGGCCGAGGTTCATCTCTGGGAGCAGCACCTTGTCGTAGCGGGCAAGCACGTCGCCCGTGTTCGACGGCAGCGGGTTGAGATGGCGAAGGTGGGCGCGGGCGACCTTGAGACCGTTGGCGCGCGCCGAGCGGACCGCGGCCGCGATGGGGCCGTACGTCGAGCCCCACCCGAGGACGAGGATGTCGGCGTCGCTGGTCGGATCGTCGACCTCCAGCGGCGGGATCGACGCCGCGATGCCCTCGATCTTGGCGTGGCGCAGCCTGACCATCTTGTCGTGGTTGGCCGGGTCGTAGGAGATGTCGCCGGTGACGTCTGCCTTCTCGATGCCGCCGACGCGGTGCTCGAGGCCGGGCGTTCCGGGGATCGCCCAGGGCCGAGCCAGCGTCTCGGGGTCGCGGGCATAGGGCTCGAAGGCGGAGCCGTCGGCGGCGGGCTTCGCGAAGTTCACCTCGATGGCGGGAAGTGTCGAGACGTCGGGGATCAGCCATGGCTCGCTGCCGTTGGCGAGGTAGGCGTCTGAGAGCAGGTAGACCGGGGTGCGATAGGTCGTCGCGATGCGCACGGCCTCGATCGCGGCGTCGAAGCAGTCAGCGGGTGACTGCGCGGCGATAATCGGCACCGGAGCCTCGCCGTGACGGCCGAACATGGCGAGCAGGAGGTCGGTCTGCTCGGTCTTGGTCGGCATGCCGGTTGAGGGCCCGGCGCGCTGGATGTCACAGACCACGAGCGGCAGCTCGATCATCACGCCGAGGCCGATGGTCTCGGCCTTGAGGTCGACGCCAGGACCGGACGTCGTCGTGACTCCGAGCGCTCCGCCGAACGACGCCCCGAGTGCGGCGCCGACGCCGGCGATCTCGTCCTCGGCCTGGAAGGTGGTGACACCGAAGTTCTTGTGCTTGGCGAGCTCGTGCAGGATGTCCGAGGCCGGCGTGATCGGGTAGGAGCCGAGGAACAGCTGCAGGCCGGCCTGCCTCGCGCCGGCGATCAGGCCGTACGCCAGTGCCGTGTTGCCGTGCACCGTGCGGTACGTGCCCGGCTTCATCGGGGCCGGGCCGACCTCGTAGCGGACGACGAAACCCTCGGTCGTCTCGCCGTAGTTCCAGCCGGCCTTGAAGGCGGCGATGTTGGCCGCCGCGAGCTCCGGCTTGGCGGCGAAGCGCCGCTCGATGTACTTGACGGTGCTCTCGGTCGGGCGGCTGTAGAGCCAGGACAGCAGGCCGAGGGCGAACATGTTCTTCGCCCGCTCGCCGTCCTTGCGGCCGACATCGTGGCCCTCGACCGACTTCACCGCGAGGGAGGTCAGGTCCAGCGCGTGGACGTCGTACCCCTCCAGCGAGGAGTCCTCGAGCGGGCTCTCGGCGTACCCGACCTTCTTGAGGTTGCGGGGGGTGAACTCATCGGAGTTGACGATGATCGTGCCGCCGCGGCGCAGCTGCCCGAGGTTGGCCTTCAGCGCTGCGGGGTTCATCGCGACCAGGACGTCCGCGTGGTCACCTGGGGTGAGCACCGAGTGGTCGCCGAAGTGCAGCTGGAAGGCACTGACGCCGGGCAGGGTGCCGGCTGGCGCCCGGATCTCGGCGGGAAAGTCGGGGAGGGTCGACAGGTCATTGCCGAACTCGGCGGTCTCGGAGGTAAACCTGTCGCCGGCGAGCTGCATGCCGTCGCCGGAGTCGCCGGCAAAGCGGATCACCACGTGATTCAGGCGCTCGACGGGGGTCTCTGCGATCTCGGTCATCGAGGCGTCACTGCCTGACCGCTCCTCTGCGCTCGCTTGGCCCCTGGTTTGTGGCTAGGTGGCCCTGCGTGTGGATGTTTGGCGGGTGCACAACCCAGGGTAAACCTGGGGGCCGGTTACCGCCCGGTAGGTCGGGCGAGACGCTTGGCGAGCACCTTGGCGAGGCCGTACATCGAGCTCATCACCGCGTCGAACGCCCGGGCCGGGAGCAGCCAGCGGGTGAAGAGGATCGAGCCGGCCCCCTTGCCCACGGGATAGCGGGTCCGGGGATGGCCGACGGTGGCGGCCTTGACGATCTTCTTGGCCACGACGTCGCTGGACGAGGTGACGGCGGGGGACTCGGCGAGGTCCAGGAAGGCGCCGACGTGCTCAGCCTGCTCGGCGTACGCCGACCCCGCGGAGGCCTTGCGGAGGTTCTCGGCGGCGATCCCGCTCCACTCGGTTCGGATGCCGGCCGGCTCGATCACCACGACCTTGACGCCGAACGGCCGCAGCTCCATGCGCATCGAGTCGCTGAGGCCTTCGACCGCGAACTTCGTCGCGTGGTACCACCCGCCGAGCGGCTCGTACATGCGCCCGCCGATGGAGGAGATGTTGATGATCCGCCCGCTGCGCTGCTCCCGCATGTGGGGGACGACGAGCTGGCTGAGCCGCGCGAGGCCGAAGACGTTGACCTCGAACTGGTAGCGCGCCTCGGACATCGCGACGTCCTCGACCGCGCCGTACGACCCGTAGCCGGCGTTGTTGACGAGGACGTCGATCCGTCCGGTGTCGGCGACGATCTGCTTGACGCCGGCGACCATCGACTTGTCGTCGGTGACGTCCATCTTGAGGACGTGCACCCCGGCGTCGGCGAGCGCTGTCATGCGCTCGACCCGGCGGGCTGCGGCATAGACGGTGAAGCCGGCGTTCTTCAGGCGCACGGCGGCCGCCTCGCCGATCCCGGACGATGCGCCCGTGACGAGCGCAGTGCCTCTGCTCATGCGGACACACGGTGCCACATGGGATCATCGCGGTCGTGGCGGACAACCATTTCGACCTGGTGATCGTCGGGGCGGGACTTTCGGGCGTTGGCGTCGCCCACCAGTTCACCAAGGCGTTTCCCCGCAAGTCCTACGCCATCTTCGAGCAGCGCGACGAGATGGGCGGCACCTGGAGCCTGTTCAAGTACCCGGGGGTCCGGTCGGACTCCGACATGCACACGCTCGGGTACCGCTTCAAGCCCTGGACGGCGGCCAAGGCGATCGCCGATGGGCCCGCGATCCTCGACTACGTCCGGGAGACCGCCCGCGAGGCTGACGTCGATCGCCACATCCGCTACGGCAGGAAGGTCGAGCGAGGGGAGTGGGACAGCGACGCGGCGCTGTGGACCCTCGAAGTGCGGGACCCCAAGACGGACCAGGTCGAAGAGGTCACCTGTCGCTACTTGTTCAGCTGCGCGGGCTACTACGACTACGACAATCCCTACCGCCCCGACTTCCCGGGCGAGGAGAGCTTCAAGGGCCCGATCATCCATCCGCAGCACTGGCCCGAGGACCTCGACTACGCCGGCAAGCGGGTCGTCGTGATCGGCAGTGGCGCCACCGCGGTGACCTTGGTTCCGGCGATGACGGACCGGGCTGCGCACGTCACGATGCTGCAGCGGTCCCCGACGTACGTCGTGTCGCGGCCGAGTGAGGATGCCCTCGCCAACCGGTTGCGCAAGCACCTGCCGCCGATGTGGGCGTACGGCATCGTGCGGTGGAAGAACGTGCTGCTGGTGTTGCTGAGCTTCCAGCTGAGCCGTCGCCGGCCGCACTGGATCAAGGCCGCGTTACGGAAGGGACTCGAGAAAGAGGAGCTCGGCAAGGACGTCATCGACGCGCACTTCACGCCGTCGTACAACCCGTGGGACCAGCGGCTGTGCCTGGTGCCGGACAGCGATCTGTTCGCGGCGATTCGCTCGGGGAAGGCCTCAGTGGTCACCGACCACATCGAGAGGTTCACCGAGAAGGGGATCCTCCTCAAGTCGGGCGAGGAGCTGCCCGCCGACATCATCGTGACGGCCACCGGGCTCTCGCTCATCCCCTTCGGCGGGATGACGCTCGTCGTCGACGGCGAGAAGGTCGAGTACTCCGAGCGGATGGCCTACAAGGGCATCATGATCAGCGACGTGCCGAACCTGTTGCTGTTCTTCGGCTACACGAACGCGTCGTGGACCTTGAAGGTCGATCTCACGTATGCCTATGCCTTCCGGCTGATCAAGCATATCGAGCGCCTCGGGCTGCGCCAGTTCATGCCTCGCTACGACCCGGCGGTCGAGGAGCAGCCGTTCCTCGACTTCTCGTCGGGATACGTGCTGCGCGCCCTGGACAAGTACCCGAAGCAGGGGGCCACCCAGCCGTGGCGACTGTCCATGAACTATGCGATCGATGCCTTCATGCTTCGCTTCACCAAGCTTGACGACGGCGTCATGGAGTTCTCGAACCCGGAGCCCGTGAAGAAGCGGTCGGCTGCTGCATAGCTCAGATCAAGAGCGACGATAAGAGCGCGAAGATCAGAGGGCAGCTCTCGTTTCGTTCGGCTCGGTCTCCCCGCTTACTGCTCGCTTCGCTCGAGCTGTTCGGCGGGCTAGCGCGAGCCAGCACCCGATTGCGACTCCCGAGAGCGTTGCGGGTGCCCAATGACCCAACAGGGTTGAGGCTGCGACGGCGCAGCTGAATGCCGTGAGATTCAGGATGACGTCGTACACCGGTGCGACGAAGTTCTTGTTGAGGACGTGTGCGACGGCAATCACCAGGCCGCACGCGAACGTCACCGACAGCAGGGCAGCAACCACGCAACGAGTCTGCCCATCCGTGCTGAGAAGCGGTTCAGGTGGGCGTACTCGGCGGTTCGACTCACAGCTGCGAGCTGAACTCGTTTGCGTCGAAGTAGTCACGCCAGGCGGTGATGACTCCATCGTGGACCTCGAAGATGCCCATGAGACGCAGCGCGATGGTCCGTTCGCCGAGCTTCACGTAGTCGACTCGCTCGGTCATCACGATGGGACCGTCGGCCAGCATGTGGCGGATCTCGACGCTGACCTCCCCGCCCAGCGTCATCTGCTCGGCGAAGCTCGCGACGATTGCGTCTCGCCCGCGGACGGCTGGGAGTGCACCGTTGTGAAAGACCGCATCGGCGCTGAAGAAGCCGGATAGTGAGGAGGCGTCACCGGTTGGCCATGCCTGGATGAACGCAGCCATGAACCGTTTGATCGTTGCGACCGCATCTGACGTGTTCCTCGGGACCATCCGGTGCCTCCTCGCCTCGGACAAGCATGACGCAGACGAGGATGCCTGGCTCGCGGCCCTTGCTTGTCCACATCTGTGGATGAGACTTCGGTGGAAATAAAGGCAAACAGCGCTGGACTTTCACCCGATTCGGACCTCAGCTTCCGCGAATGGTGCGACAAGTACTACGACGAAGCACGGGGCCGCCCCTATGTCACATGCGTGTCGTGATTCGCCAC
>JAICMG010000008.1 GCA_025929365.1 Frankiaceae bacterium
ACCGACGACTCGGTGGGCTTCGCGAGATCGGCGGTCATCGAGTCCAGCCGGGCAACTGCGTCGTCGTACGCCGCGCCCGGATCCTCGTCAGCACCCGGCGTGAGCCCGTGGATCACGTTCGCGACCAACAGGATCGAGCCGTCCCGGTGATCGACGACGGCGACGTCGGTCGCGAGCAGGAAGTGCAGCTCGGGCATCGCAATGTCGTCCTCGGCGAGGACCGGCAGCCGTTCCATGCGGCGCACCGAGTCATATCCGAGATACCCGACCAGCCCGCACGTCAGCGGCGGCAGATCGGGATTGCGCGGGGTGTGCAGCCGTTCAGCCGCGTCCCGCAGCGCGGCGAGCGGGTCCTCCGGATGGTCGTCGGGCCCGATGCCGGTCCATACCGCCTTGCCACCCTGCTCGGAGAGCGTCGCCGCGGAACGCACACCGATGAAGGAGTACCGCGCCCACACCCCGCCGTGCTCGGCCGACTCGAGCAGGAACGTGCCCGGTCGCCCGCCGGCCAGCTTGCGATAGGCGCTGATCGGCGTCTCGGCATCCGCCAGCACACGACGTACGACAGGTACGACGCGATCCTCTGCAAACGCACTGAGGAATGCCTCACGGTCCGGACGGTCGATGCCGTCCGGCGCAGACCCGGCGCTCACGAGGTCGGCGCGCCGACGACAGCGTCGAGCACGTCGGCGTCGAAGCAGCGGCGATCACCGGTGTGACAGGCGGCCCCGACCTGGTCGACCGACACCAGCACGGTGTCGCCGTCGCAGTCGAGCGCCACCGACTTCACCCACTGCTGGTGGCCGGACGTCTCGCCCTTGACCCAGTACTCCTGGCGGCTGCGGCTCCAGTAGGTGCAGCGGCCGGTGGTCAGGGTGCGATGCAGCGCCTCGTCGTCCATCCAGCCCACCATCAGCACCTCGCCGGTGTCCCACTGCTGGGCCACCGCAGCGATCAGGCCGTGGTCGTCGCGCTTGAGACGCGCGGCGATCCCGGGATCGAGCGAGGACGGACGGGCAGGACCGGACATGAGATCCATTGTGCCGCGTGCATGCACACCATTTATTTCAGTGACCGCGACGACGAGCCGCTAGCCGCAGCGGATGATGCGGGGGCCGCCGGTCTGGCGAGCCACGGTGGGGGCCGCCGGTCCCTGACCCGACAACGGATCCTGGAACCGCATGACGACGGCGTCGCCACACGGATCGGTGGTCAGCCCAACCGTGTTGTGTTCGCCGTCGTACGGCGAGCTGCGGACATCGCACGCCGGGCAGATGACACCGTGGTGCTCGACGCCGGATACGGTGACCTGACGGAACGTGGGCTCTCGCGCCGCGTCTGACGACTGCGCCAGCCGAACGGTCCACCTCGCGGCCGGATCCATCTGATCGGGCGCGGTCGTCGCCTGCCAGGCGACGTCGATGTGCCCGGCGTCACCAGCGACGATCGCGGGACCGAAGTTGTTCGTCGTCCCTGGTGCGTCGACTCGTGATTCGCGGAAGGTACGACCGTCGTCACGGGAACGGAACAGCTCGATGTGACTGCCTTGATGACCCGTCTTTCCCGGGCTGATCTCACTGACGACGCAGTACAGATTGCCGGCGGCGTCGACTGCGGCGGCTGGGAACAGGTTTGCGAGCTCGGGGACGCGCTGGTGATCGTCTCCGTGCGAGCCGCGCACAATCCCGCACGGCGGTTTGGGCTGCATAGCGGCGAGCTCGCGGCCATGCCACGTGGCTCCGCCGTCGACCGAATCGGCATAGAAGAGGTTCGACATGAAGTTCCACGGACCGGGAGTGGAACACAACGCCTGGTCGCGGGCCGTGCTGGAAATCCAGAACAACGACAGCCGTCGGCTGTCGCGCGGGTCGACGAGCACCGGGGTGAAGAAGTTGGCTACGTCGTCCGGTACCTCGGAAGCGCTCGCACCGTCCGGCGGCAGGTTGACCACGTGCTGCGTGAAAGCGGCACCGCCGTCGGTGGAGATCGAGACGACGATCGCGGTGAAGTACGTCGGGACGAGGTGGCTGACAACGTAGACGTGCGAAGGATGCTTCGGGTCGCTGGAGATCACGCCTTCGTCGTCCGCGACGCCGGTGACGGACTCGGACGTCGGCCGCCAGCTGCGTCCGTTGTCATGCGACACCTCGACCATGTTGACCGAGGCGCAATCGGAGACGGCGTACATCGTGCCCGGCGCGGGCGCCGTGACGGTGGGGAATCCCAGCGCCTCCCCGGGCCGACAGGCCGGCGGCTCGATCTCGGCTGGTCGCGACGCCCATTGCCGACCGTCGTTGGCTGAGGACCAGGTGGTGATGTAGCCCTGCGCCGTAGCGGCGTGCTTGGACGGCTGGTTGTGGGCGTACGAGGCGACCACGTCGCCGCGACGATCGGAGGCCAAGCGGGCGCCGTAGCGCGGCGAGGTGCGGTCCGGGTCGCCGCTGAGAACGGTATCGACGAACCGCAGCGAGGAGGAGGGGCGCGCCTGCGGAGCGCTCCCGCCAGCCGTCGCCGTGCCCGGCGCGCTGGTGGCGACGGCCAGTCCCGCCGCGACGAGCGCGAAAGTCCGCATTACCCCGGCGTACACGTCGACTGCCCCCAACTCGCATCACTCGCACTTGCGTGGACACAAGAAAGGACGCGGTCGAACCAAACCGGTTGACACGAACTTCACCCGATCGCCGGCAAAGGTATTCCGGGTTGGGGGGTTCGGTTCGGACTAGCGGACCTCGTAGCCCTCGCTGAGCAGGGCGTCCTTCACCTCGCCGATCCGCAACGTCCCGAAGTGGAACACGCTCGCCGCGAGTACGGCGTCGGCGCCGGCCGCGACCGCCGGCCCGAAGTCCTCGACCCGCCCGGCACCACCCGACGCGATGACGGGGACGCTCACGACGTCACGGACCGCTTCGATCATCTCGATGTCGAATCCCGCGGTCGTGCCGTCGGCATCCATCGAGTTGAGCAGGATCTCGCCGACCCCGAGCTGCTCGCCACGCGCCGCCCACTCGACCGCGTCCATCCCGGTTCCTTCGCGACCGCCGTGCGTCGTCACCTCGTAACCGCTCGAGGTCACCGTCGCGCCGGTGACCCGGCGGGCGTCGACCGACAGCACGAGCACCTGGCTGCCGAACCGTTGCGAGATCTCGCCGAGCAGCTCGGGACGCGCGATGCCGGCGGTGTTGACACCGACCTTGTCCGCACCGGCACGAAGCAGGCGGTCGACGTCGTCGACCGACCGCACGCCGCCGCCGACCGTCAGCGGGATGAAGACCTGCTCGGCGGTACGACGAACCACGTCGTAGGTGGTCTCGCGGTCGCCACTCGACGCCGTGATGTCGAGGAACACCAGCTCATCGGCCCCCTCGCGGTCGTAGGTCGCCGCCAGCTCGACCGGGTCCCCTGCGTCGCGGAGCTCGCGGAAGTTCACGCCTTTGACGACCCGGCCGGCGTCGACGTCCAGACAGGGGATCACGCGGACGGCAATGCTCACGAGCGGACCGCTTTCAAGGCCTCGGGCAGCGTAAAGGCGCCCGCGTACAGCGCCTTGCCGACGATCGCGCCCTCGACGCCCGCGTCGACGAGCCCGGCGATTGCGCGGAGATCGTCGAGGCTGCTCACGCCTCCACTCGCGATCACCGGCCGATCGGTTGCGGCGCAGACGTCGCGCAGCAGGTCGAGGTTCGGGCCGGTCAGCGTGCCGTCACGGCGTACGTCGGTCACGACGTAGCGCGCACATCCATCGGCGTCGAGCCGCGCAAGCACGTCGAAGAGCTCGCCGCCGTCCTGCGTCCAGCCGCGCGCCGACAACGTGGTGCCACGCACATCGAGACCGACCGCAATCCGATCGCCATGTTTCGCGATCGCCGCGCGAACCCAGTCCGGTTGCTCGAGCGCGGCCGTGCCGATGTTCACTCGCGCGCATCCGGTCGCGAGCGCTGCCTCGAGTGACGCATCATCGCGGATGCCGCCGGAGAGCTCGACGGCGACGTCGAGCCGGCCGACCACCTCGGCGATCAGCTCGCGGTTCGCGCCTCGCCCGAACGCCGCGTCGAGGTCGACCAGATGCACCCACTCCGCGCCGCCCTCCTGCCAGGCAAGCGCAGCGTCGAGCGGGGCGCCGTAAGACGTCTCCGAACCCGCCTCGCCCTGGACCAGACGCACCGCCTGCCCGTCCGCCACGTCCACGGCCGGCAACAGGACGAGGCATCGATCCGCGGTCATAGCGCCTTCAGCCAGTTCTCGAGCAGCGTCAGCCCGGCGTCGCCGGACTTCTCAGGGTGAAACTGCGTCGCCGACAGCGCGCCGCTCTCGACAGCGGCGACGAAGGGCGCCCCGTGCACCGTCAACGTCTCCCCCTCGGTCGCGCCCGGCCGGACCCCGTAGGAGTGGACGAAGTAGAACCGCTGCCCGCCCACACCGGCGAACAGGACGGAGCCAGCCGGCGGCTCGACCGTGTTCCAGCCCATGTGCGGCAGGATCGGCGCGTCGAGGCGAACCACCTCACCCGGCAGCACTCCGATGCCGTCGGTTCGCTCCCCGTGCTCCTCCCCTACGTCGTAGAGCACCTGCATGCCCACGCAGATGCCGAGCACCGGGCGACCGAGCTCGATCCGTTGGCGGACGAGAGCGTCAGCGCGCACGTCGCGGACGCCTGCCATGCACGCGGCAAACGCGCCGACGCCGGGCAGGACGACGCCATCCGCGTCGTACGCCGTGTCCAGGTCAGCAGTGACGCGCACATCCGCGCCGACCCGGGCGAGAGCGCGCTCGGCCGAACGAAGGTTCCCCGATCCGTGGTCGATAACGACCACGGACGGTTTCGCGTCGGCCATGAGCGCTAGAGGACGCCCTTGGTCGACGGCACGCCGACCGACCGCGGATCCAGTGACATCGCGTCGCGCAGCGCCCGGGCGACTGCCTTGAACTGCGCTTCGACAATGTGGTGAGCGTTGCGCCCGCCGAGGACGCGCACATGCAGGCAGATCTGGGCGCTCGAGACGAGCGACTCCCAGATGTGGCGAGTCAGCGTCGTGTCGTAGCTGCCGATCAGCTCGACCAGCTGCGGCTCGTCGTGCACCAGGTAGGGCCGGCCCGACAGGTCGACCACCGCGTGGGCCAGCGCCTCGTCGAGCGGCACGTAGGCGTCGGCAAAGCGCCGTACGCCGGCCTTGTCACCGAGCGCTTCGCGAAGCGCCTGGCCGAGCGCGATCGCGGTGTCCTCGACGGTGTGGTGCGCGTCGACCTCGAGGTCACCGACTGTCTTCACCGTGAGATCGATCCCGCCGTGTTTCGCAAGCTGCGCGAGCATGTGGTCGTAGAACGGCACCCCCGTCGAGATCTCGGAGACGCCGGTGCCGTCGATGTCCAGGGACACCGACACCTGCGACTCCTTGGTGGATCGCTCGACTTTCGCGCTTCTCGCCACGAGACCAGTATCGCTGGGCGCTCGCCCGAACCCGCTGGATTTAGGCGTGAACGGCCTTGAGACGGTCGAGCGCGTCGAGGAAGGCCTCGCACTCCGCGCTGGTCCCGACCGAGACCCGAAGCCAGCCGGGCAGTCCGACGTCGCGCACGAGGACGCCGTGGTCGAGCAGGCCCTGCCAGACCGCCTTCGAGTCACCAAGGCCACCGAAGAGCACGAAGTTGGCGTCCGAGTCGACGACCTCGAGGCCGCGCGCCCGCAGCGAGGTGACGAGCGCATCGCGGTCGGCGCGAAGCTGCGCAACCTGAGCCAGCGTCTCGTCGGCGTGCCGAAGCGCGGCAAGCGCAGCCGCCTGCGTCAGCACCGACAAGTGGTATGGCAGCCGGACCAGCATGAGCGCCTCGACGACGCGGGGCGACGCAGCCAGATATCCGAGCCGCGCACCCGCGAAGCCGAACGCCTTCGACATCGTCCGCGTGACGACCAGGCGCGGGTGGTCGGCCAACAGGGGAAGCAACGACGGCGAGTGCGAGAACTCGGCGTACGCCTCGTCGACGACCACCATGCCGGGCGCCGCATCGAGAACCGCGCCGACGACGGCCGGGTCCATCGCGGTGCCGGTCGGGTTGTTGGGCGAGCAGAGGAAGACGATCGAGGGCGCGTGCGCTTTGACCTGCGCAACCGCGTAGTCCGCGTCCAGCGTGAAGTCACCGGCCCGCTGCGCGCCGACCCAGCCGGTGCCCGTCGCAAGAGCGATCAGCTCGTGCATCGAGTACGACGGGACGAAGCCGAGAGCCGTGCGCCCGGTGCCGCCGAATGCCTGGAGCAGCTGCTGCAGCACCTCGTTCGACCCGTTGGCCGCCCAGATCTGGTCGACGCCGAGTCCGTTGCCCAGGTACGCCGCGAGCGCCGTTCGCAGCTCGGTCGCGTCGCGATCCGGGTACCGGTTCATTGACGCTGCCGCGGCGGCCACCGACTCGCGCAGGTCGTCGACCAGGGCCTTCGGCGGCGGGTACGGGTTCTCGTTGGTGTTGAGCCGCACCGCCACGTCGAGCTGCGGCGCGCCGTACGGTGTCAAGTCGCGCAGATCGTCACGCAGCGGCAGGTCTGCCCAACGCTGCGCCCCTCCGATCGAGGCGTCGTCGTCGCTGTTCATCGAAGGCGCGTGGCGACAGCTTCGACGTGCGCCGCGAGGTCTTCCGCGCCGCCGAGCGCGGCGATGTGGTCACCCACCGCGGCGAGCGCGTCGCGCGTGTAGTCGATGACGTGGATGCCGCGCAGGAACGACTGCACCGACAGTCCCGACGTGTGACGTGCGGTGCCACCCGTCGGCAGGACATGGTTGGAGCCGGCGAGGTAGTCGCCGAGGGAGACCGGTGACCACGGCCCGACGAAGATCGCCCCCGCGTTTCGCACCCGTGCCGCCACCGCGCCCGCGTCGCGCGTGATCACCTCGAGGTGCTCCGCGCCCCACGCGTCCACCACCTCGACACCTTGCACGAGATCATCGACGACGACGTACGCCGACTGGCCGGCGAGCGCGGTCTCGACCCGCTCCCGGTGACGGGTCTCCGCCACCCGCTTCGCGAGCGCGACGTCGACGGCGTCGAGCAGCTCCTGACTCGGGCTGACCAGCAGACAGGCCGCCAGCTCGTCGTGCTCGGCCTGCGCGACCAGATCGGCCGCGACGTAGTCCGGCTCGGCGCTGTCGTCGGCGAGGATGGCGATCTCGGTCGGCCCGGCTTCGGCATCGATGCCGACGACGCCGCGGACGCACCGCTTCGCCGCCGCCACGTAGACGTTGCCGGGACCGGTGACGAGATCGACGGGACCGACACCCTCGACGCCGTACGCGAACATCGCGATCGCCTGTGCCCCGCCGACGGCGTAGACCTCCTCGACGCCGAGCAGCGCGCACGCGGCGAGGACCACGGGGTTGGGCCGGCCGCCGAACTGCGGCTTGGGCGGCGAGGCGACCGCGAGGGAGCGGACACCGGCAACCTGTGCCGGGACGACGTTCATCACGACGCTCGACGGGTACGCGACGAGGCCGCCCGGCACGTAGAGCCCCACCCGGCCGACCGGCACCCAGCGTTCGGTGACGACTGCACCGGGGGCGACATCGACGACCTCGTCCGCTCGAAGCTGAGCCTGGTGAACCCGTCGAGCGCGGTCGATCGCCTCCTCGAGCGCGGCTCGTACGGCGCCGTCCAGCTCCGCGAGAGCATCGGCAAGCGCAGCGGCGGAGACCCGGAGCTCGCTGAGGCGGACCCCGTCGAACTGCTCGGTCAGCTCGATGACGGCGTCGCGGCCGCGATCCCGGACGGCCTCGACGATGGGCCGGACGGCCGCGACTGCGGCCTCGACGTCGAGCCGCGCGCGAGGCAGCTCACGCGCGTCGCAGCTACGCCCGCGCAGGTCGACTCGGGAGATCACGAGGAGCCAGGGTAGGCGGACGCCACCAGCCGCGTCGGCTCATTTGCGACTCGGAAGCCCGCGATCAGCGCGTTCAACAGCACGGATGCCAACGGCCACGTGAAGAGCACCGATTTCCAGCGAGCGGAGAAGTCGAAGTAGCTCAGGACGAGCTTGATGTCGGCGGAGCTGATCCCGGGCGCCCGCGCCCGCAGCACGTTGGTGAGATCGCGGTGGCCGGCGAGGTGCCCGACACGTGCGGCGACCAGCGCCCCGAGCAAGCCCCCGACCGCAAGCCCGATGAACGCGCCCGGCCCGCGGGAAGCGTGCGGTGCCGCGACCCACATCAGCGCGACGCAGACGATGCCCGCGATGATGCCGAGCAGGCCGAGCCACAAGTCATCGCCGATGAGGGCCTTCATCGCGGAGGCGGACCCCTGCGCCGCCGCAACGATCTCCACCTGGGGCGCGAGTGCGTGCCAGAGCACCCCGACGACGGAGCCCAGCAGCGTCGCGAAAGTCGCGACCAGCAGGGCACTGCGTGCCTCCGCCCACCAGCTCACCGGGTCGCTCAGCACCCAACCAGTGTTGCTCAGCCCGCTGCCGAGCCGAACCTCGCCACCGTGAGTCCGCGCGCAGACAGCCGTTCGGCAAGCAGTGGCAGCGCGGCGACGGTCGTGCGCCAAGACCCCGGATCGCTCATCTCGTCGGAGTCGTGCAGCAGCACCGTGCCACCGGCCGGCCGGCCCGACTCGAGATCGGCCACCACCGACTCCGGGGTGGCCGCCGCCCGCCAGTCGCGCCCCCATGCCGACCACAGCACCGGACGCAACCCGAGCGCGCGAGCCGCGAGGTACGACGGGCCGGACATCACGCCGTACGCCGGCCGCCACCACTGCGGCGCCCGCCCGGTCACCTCGCCGACCGTGTCCCGACCCCGGCGCAGGTCATCGGCGATGCCCCACGGCGTGCGGGCGATCGTGTACCGGTGGTCGTCGCCGTGCAGCTCGACGGCATGGCCACGACGCAGGGTCTCCGCGACAACGTCGGGGAACCGGCGTACCTGCGAGCCGACGACGAAGAAGGTGGCGTGCCAGCCGAGCTGGTCGAGCTGGTCGAGGACCGCGATGGTGCCCTCGGGATGCGGGCCGTCGTCGAAGGTCACCGCAACCCGGTCTCTCGGCATCGGCCCGCACAGTGACGGCGTGAGCGTGGCGCGCAGCGGGGGCAGCCAGGTCCCGGCCGGGACGATCTGCGCGGCGGCCGCGGCGGCGAGCGCCGCACCGGCCGTCGCCACCGCGGGGCTCACCATGCCGACTCGGTCAAAACAGCGTGCTCAGCACGTCGATCGCTCGCGCGCCGCCGAACACCGCGCCGGCGTCGCGTGGCGGCTCGGCCCGGCGTACGGCGTCCACGAGCTCCGGCCCGCTGCTCGTGCAGGTGGCGAGCCCACTGCGTTCGAGGACCACCGCGTTGATGCGACCGTGACCGGCGATCGGCCGGTACACCACGGTCGGCTTTCCCATCGCGAGCGCCTCCCAGCACGTCGTCCCGCCCGCGTTGTCGACCACGACGTCCGCGGCAGCGAGCAGGCCGACGACGTCACCGGTCCACGGGATCGGACGAACCTTCTCGATTCGGCTGAGCCGGCTCGCCAGGCGGACCGAGCGGCCGGTGAGGACGAGCACGACGTCGGCCGCCTCGGCGAGCAGGCGCGCAGCCGCCTCGACCTGCCCGACGCCCCAGCTGCCGCCGTTGACGAGGACGACCCGGGCGTCCTCGCGCAGCTGCCAGCGTCGCCGCGCGTCGGACCGATCGGCGGGCTGGGTGTACTTCGCGGCGATGAGAGGCGCGACCGGCTTCACGACCTCCGCGCCCATGTCCTCCAGGGCGGAGGCCGTATCGGGCATCGGCGCCAGGTGGAGGTCGACGCCCTCCCACACCCAGTAGGGGTGCGCGCCCGGATCGGTGACGTACGTCGCCACCGGAACGGTGAGCCGACCTTCGCTGCGCAGCCGGGCCAGCACCTGCGCGGCCAGGTTGTAGACCGCAACGACCGCGTCCGGGCGATAGCGCGCAACCTCGTCGAGGAGCGGCTTCTCGCTGCTGCGGCCGCCGTTGCGGGTGATGAACACGAACAGGCTCGGATGGTCCAGCCAGGTCCGCATCGCCCAGTCGTACAGCCATGGGAAGACCGCGATCATGGCGTGGTAGAAGATCCGCAGCGCGGCGCCCTGACCGTGCCGGGGCATCGCGAGCAGGTCCACCACGCGGGCTTCGTGACCTTCCGCCTCGGCCTGCGCGGCGAGCGCGGCGGCAGCCGCGTCATGGCCGGCGCCCATCGACGCCGACACGATCAGCAGCCGCTTCGAAGCCATTGTGGTCACGTTAGATCACTAACCCGCCGGAACCGTTGCATTCCTCAACGGTCGGGTGATCGCGCGTCAGATCAAAAACAAACCCGCTAAGACGAGGGGATGGCGCCCGCTCATGGTCGGCTTCCGCTCATGGCCGCTTCCGCTGCCCCGTTGCGTTTCGCTGCTGATTCGTATGTCACATAGGTGTTGCGAATCACGACCCGCATGTCACACCGGTGTCGTGATTCGCGACACCGGTGTGACATAGGGGCGAGGTGGCACAACACGCATGTGACATGCGAGCAGCGCAGCGGCACGCAGCGCGGCTCGCTTGCGCGGCAGCGAAAAGCCCAGGAAGCGGAAGCGACCCCTGGTCTTAGCGGGGCTTGACCTGACCTAAGCCCGGCGAGGGCGACCTACGAGACGCAGTTGGGACCCAACAGCTGCTTGAGGTCCGCCATGAGCGCCGGCGTGGGAGCAACTCGGTAGCCGTCGCCGATGCGCATCACGGTCGACCGCGCGGCGGTCGTCAACGACAGGTGCACGTCGGTTGCACCGGGATGTGCGGCGAGCACCTCTTTGAGCCGGTCCACAACGAGCGGCGTGCAGCGGTTCGCCGGCAGCGAGATCACGACCGGCCCGCGCGGCCCCTGGCTGATGTCCGGGACCGTCACCTCCATCGCGATGAACCGCGGCACCTCCTCGCGTTTGTCCAGCCGGCCCTTCACAAGCACGACCGCGTCCTCCGAAAGATGGACGCCGTACTCCTCGTACGTGCGCGGGAAGAACAGCACCTCGACCGCGCCCTCGAGATCTTCGAGCATCGCCGTCGCCCACGAGTCGCCACGCTTCGTCATCTTGCGCGTGACGGTCGACAGGATGCCGCCGACAGTGAGGATCGCACCTTCCGGCTTGTCGTCGCCGGCCATCGCGGAGATCGGGCAGTCGACCGCCGCGGCCAGCACGTGCTCGACACCGAGCAGCGGGTGATCGGAGACATAGAGCCCGAGCATCTCCCGCTCGTAGGCCAGCAGGACCGACTTCTCCCACTCGCTGACCGGGATCGTGAGGTTCAGCCCCAGCGTCGGCTCCGCCTCGCCGCCGTCGCCGTCACCGCTGAACAGGTCGAACTGCCCGACCGCTTCGTTGCGCTTGGTGTCCATGCACGCGTCGATCGCCTCGGCGTGAATCCGCAGCAGGCCCTGGCGGGTGTGACCCAGCGAGTCGAAGGCGCCCGCCTTGATCAGCGACTCGATGACCTTCTTGTTGCAGACGACCGGCTCGACCTTCGTCAGGAAGTCACCGAAGTCGGCGTAGGCGCCCTTGCTGCGCCGGGTCGCGCAGACCGACGCGACGACGTTGCTGCCGACGTTGCGGATGCCGGCCATGCCGTAGCGGATGTCCGTGCCCACCGGCGCGAAGTCCGCGTCGGAGGAGTTCACATCGGGCGGGAGCACCTTGATGCCCATTCGCCGGCACTCGTGGAGGTAGAGGGCGCTCTTGTCCTTGTCGTCGCGCACGGACGTCAGCAGCGCCGCCATGTACTCGGCCGGGTAGTTCGCCTTGAGGTACGCCGTCCAGTAGCTGACGACGGCGTAACCGGCTCCATGGCTCTTGTTGAACCCGTAGTCGCTGAACGGGACGAGGATGTCCCAGATCGTCTTGACCGCGTCCTCGCTGTAGCCGCGCTGCAGCATGCCGTCGCGGAAGCCGGCGTACTCCTTGTCGAGGATCTCCTTCTTCTTCTTGCCCATCGCGCGCCGCAGCAGGTCGGCCTGTCCGAGGGAGTACCCGGCAAGGCGCTGCGCGATCGCCATGACCTGCTCCTGGTAGATCACCAGGCCGTAGGTCTCCGACAGGATGTCCTCGAGCGGCTCGGCGAGCTCACGATGCAGCGGGACGACCGGCTTGCGCCCGTTCTTGCGATCCGCGTAGTCGTTGTGGGCGTTGGCGCCCATCGGGCCGGGTCGATAGAGCGCGATCAGCGCGGTGATGTCGTTGAACCCGGTGGGGCGCAGCGACCGCAGCAGCGATCGCATCGGCCCGCCGTCGAGCTGGAACACGCCCAACGTGTCCCCACGTCCCAGCAGCGCGTAGGCCTCGGGGTCGTCGAAGTCGAGCTCCTCGAGCACGACCGTCTCGCCGCGGTTGCTCTCGATGTGACGCAGCGTGTCGTCGAGGACGGTGAGGTTGCGCAAGCCCAGGAAGTCCATCTTCAGCAGACCGAGCGCCTCGCACGCGTTCATGTCGAACTGCGTGATGATCGCGCCGTCCTGCTCGCGACGCTGGATCGGGATCACGTCGAGGAGCCGCTCCCGCGACAGGATGACTCCTGCGGCGTGCACGCCCCACTGGCGGCGCAGCCCCTCGAGGCCGCGCGCGGTGTCGACCACCTTTTTCACGTCGGGCTCGGCGTCGTAGAGCGCGCGGAACTCCTTCGCCTCGCCGTAGCGCTCGTGGGTCGGGTCGAAGATCCCGGCCAGCGGGATGTCCTTGCCCATCAATGCACCGGGCATCGCCTTGGTGATCTTGTCGCCGATGCCGTACGGGTAGCCGAGCACGCGGGCTGCGTCCTTGATCGCCGCCTTCGCCTTGATCGTCGAGTACGTGATGATCTGGCTGACCCGGTCCTCGCCGTACTTCTCGGTGGCGTAGCGGATCATGTCGCCGCGGCGACGCTCGTCGAAGTCCAGGTCGATGTCAGGCATCGAGATGCGCTCGGGGTTGAGGAAGCGCTCGAAGAGCAGCCCGTGCGGGATCGGGTCCAGCTCGGTGATCCGCAGTGCCCATGCGACGAGCGAGCCCGCGGCTGAACCGCGGCCCGGCCCGACCCGGATCCCGTTCTCGCGCGCGTGCCGGCACAAGTCGGCGACCACGAGGAAGTAGCCGGGGAAGCCCATCTGGATCATCACGCCGAGCTCGTAGTCCGCTCGCTCGCGATAGTCCGCCGGTATGCCGCCGGGGAACCGGAACTGCAGGCCGCGGTGCACCTCCGCCCGCAGCCACGACTCCTCGGTCTCCCCCGGCGGCACCTCGAAGCGGGGCAGCAGGTTGGCGCCCTCGTCGAAGGTGACCTCGCAGCGCTGTGCGATGAGCAGCGTGTTGTCACAGGCGGCGGGCATGTCGCGCCACACGGTCCGCATCTCCTGCGGCGTCTTCAGATAGAAGTCACGCGCGTCGAACTTGAGGCGGTTGGGGTCGGCCATCGTCTTGCCGGACTGCACGCACAACAGGACCTCGTGCGCCTCGGCATCCTTGGCATAGGTGTAGTGCAGGTCGTTCGTCGCGATCGTCGGGATCCCGAGATCCTCGGACAGCCGGAGCAGATCGGCGTGGACCCGGCGCTCGATGTCCAGACCGTGGTCCATCAGCTCGACGTAGAAGGACTCGCGGCCGAAGACGTCCTGCAGCTCGCCCGCGACCGCCCGAGCGCCGGCGTAGTCCCCGATGCGCAGCTTCGTCTGGATCTCCCCGGACGGGCAGCCGGTCGTCGCGATCAAGCCCGCGGCGTACTCGCTCAGCAGCTCGCGGTCGGCCCGGGCCTTGTAGAAGTACCCCTCGAGGCTGGAGCGGCTGGCCAGCCGGAAGAGGTTGTGCATGCCCACGGTCGTCTCGGCGAGCAACGTCATGTGCGTGTACGCCCCACCGCCGGAGACGTCGTCCTCGCCGCCCTCCGCCCAGCGCACCCGGCTGCGGTCGTAGCGCGACGTGCCGGGCGTGACATAGGCCTCCATGCCGATGATCGGCTTGACCCCGGCGGCCTGTCCCTTCTTCCAGAACTCGTAGGCCCCGAACACGTTGCCGTGGTCGGTCATCGCGAGGGCCGGCATCCCCATGCGGGCCGCTTCGGCGAACAGCTCGCTCACGCGCGCGGCGCCGTCGAGCATCGAGTACTCACTGTGCACGTGGAGGTGGACGAACTGCTCGTCAGGCGCCGGGCTGCCTGGCGACTCAGTCACGGACATGCCCTCCCGAGCGCCGACCAGAGGTACGAGAACGGTGCGATCCTCCCGGCGGGGAGACCGGAGAGCTCACCCTAAGCCCGGCCGGTGACGCTCGCCGGAAGGCCGACCCGGCGCGTCGCGCGGAGCGCGAGCCGCAGGCCCGTTCTCATACCCTTTGAGCATGCCGCGCGGGTATCACCGGAGTTCCTCGCGCACTCTCGTGGGCCTGGCGGTGGCCGTCAATCTCGGAGTCGTGGCGCTCGGGACGACCGCGATCGTCGCGGCGCCGTCGAGCTCGGTGGGCAACGGCACCGCGGTCATGAGCACCGCCGCGCCGTCGAGAGGTACGGCGGGACAGCGCCTGCTCACCTGGTCAGGAATCACCTGGGACGTCTATCCCAACTGCCCCGACTGCGGCCCGGAGCAGACCCCGACCACCAACGCGGAGCAGGCCGTGTACGTCGACCGTCGCGGCTACCTCCATCTGCAGGTCACGAAGATCGGCGGCAAGTGGCGCGGCGTCGAGTTGCGGGCCTTGACCCGGCCGACGTACGGCACGTACCGGTGGATCGTCGACACGGCAACCGCCGACATGGACCCGTGGGCCGTCCTCGGCATGTTCGTCTACCGGCCCGGAGCGAAGAAGCAGACCAGCGAGATCGACATCGAGGACTCCCGGTTCCCCCGCCTGCTGCCGGCACCGAACAACGCCCAGTTCGTCGTCCAGCCGTACTTCGTCAAGGGGAACTTGCACCCGTACCAGGTGCTGCCGACGGACCACCCGCTGCTGCAGCAGTTCACCTGGTCGCCCGGCGTGACGTTCGGTGGACCCGGTCGGGTCGACTACGAGACGCGGGTCGGGTCGAGCTCACGCGCGCCGCTGCTCGCCCAATGGACCTACACCGGCTACAGCGTCCCCAACCCGCAAAGCATGCAGCTGTTCATGATCCTCTGGATGAACAAGAACACGGCCCCGACCACCGGATCCCACTCGGCCGTGATCCGCAGCCTGACCATCCAGCCCCTCGGGGGCTGAGCACCGCCCGCGCATCACTCGAATCACAGGAAAGGCGCCGTAGAATCGCAGGCGTGCCCAGCCGGTTTCGCGTGAGTTCCTCGCGCGCGCTGATCGGCGTCGCCGCGTTCACGACGGCCGGCGTGCTCGCGTCCGGGACGTCCGCGACCGGCGCGCCGCCGGCCCAGCACGCGAGCGGGGACCGGACGGCGACGGTGGGCGCCGGACCGGGACGCAAGGGCGACTCCGCGGTGCGGCTGATCAGCTGGTCCGGTCGTCCCTGGCTCGTCTACTCGAACGCGTCGAAGGGCCCGGAGCACGTCAAGCTGACGAACTCGACCCGGGCGATCTGGATCGACAGCCGTGGCCGGCTGCACCTGCACATCGTCAAGATCGACGGGGTGTGGCGCTCAGTGGAGCTTCGGTCGCTCAACACGGTCAGCTACGGCACGTACCGCCTCGTCAACGACACGGCAACCGGGAAGTTCGCGCCGCAGACCGTGTTCGGAATGTTCGTCTACCGGCCGGGGACGAAGACCTACACCAACGAGATCGATGTCGAGAACTCGCGGTTCCCGCGCTACCTCAAGGCACCCAACAACGCGCAGTTCGCGGTCCAGCCCTACACCCAGCCGCACCACGAGCACGCCTACCACGTGAAGCCGTCGTACGTTCCGCTGTTCCAGCAGTTCACGTGGTACCCGCCGGTGCAGGGCAACGGCCTGGTGAAGTTCGAGACCCGGGTGGGAAGCACGCCGCACTCGCCCCTGCTCACGCGCTGGAAGTACTACGGATACAGCACGCCGACCGCGCAGAACATGTACCTCTACATCGATCTGTGGCTCAACCGCGGCCAAGCGCCCACGAACGGCACCCACACGGCCGTCCTTCGCTCGCTGACCGTCACGCCGCTGAGCTAATCCCCGGCGAAGGACAGCGCCGGCACCGTGCCGGAGACCTGTGGCTCCAGCGGCACGATCATGAGCGAGCGCAGGCTCGCGCCGACCGGCGCGGGATCGAGAATCCGGACCGCGGCCTGGCGGTCCAGCTCCTGCAGCTGACCCACCGGGCCGGTCACGACCAGGGCGAACACGCACGCACAGCGCGGACCGAGGCCGTTGGCGTCGATGCGAGCCTGTGCCGCCAGTGCCGCGCCAGCGGCCACCCGCGCCTGCAGCCGAGGCGATGGACGGGTGATCGATCGGGACAGCTCGCGCTCGTAGCGCAAGGCGATCTGGCTCGCGCTCTGTGTCGCTGCTGCCAGCCCGGCGGACAGATCCGTCGTCGCGGAGGTCAGCACGACGTGCACCCGGGCGTCCTGCGGGGGTGGCACCCTCGCAAACCCCCGCCGCACGACGATCCCCGGGGTCTTGCTCAGTAGCTCGGCCACCGCCTGCGGCGAGAGGTAGTCGCTCAGGTCAACCACCGCGTTGAGCTGCTGCGAGCCCGCGAGCTGGTCGAGTGAGCTGCGGCGCTGCGCGGCCAGCGACTCGTAGGACGTGACCGAGCTCCCCGTCACCGGCCCCAGCAGGTGCCCGGCCGGGAGCTTCGGGCCGGTGTGCGCGGGCGGCCGGACCGCGCCCTGATCGTCACCGCCGGTAGCCGCGATCAGGATCGCCGCGAACGCCACCGCAACGAGCGCGACCGCCACCACTGGCTCGCGCCGGATCCACGGTGTCACGCGACGGCCGATCGCACCGTCTGGTCCCGCGAGCGCGCGAGACACGCGGCCCAGACGGCGCAGCATGTTGGCCACCACCGGCAGGGCCCGGTCGTCGAGCTCCACGAGCCGTTCCTCCCGGCTCAATGCGGCTCCGCCAGCATCACGAGAGCACGCGCGAGATCCTCCGGCGGCTCGCTGTCGAACCGCACCGGCGTGCCATCGGCCGGGTGGTCGAAGCCGAGCGACGCGGCATGCAGCCACTGCCGGTCCACCCCCAGCCGCGCGGCGAGCGTCGGATCGGCGCCGTACGTCAGGTCGCCGACGCAGGGATGGCGCAGCGCGGCCATGTGGACCCGGATCTGGTGGGTGCGGCCGGTCTCGAGCCGGACCTCCAACAAGCTCGCGGCGCGAAACGCCTCCACCGTCTCGTAGTGGGTGACGCTCGGCCGGCCGCCGGAGACGACTGCCCACCGATAGTCGTGAGTGGGGTGACGGGCGATCGGGGCGTCGATGGTCCCCCGGCTCGGATCGGGATGTCCCTGCACGAGAGCGAGGTAACGCTTGTCGACGGTGCGCTGACGAAACGCGTCCTTGAGGACCGTGTACGCCCGCTCGCTCTTCGCCACCACCATGAGCCCGGTCGTGCCGACGTCGAGGCGGTGGACGACGCCCTGCCGCTCGGCTGCGCCCGAGGTCGCGACACGGTAGCCGGCCGCCGCCAGACCTGCGGTCACGGTCGGCCCGGTCCAGCCCGGGCTGGGATGAACGGCCACGCCGACCGGCTTGTCGACGACGACGATGTCCGGGTCGTCGTAGACCACCCGCAGGCCCGCGACCGGCGTCGGGTCGCGGGTGGCCGCGGCGGGCGGACCCGGCAGGGTCACCTCGATCCAGTCACCGGCGCTCACCCGCTCCGACTTCGCCGGGGCACGACCCTCGAGCAGCACCGCACCGCTCGTCACCAGCTCGGCCGCTGCCGTACGCGACAGCCCGAACAACCGCGAGACGGCGGCATCGACCCGCGAGCCGTCAAGCCCTTCGGGCAGCGGCACCCGTCGAGCGTCGGTCACCGCCGCGTCCCGTCCAGCTCGATGCCGCGCAGCGCCAGCAGCACGGCCAGCATGCCGCCGATCACGATCGCGGCGTCGGCGATGTTGAACACCGGCCAGTGCGGCAGCTCGATCCAGTCGACGACGTGACCGCGCAGCGGGCCCGGCGAGCGAAACAGCCGGTCGCTGAGGTTCCCGAGCGCCCCGCCGAGCATCAGTCCCAGTGACACCGCCCACCCCGACGACACCAGCGAGCGCGCCGTGCGGGCGATCACGACGACAACGGCGACCGCCACGACCGTGAACAGGAGGGTGGCGCCGGTCCCGACGCTGAACGCGGCACCGGCGTTGCGGGTGAACGTCAGCCACAGCACGTGCGGGACGAGTGTCACCCGCTCGCGACCCGCCAGCTCGGCGACCGCGACGAGCTTGGTGACGACGTCGATGAGGAGCACTGCTGCCGCAATCCCGGCAACCAGCCGGGTCCGGGTCCGCCGCTGCGCCCCGGACGGTGGATCCTCGGTCAGGACGTTCCTCCCGATCCGACGGCCGGCACGCCCTAGCGCCGCTCCTCGCGTTGCTTGCATGTCACACACAGCGTGGCACGCGGGAAGGCCTGCAGCCGCGCCTTCCCGATCGGGTTCCCGCAGCTCTCACAGATCGGGTACGACCCGTCCTCGATCCGCTGCAGCGCCCGCTCCACCTGGGAGAGGAGATCACGGCTGTTGGCGGCGAGGGAGAGCTCGTGCTCCCGCTCGAAGGTCTTCGTCCCCGCGTCCGCCTGGTCGTCGCCGGCGCCCTCGCCGCTGTCACGCTGCAGCGCGGCCCAGGACTCCTCCGCCTCCGTGATCTCCCCGCGCAGCTCCTTGACCTGCGCCTCGAGCTCGGCCTGGATCTTCGCCAGCTCCGGCTTCTGCCATGGCCGCTCGCCCGGCAGGACCGTCGCGCCCGGCTTCGCGGCCGGCGCCGGCGGTGGCGCCTGCGCCCCTGGCATCGCGGCGGCCCGCGCGATGAGCTCGGCCCGGGTCGGAGCGGCGGGCTCGGCCGGCACCTCGGCAGCGGCCTCGGCCGCTTCGGCCGCCTGGGCGGCAGCCTTGGCCGCGGCCTTGGTCTTGACGGCGGCTTCGGCCGCGTCGACCTTGGCCAGGGCTGCCTTGGCCGCAGTTTCGGCCGGCCTCGTCGCGGGCTTCGCTGTCGCGGGCTTCGCTGTCGCGACCTTGGCGGGCGCCGCCTTGACCGGGGCGGCCTTCCTCGCCGCGGCCTTGGCCGGCGCGGCCTTCTTGACCGCGGCCGAGGGCTGCTTCGCGACGAGCTTGACCGGAGACTTCTTGGCGGGTGTGGCCTTCTTGACTGCCGCCTGCTTCGCGGAGGCCTTGTTCTTCGGCGCGGCCTGCTTCACCGCTGGCTTCGCAGGCGCCCCTTTCTTGACCGCCGGCTTCGAGACCGCCTTCGCGGGCGCCGCCTTCTTCACCGCTGCCTTCACCGGCGCGACCTTCTTCACCGCTGCCTTCGCGGGCGCCGCCTTCTTGACCGCCGGCTTCGAGACCGCCTTCGCGGGCGCGGCCTTCTTCACCGCTGCCTTCGCGGGCGCCGCCTTCTTCACCGCCCGCTTCGAGACCGCCTTCGCGGGCGAGGCCTTCACCGGCGCGGCCTTCTTGGCGGGCGTGGCCGCGGCTTTCTTCGCGGCCGGCTTGCCTCCGGCCGGCTTCTTGGGCGCCGCTTTCTTCGCCGTCGCCGGGCGGGCGGTCTTGGTCGCTGCCTGCTTCACGAGCGCCTTTCGAGTCGCTGTCTGCTTCGCTGCCGGTGTCGCGGGTCGGGGAGCCGAAGCCGCACCGGCCTTGACCGGGCGCCGTAGCCCCGCCCCCCTCGATGCAGGACGGGGAGCCGACACCACAGCGGCTGCCGCTACCGGCGAGGCTGATGTGACGGACGGGACGAACTCCGCCACGCCGGCGTTCGCCGGTGCGTCGCGGTGCGGCATCAGGCGGCGCAGCCGACCACCAAGGGTCGCGTGCTCCCGTGCCATGGTCGGCCTCCCGAACGCCTCCTCGCGAGGTCACGAGGCATTGCCGATCTTGGGTCAGCGAAGGATAGGACCGCGCTCACCCGCCAGCAACGCAACGCGCCGAAGGGGAATCCCTGCAGCTCTCGCCTGCCGTCAAGGCTACGCTTGCGGTTCGCAACCAAGGCGTTGAAGAGGCCATCACCTCGGAGCCGCCGGAAGAACGCCGATTCGCCCCAAAATGGGATAAATCGGTCATTAGAACCGGCTTGCGACCTTCGAGTGGGCCTCCCACGAGCGTGGGAGCCAAGGAGGGTGGTACCGCGGGGCCGCACGAGCGGGCCTCGTCCCTCCGCCGACGACCACCCCCCGGCGTGCCGGGCGGATCGACGACGGAGGACCGGATGCCGCCCCGACCCGGCTACCAGCACATGCCGCCGCAGGTCGACCTGCCCGCGCTCGAGCACGAGGTGCTCACCCGCTGGCGGGAGCGCGACACCTTCGCCCGCAGCCTGGCTCAGACGGCCGACGGCGCGACCTGGACGTTCTACGAGGGCCCCCCGACCGCCAACGGCCGGCCCGGCACCCATCACGTCGAGGCGCGGGTCTTCAAGGACCTGTTCCCGCGCTACCAGACGATGCGTGGCCATCATGTGGAGCGCCGCGCCGGATGGGACTGTCACGGTCTCCCGGTGGAGCTCGAGGTCGAGAAGCGACTCGGCTTCTCGGGCAAGAACGACATCGAGGACTACGGCATCGAGGCGTTCAACGCCAAGTGCCGCGAGTCCGTCCTCGAGCACGTCGACACCTTCGCGCGGATGACCGAGCGCATGGGCTACTGGGTCGACCTCGACGCGGCGTACTGGACCATGGACCCGGCCTACGTCGAGAGCGTGTGGTGGTCGCTCAAGTGCATCTACGACAAGGGGCTGCTGGTCCAGGACTACCGCGTCACGCCGTACTGCCCGCGCTGCGGCACCGGCCTGTCCGACCACGAGGTGGCGCAGGGCTACCTCGACGTGACCGACCCGTCCGTCTACGTCCGGTTCCCCGTGACGAGTGGGCCGCTGGCGGAGCCGAACGCCTACGGGCGAAGCGTCGCGCTGCTGGTCTGGACGACGACCCCGTGGACGCTGGTCAGCAACACCGCCGTGGCGGTCAACCCGGCGGTGGCGTACGTCGTCGCCAGGCCGGCCGGTTCGGAGGAGCTGCTGGTCGTCGCCGAGCCGCTCGTGGGGCATGCGCTCGGTGACGGTGCCGAGATCCTCGAGCGGTTCGCGGGGACCGAGCTCGAGCACGTGACCTACTCGCGTCCGTTCGACCTGGTCGACATCCCCGACTCGCACTTCATCGGGCTCGCGGACTACGTCACGGTCGAAGACGGGACGGGTCTCGTGCACCAGGCCCCCGCCTTCGGTGCCGACGACCTCGCGGTGGCGCGCCGTTACGGCTTGCCGGTCGTCAACCCGATCGAGGCCGACGGCCACTTCGCGACGGGTCTCCCGCTCGTCGGAGGGACCTTCTTCAAGGCGGCCGATCCGGCGATCGTCGCCGATCTCCGCGAGCGCGGGTTGCTCTACCGAAGCGAGGACTACACCCACTCGTATCCGCACTGCTGGCGGTGCGACACCGCACTGATCTACTACGCGCTGCCCTCGTGGTACATCCGGACGACCGCGGTCAAGGACGCCCTGCTGCGCGAGAACGCCCGCACCGACTGGCACCCGGCGACCATCAAGACCGGCCGCTACGGCGACTGGCTGAACAACAACATCGACTGGGCGCTGTCGCGCAACCGGTACTGGGGCACCCCGCTGCCGATCTGGCGTTGCGCGGACGAGCACCTCACCGTCGTCGGCTCGCTGGCCGAGCTGGGCGCGCTGGCCGGCGCGGACCTGTCGGGGCTCGACCCGCATCGGCCGTTCGTGGACGACGTCGTGATCCGCTGCGCGACCTGCCAGGACGAGGCCCGCCGGGTGCCGGAGGTCATCGACTGCTGGTACGACGCGGGCTCGATGCCGTTCGCGCAGCACCACTATCCGCACAAGCCCGGGTCGGTCGAGGCCTTCGAAGCCGCCTATCCCGCGCAGTTCATCTGCGAGGCACTCGACCAGACCCGCGGCTGGTTCTACACGTTGATGGCGATCGGGACGCTCGTCTTCGACCGCTCGTCGTACGAGACCGTGCTCTGCCTCGGTCTCATCCTGGCCGAGGACGGCCGGCGGATGAGCAAGCACTTGGGGAACATCCTCGATCCGTTCGACCTCATGGAACGGCACGGCGCCGACGCGGTGCGGTGGTTCATGCTGGCCGGCGGCAACCCGTGGGCAGCACGCCGCGTCGGCGACAAGATCCTCGACGAGGTCGTGCGCAAGGTCCTGCTGACGTACTGGAACACGGCGTCCTTCCACGTCCTGTACGCCCGGGCAAACGGGTGGACGCCGGCGGATGACGCGCCGGCGCCGGCGGACCGCCCGCTGCTCGACCGCTGGGCGCGCTCGGAGCTGCACCGCACCGTCGTCGAGGTCACCGCCGCGCTCGACGACTTCGACCCCACGCGTGCCGGACGGCGGCTCACCGAGTTCGTCGACGACCTGTCGAACTGGTACGTCCGCCGCTCGCGGCGACGCTTCTGGGACGGCGACCCGGCGGCGCTCGCGACGCTCGCCGAGTGCCTGGACGTCGTCACCCGGCTGCTCGCCCCGTTCGTGCCGTTCATCACCGATGAGGTCCACGAGCGGCTGGTCCGCGACCTCGACCCGACCGCGCCGGACAGCGTGCACCTCGAGACGTGGCCCGCTGCCGACCCGACCGCGGTCGACGGAGCCCTCGCGGAGCAGATGTCCCTCGTCCGCAGGATCGTGGAGCTCGGCCGCTCGGCGCGGGCCGAGTCCGCGGTGCGGACCCGGCAGCCACTGGCGCGAGCCCTCGTCTCGGCTCCCGGTTGGGACCGACTGCCCGGCGAGCTCGTGGCGCACGTCGCGGACGAGCTCAATGCCCGGGTCGTCGAGCCTCTGGCTACGGCGGCAGACGGTGCCGGTGGCGCCGGAGGGCTGGTCGACGTCTCGGTCAAGGCCAACTTCCGCTCTCTGGGCAAGCGATTCGGCCCCCGCACGCCGCGGGTCGCCGCGGCGATTCAGGCGGCCGATGCGAGCGCGCTCGCCGCCGCGCTGCGCCACGCCGGCACCGCGACGGTCGACGTCGACGGCGAGAGCGTCGAGGTCGAACCGGATGACGTGGTCACCAGTGAGACGCCCCGTGCGGGCTGGGCGGTCGCCACTGCCGGGCCTGAGACCGTCGCGCTCGATCTCGAGCTCGACGACGAGCTGCGCGCCGCCGGCATGGTGCGCGAGCTCGTGCGAAGCGTGCAGGAGGCTCGCAAGAGCCAGGGACTCGAGGTCACCGACCGGATCGAGCTGTGGTGGGAGTCCGACGATGCGTCGGCGGCGGCGGCCGTCCGGGGCGCGGCCGACGCCCTTGCGGGTGAGGTGTTGGCAACGGACCTCACCGAAGGCCGGCCGGCGGCGCCGCTGGCAGACCACGCAGTGGTGGATCCACCGGTGCGCTTCTGGCTCCGTCAGGCCGGCGGGTGAGGTCGAGCGACGGCCGTGAGACAGTTGGGCGGTCGGAGTGTTGATCCGCCAAACGGCCGCATCGCCTACACCCGGCTACGCTGGGCTCGTCAGAAATTAACCCGTTCAGTCTAGTGATTCCGACGTGTCCTCTGGCCGATGCTTAAGGTGCGTCATGTTAGATACCACCAGCGTGACGCGATTGGTGCATATCCAGCACCGGTCGCCTGGCCCGGATTCGGAGGTGCGAGGTGTCGCTGACGCTGCTGAAGACGTCGGCTGACGGCTTGCGGCTCAAGACGGAAGCGGTTGCCCGCCCGGCGCTGACCAGTCAGGTTCGTCCTGCGCTGGTCCTGCCGGAGCTACAGGCCCGCGCCTTGCTTGATGCTGCTGCCCGCGAAGACGTCACCCAGGGCGGGCGGTTCTCGGCCGGCCCGGCCGGCATCCAGCTGTGGAGCGGCCCGTTCAACGGACCCGACGGCAGCCGCGGGACCGCGGTTCACCTGGGCTCGGTCGACTGGACCTACGACACGCCCGCGAAGCACTGGGCGCTGATCTACCGCGCGATGGTGACCCAGGAAGGCATCGAGGCGGGTGAGACCACCCTCTCGGTGCTCTGCCACGTCCTCGGCCTGACCGGGCTGTCCATCGAGGGCGACCGCGTTCAGCTTCCTACTCCCCCCGCGCGCGACCCGTTCCGCCGCACCGGCTCGGCCTGACCGCCGGACACCAGCCAACGAAGAAGGCCCCCGCCATTCGGCGGGGGCCTTCTTCATTGCCGCGAGCGGCTGGACGCTCGGTCGTCAGCGAGCGGTCTTCTTGGCAGCGGTCTTCTTCGCCGCCGTCTTCTTGGCGGTCTTGGCCGCAGTCTTCTTGGCCGGCGCCGCCTTCTTCGCCGCAGCCTTGGCCGGAGCCGCCTTCTTCGCCGCAGTCTTCTTGGCCGGCGCCGCCTTCTTCGCCGCAGCCTTGGCCGGCGCCGCCTTCTTCGCCGCAGTCTTCTTGGCCGGAGCCGCCTTCTTCGCTGCGGTCTTCTTGGCGGTCGCGCTGTCCTGGTTGGCGAGACGGGCCGGCAGGACGGCGCGTGGCCGGCCGGAGGTCGCGCCACGAAGCCTGCTCGAAGCAGGCGCGGACCCGGCGCGCACGGGACGACGGGTGGGAGTAGCCGGGCGACGTTCGACGACTCGCGCCGGAGCGGGCTCAGCGCGCTCCTCGAGCACCGCCGCGGTCGCCGCAGCCGCGGCCGCGCCGCCTGCCGCCGTCTCCGCCGCACGCCGACCGGCTGGGACCAGGGTCACGTCAGCCGGCTCCGCGGCCACGGCCGCGCCACCCCGAGGGGCAGCGGGTGTGAGAGAGGCGGCCGCGACCGGAACGTCACGGCGCTGGCGCACCCCGACGAGCAGGAACACGAACGACAGCACGCTGACGGCGATCGAGGCGTACACCCACGCCAGCGGGCCGAACAACCCGATGACGAGGAACACAACCGCAATGAGCAGCAGGATCCCGCTGATGACGATCACGTCGTCGACTCCGTTTCCCTCATCGAGCTGGTGTGGTGGTGCGACGGCAGTCGCCGCGAACCCCAGGTATTTCTCGCGCTCCCGGTGATTCGCGGCAGTTGCGCACATCGTAGTGGCAGCACGAAGTCAGCAGACTAGTTGCCCCGCAATCGCGGTCCGGCCAACGACACGAGTGGCGATGCTCACGCCTGAGCAGGCGGTCCGCTCGGCGGATCGTCCTCCGGCTGCACCGGCTGGCTGACGAACGTCGCCTGGCCCGGAGCTTGCGACGCGGGTGGTGCCAAGGACGGCACCGACGGGGCGGCGGCCCGCGGCGGCAGCTCGGCGGTCGGCGCGTCGGATTCCGGCTGGCCAGGCGCTGACGCGGACGCCGCGGCCTCGGCGGCCTCGGCGAGCGCGGACCGGCCGTCGTCGGCCGGTCGCGGCGGCTGGCCGGGCTGGGCCTGCGGCGGCTGCGGCGGCGGCGCTGCCGATGCGGACGGCTGTCCCGGACCTGGCTGTCCCGGACCTGGCTGTCCCGGACCCGGCTGTCCCGGACCCGGCTGTCCCGGACCCGGCTGTCCCGGACCCGCCTGTCCCGGACCTGGCTGTCCCGGACCTGGCTGTGCCGGACCCTGACTTCCGGCAGGCGGAGCCACCGTGGGTGCCACGACGGGCGGAGGTCCGGCCGCGAAGGCGGAGGCGCTCGGCGGCCCGCCGGGACCGGCCGGTCCGGCCGGGGGCGCGTCCGCCGGCCGGGGGGTCTGCTGCACGGCAGGTGCCGGCGCACGAGGCGCTGGTGAAGCGGCCGGCAATGCGGGTTTGGGTGGCGCCGCGGGCTCGACGCTCGGCCTGGCGTCCAGGTCCTTGATCGAGGAGTCGAGGTAGGCCCGCAGCCGCGTGCGGAACTCCCGCTCGAAGCTGCGCAGCGCCACGATCTCGGCCTCGAGCGTCTTGCGGTCGTCCTCGAGCGTGGCGAGCCGGGTGTGGTGCGCGGCTTGGGCTTCGTGCTCCAGCGCCGCCGCCTTGAGCCGGGCGGAGTTGAGGATGCCTTCGGCCTCCGCATGGGCCTGTGCAATCGCTTCCTCTGCGGTCTTCTGCGCCAGCATCAGCGTCTTCAGCGCCGCGTCGCCGGTCTCCTCGTGCGCCGGAGCCGGCGGCCGGACCGGCACGGGCGGCGGGGGCGGCGGCGGCGGTGCGGCCGGCGGGGGCGTGGCCGCGGTCTGCGCCGGTGCGCTCGGTGGCGGCACCGGCGCCGCATGCGCCGCGCCCGCGACGGCCTGGCGAAGCGAGGTGTTCTCTGCGATCAGCCGGCGAAGCTCTTCCTCGATCTCGTCGAGGAAGTTGTCGACCTCCTCCTCGTCGTACCCGGACTTGAAGCGCACCACGGTGAACCGCTTGTTCTGGACGTCCTGTGGCGTGAGGGGCATCTGGAGGTCACCTTCGCGGGTTCGGGGAAGCGGGACGAGCGAGGTCAGGCGTACGGCGAGAGGACGGCGATCAGGGCATATGCGGCGATGAACAGGACGATGAAGGACAGGTCGATCGACACCTGCCCGAGCCGCAGCGGCGGAATCACCCGGCGCAACGCCTTCAAGGGCGGGTCAGTCGCGGAGTACGCGAGCTCGAGCACGGCGGCGACGGCACCGCTCGGGCGGTAGCTGCGGGCGAACATCATCACGTAGTCCATGATCAGCCGCACGAACAGCAGGCCGACGACCGCCCACAGCACGTAGATCCCGATGATCGCCGCGATCATTTGGCGGCCATTCTCAAGACTGGTTGAAGAAGCCAGCCCCCGCCAGCCGAGACTTGTCCTCGGCGGTGATCTCGACGTTGGCCGGGGTCAGCAAGAAGACCTTCTGGGTGACCCGCTCGATGCTGCCGTGGCGGCCGAAGACCAGACCCGCAGCGAAGTCGACGAGTCGCTTCGCGTCGGAGTCCTCCATGTCGGTGAGGTTCATGATGACCGGGGTGCCGTCACGGAAGTGCTCACCGATCACCCGTGCCTCGTTGTAGTTGCGCGGGTGCACGGTCGTGATCCGGTAGGCCTCGAGGGCGTCGATCGGCTCCGGGCGGGGCGTGGCGGAGGCCCGGTCGGCGCGCTCGTCGGGACGGGTCACCCGCAGTACGGGCTCCTCGGCACGCCGAACGACATGGGCGCGCTCGTCGAAGCCGCCCTCGTCGTACTCGCCGTCGAACTCCTCGTCTTCGACGAGGCCGAGATAGACGGCCATCTTGCGCATTGCGCCGGCCATGCGAGGTCCTCCGGTCGTTCGGTCGCTCGGGCGGCGGGGCGCGCGAGCATTGGATCAAGGCTAGCCGACAACAGCCTCGCGACGGCCGAGCAACGCGGTTCCGACACGCAGGTGTGTCGCGCCGTTGGCGACGGCCGCCTCGAGGTCGCCGCTCATCCCCGCCGACAGCATCGTCGCGCCGGGGAAGGCGGCCCTGACCTGCATCGATAGCGACGCCAACGCCCGATACGGCGGACCCGGATCGGCGCCGTGAGGAGCGATTGCCATCAGTCCGGCGAACCGCAGCCCCGCCGTGGTGGCGATCCGCTCCCCCAAATCGATGACGGCGTCGGGGGCGGCGCCGCCCCTGCTCGTCGAACCCGGTGCCGTCGAGCCGGGCGGATCGAGCGACACCTGCACAAGCACGTCGATCTCGCGGCTCGCCCGCTCCGCCGCGGCACCGAGCGCGGTTGCCAGCTCGGGCCGGTCGACCGAGTGCACGACGTCGGCGTACGTCGCCACCGAGCGGCACTTGCGCCGCTGCAGCTGCCCGATGAAGTGCCAGCGAAGTCCGAGGGCCACCGTCCCGGCGGCCGACGGCGAGCAGAGCTCGACGTGCTTGGCCACGGCCTCCTGGTCGCGGTTCTCGCCGATGTCGACCACCCCGAGGTCGGCCAGCAGCGCGACATCGGAGGCTGGATAGGTCTTCGTGACGGCGATCAGCGTCAGCTCGGCGGGATCCCTCCCGGCGGCGCGGGCAGCGGAAGCGATCCGGGCGCGAACCCGCTCGAGGTTGGCGGCGAGCTCGGCAGGCCGGCCCGACGCGGGGTCAGCCATCGGGCGACAGCATGACGACCCCGGCGAACCGGCCGGTCAGGCCGTCTCGGCGATAGGAGTACAAGCGATCGTCCTCGGCGGTGCAGATCCCGGTCGCGCATGCCTCGACCCCGGCCCGGTGCAGCAGGCCGAGCGCGCCGGCCACGAGGTCCAGACCCGGCGTTCCGGCGGCGGTCACGCACGCCGTTCCCGGGACCGCCGTATCCACCTCGTCGCGCATCCGGGCGGGGACTTCGTAACAGCGGCCGCAGATGGCCGGGCCGACGACGGCTCGGATCCGGGGCCGCTTCGCCCCCAGGCCGGTCATCGCGTCGAGCGTGGCCTGCAGCACACCGGCCGCGAGCCCCCGACGCCCGGCATGGGCCACGCCGGCCACTTGGGCCACCGGATCCGCGAGCAGGACCGGCATGCAATCGGCCACGAGGACGCCGATCGGCACGTCCGGCAGGGCAGTGACCAGCGCGTCGGCGCCCGGTTCGCCGCCGGCCATGATCTGGCTCGGATCCCCGCGCCGCTCGGCGATCACCCGCACTCCGGCACCGTGGACCTGTTCGGGGAACGTGACCACCGGCCCGCCGATCCGGTTCGCCACCGCGATGCGGTTCGTGCGGACGGCCGCCGGGTCGTCCCCGACGTGCGGTGCGAGGTTCAGCGAGGTCCACGGGGCCAGGCTGACCCCGCCGACACGCGTGGTGAAGCCACCGACCGCCCCGGGCAGCCCCGCGTCGATCAGCTCGAGCAGCGCGAGCTACTTCAGGAAGTCGGGGACGTCGAGGTCGTCGGAGTCGTCGAACACGATCGTGCGGCGAGGCGGCGTCGGGCGCGACGATGCGCGGGCCGGCTCACGCACCGGCTCCGGTGCGGGTTCGGCACTGCGACGGGGCGAGCGCACCGGGGGTGCCGGCGCCTCTTCGGTCAGCTCGGCGAGCAGGAGACCGTCGTCCTCCTCGTCGTCGTCGAACTCCACGGCAGGGGCCGGGGCCGGCGCCCGCTCTGCGACCTGGGTGCGCCGCGGCTCGTAGGACCGCGCCCGCGGCATGCCGCCGTCGAAGCCGGCCGCGATGACCGTCACCCGGACCTCGTCGCCGAGCGCGTCGTCGATCACGGCTCCGAAGATGATGTTGGCCTCCGGATGCGCCGACTCGGCGACCAGCTGCGCCGCCTCGTGAATCTCGAACAGGCCGAGGTCGCTGCCCCCGGAGACGTTCATGAGCACGCCGTGCGCGCCCTCGATCGATGCTTCGAGCAGCGGGCTGGCGATCGCACCCTCGGCAGCGACCAGCGCCCGGTCGTCTCCGCGCGCCGATCCGATGCCCATCAGTGCGGTACCCGCACCGGTCATGACCGACTTGACGTCGGCGAAATCGAGGTTGATCAGACCCGGCGTGGTGATCAGGTCGGTGATGCCCTGCACGCCGGAGAGCAGGACCTGGTCGGCCGAGTGGAAGGCCTCGAGCACACTGACCCGCTTGTCGCTGATCGACAGCAGCCGGTCGTTCGGGATGACGATGAGGGTGTCGACCTCCTCGCGCAGAGCGGCGATGCCCTCCTCTGCTTGGACCGAGCGGCGCTTGCCCTCGAAGCCGAACGGCCGGGTGACCACGCCGATCGTCAGTGCGCCGATCTCGCGGGCGATCCGGGCCACGACCGGGGCCCCGCCGGTGCCAGTGCCGCCACCCTCGCCGGCGGTGACGAAGACCATGTCGGCCCCCTTGAGGACCTCCTCGATCTCCTCGACGTTGTCCTCGGCGGCCTGTCGCCCGACGGCCGGGTCGGCGCCAGCGCCGAGACCCCGCGTGAGGTCGCGACCGACGTCGAGCTTGACGTCGGCGTCACTCATCAGCAGCGCCTGCGCATCGGTGTTGACCGCGATGAACTCGACCCCTTTGAGGCCCACCTCGATCATCCGGTTCACAGCGTTGACGCCACCACCACCGATGCCGACGACCTTGATGACGGCGAGGTAGTTCTGCGGTGCGGCCATGAGCTCTTACGCCTCCGGGGAATCGGCACTAAGGACATCGACAAAGATCTGCGCCCTACTCCTTGCTACGCCGTAACCGCACTGTCGGCGACCCGGGGAAGGTGTCGCCGACACTGCGGTTACTCTCGACCTCGAGTTTAAGGTTGGGCTTACCACGCTCGAAGCCCGGGGACATTAGGCCGGATTCGCAAAGTCGGTCAAGGCCGGATGAGCTGATCCCCGTTCAACAGCCTCAGAAGTTCACTTTCTCTGGAGTCTCTACCTCAACTCCATGATCACCTTGCCGCGAGCTCATCGAGGACTGCGGGCCCGATCATCGTCACGTCGCCTGCGCCGATCGTGATCACGACGTCCCCGGGCCGGGCCAGCCCCGCGACCAGGCCGGGCACCGCCGACCACGACGCCTCGAAGTGGACCCGGTCGGCGGCGAGCGGCACCGCGGCCGCGATCAGCTCGCCGGTCACCCCGGGCAGCGGGTCCTCCCGGGCGGCGTAGATCTCCATGACGACCACCTCGTCCGCGGCGCCGAGCGCCGCCCCGAAGTCGGCGGCGAACTGCTCGGTCCGGGTGTACAGATGCGGCTGGAACACCGCGATGACCCGTCCGTCGCCGGCCGCACCGCGCGCCGCCACGAGGGCGCCGCGGGCGAGTTCGGTCGGATGGTGGGCGTAGTCGTCGAAGACCCGCACTCCCCCGGCGATGCCCTTCAGCTCGAACCGCCGCCGGGCGCCGGAGAAGCCAGCCAGTCCGCGCGCCATGTCGGCGAACGGCAGCCGGAGCGCCAGCCCGAGCCCCAGCGCGCCGGCCGCGTTCACCGCGTTGAAGGCGCCGGGAACCGTCAGCTCCATCCGGCCGAGCCGCCGCCCGCCGGCGACCACGTCGAAGGTCGATCCGGCGGCACTCACCTCCAGGTCGGCGATGCGGACGTCGGCGTCGGCAGCTTGCCCGAAGGTCCGTACGTCGAGGCCCCGCTCACGCGCGAGCTCGAGCAGGCTGCGCGATCCGGGGTCATCGGCTCCGAGCAGCAGCGGTCCCCCGTGGTCGATGCGCCGGACGAAGTCTTCGAAGGCCGCCCGCACCGCGCCGGGATCGCCGTAGTTGTCGAGATGGTCCGGCTCGACGTTCGTGATGACCGCACCGCGGGGCGAGAGCAACAGGAAGGAGCGATCACTCTCGTCGGCCTCCGCCACGAAGTGCTCGCCGGTGCCGTGATGGGCGTTGGAGCCCGGCTCGTTCAGGTCGCCCCCGATCGCGTAGCTCGGGTCGCGCCCGCAGGCCTGCATCGCCACCGTGAGCATCGACGTCGTCGTCGTCTTGCCGTGGGTGCCCGCGACGGCCAGACCGATCCGGTCTGCCATCACCGAGGCAAGCGCGGCAGCACGCGGAAGCACGCGGCGACCTGCCTCACGGGCGTGCTGCAGCTCGGGGTTGCCGTCCCGGATCGCGCTCGAGACCACGACTGTGTCGGCGGCATCGGAGTGTGAGGGTTCATGGCCGACGGCAACGTCGGCACCGAGCGCGCGCAACGCGGCCAGGGCGGCCGAGTCCTTGGCGTCGCAGCCGCTGACCGGCACGCCGCGCGCGAGCAGGATCCGGGCGATCCCGCTCATGCCCGCCCCGCCGATCCCCATCAGGTGGACCCGGCCGAGGTCGGCGGCGGCGGGGATCTCCCCCGGCGACTCGACCAGGCCGCTAATCGCTGCCTCCCGCGATGGCCGCACGCACCAGGGTGGCGAGCTCCCGGTCGGCGTCGAGCCGTCCGAAGCCGCGTGCTGCCTCCCCCATCGTGCGTCGGCGATCGGAATCGGCGAGCAACGGCAGCAGATTCGCGCGCAGCCAGTCGGGCGACAGGTCCGCGTCGGCCACCATGAGACCGCCACCTGCCGCCACGACGGGTTCGGCGTTGAGCCGCTGTTCGCCGTTGCCGATCGGGAGCGGGACGTAGACGGCAGGCAGGCCGAGCGCAGTCAGCTCGCTGACCGTGTTCGCCCCGGCACGCCCGACCACCAGGTCGGCGGCGGCGTAGGCGAGCTCCATGTGGTCGACGTAGTCGACCACGACGTACGCCGGCGCCCCGCCGGACAGCCCGGGATCGGCGACCGGCTTGCCGTGGCCGCACACGTGCAGGACCTGCACGCCGGCGGCCGTGATCTGCGCCGCAACCCCCGGAACCACGTCGTTGAGGCGCTGCGCGCCGAGCGAGCCGCCGAACACGAGCAGCGTCGTACGGTCCGGATCGAGGCCGAACGCCGCTCGCGCGGCCGGGCGCATCGCCGCCATGTCCAGGCTCACGATCTCCGCACGCAACGGCAGCCCGGTGCGCACCGCGTGCCGCAGCGGAGTCCCCGGGAAGCTGATCGCGACCGAGCGGGTCAGCCGGGCGCCGAGCCGGTTGGCGAAGCCGGGACGGCTGTTCTGCTCGTGGACGACGATCGGCACCTTCGCCCGCCGGGCCGCGAGGTACGCCGGCGCCGCGACGTAGCCACCGAAGCCGACCACGACGTCGGCCCCGAGCTCGTCGATCGCCTGCCGCGCCGCCCGGACCGCCCGGGTCAGGTTGGTGGGAAGCCGCAAGACATCCAGCGAGGGCCGGCGCGGCAGCGGAACCTTGGGAACGGTGTGCAACCGGTAGCCCCGCGCGGGCACCAGCCGCGCTTCGAGCCCGGTCTCGGTCCCGAGCGCGACGATCTCGGTGGCGGGGTCGTCGGCGACCAGCCGGTCCGCGAGGGCCAGCAGCGGCGACACGTGCCCGGCGCTGCCGCCACCCGCCAGGACCGCCTTCATGCGGTCACCCTCCCGCGACTATCGCGACCAGGCGAGCCGAGCGGACCGGCGCCCACGTGCCGCCCGCCGGGCAGCCAGCGCCTTCGCGGTCGTCGGCTCGCAGCGAGCGAACGAGATCAGCATGCCGATGGCGAACATCGTCGGGACCAGCGCCGAGCCGCCGAAGGACACCAGCGGCAGCGGGATGCCCGTGATCGGCAGGAGGCCCACGACGGCGCCCATGTTCACCAGCGCCTGGCCGAGCAACCACGCGGTGACACCCGCCGTCGCCAGCTGGCTGAACCGGTCCCGGCACCGCTGCGCGATGCGGATCGAGGCGTAGGCGAGGAGGCCGAACAACGCGAGCACGAGCAGCGTGCCGAGCAGCCCGAGCTCTTCGCCGATGATCGCGAAGATGTAGTCGGTGTAGGTGTTGGGCAGATAGCCGAACTTCTCGCGGCTGCCGCCGAGACCGACGCCGAACCACCCGCCCGACGAGATCGCGTAGAGGCCCTGGCAGGCCTGATACCCGACCGACAGCGCGTGCTGCTTGGCACATGGGTCCCGGAAGCCGACGAGGCGCTGCATGCGATAGGGCTCGGCGATCGCAAGCAGACCGGCCAGCCCACCGAGGCTCAGCCCCAGCTTCGCGAACAATCCCAGCTGTGCGCCCGCGGTGAACAGCAACGCGAGCAGCACGAGAACGAGGACGATCGTCGTTCCCATGTCGGGCTCGACCATGACCAGCCCGGCCATGAGCAGCGCCATCGGCAGCAGCGGCACGAGGAGGTGCTTGGTGTCGGCCAGAAGCTTCTCTTTGCGAGTGAGCAGGTCCGCTCCCCACAGCACCAGCGCCAGCTTCGCCGGCTCGGAGGGCTGCAGCTGCATGCCGCCCGGCAGCGCGATCCAGCGGGTTGCCCCCGACACGTTCTGGCCGACGCCCGGAACGAGCACCGCGAACAGCAGCACGATCGAGGCGAGCATCAACGGGTAGGCGAGCATCCGGTAGGCCTTGACCGGCAGCCGCGCTGCGACCAGCAACGCCGGCATCCCGATCACGACCCACAACGCCTGGCGGCCGGCGATGGTGAACGACGAGCCGCTGGAGTCGAACGACGTCACGCTCGACGCCGACAGCACCATGATCAAGCCGAGCACGAGCAACAGGGACGTGGTACCGATGACGAGGTAGTACGACGCCTGCGGCCGGCTCAGCAGATCGATCAGGGTGGCGATCGGCGAGCGCGCCGCGGCGGTTCGACGGGCACGCGGTCGCCCGGCAAGCGAGGTGATCGTCACGTCAGATGTTCGATGATCCGGCGGACGGCAGCCGCGTAGCGTTCCCCCCTGTCGGCGTAGTCACGGAACATGTCCATGCTCGCTGCAGCGGGGGCGAGCAGCACGGCGTCGCCGGGCTGAGCCAGCTCGGCGGCAGCCTGCACTGCCTCATCCATCCCTGCAGTGTCTTGCGTAACTACCGTCACAACCGGCACATCCGGCGCGTGTCGCGCAAGAGCTTCGGCAATTCGGCCGCGGTCCCGGCCGATCAGAACAGCCGCTCGCAGCCGGCCGGAATGCTCGACGACAAGTGGCTCGACGTCGGCCCCCTTGAGCAGTCCGCCGGCAACCCACACCACGGAGGGGTACGCCGACAGGCTCGCGGCGGCCGCATGCGGGTTCGTGGCCTTGGAATCGTCCACCCAGGTGATCCCGGCGGCCTGGGCCACCACCTCGTTGCGGTGACGGCCGGGACGGAAGGCCCGCAACCCCTCCCGCACGGCGGTCCACGGGAGCCGCCGGGTCAATCCGAACACCTGGGCGGCGGCAGCAGCGGCGGTTGCGTTGGCGACGTTGTGCGGTCCACTGACCGCGAGGTCGGCGAGGTCGACCAGCCGGAATCCCGGGCCGAGCCGCTCCGGTTCGGGCTCGTCGTCGGGCGACCAGCCGCTCATCGCGTCGACGATCGCGCCGTCGATCACCCCGAACCCGCCGGGGGCGGGCGCTTCGGCCGTGAAGGGGTGCGGATCGTCGAGCGCCTCGATCGCAAGCCGCGCAACCAGCGAGTCGTCTGCGTTGTAGGGCGCGCATCCACCGTGCCGCCAGACGGCCGCCTTCGCCGCGGCATAGGCCGCCATCGAGCCGTGCCAGTCGAGGTGGTCCTCGGCGATGTTGAGCACGGTGCCGACCTCGGGAGCGAGCTCGGAGCTCCAGTGCAGCTGAAAGCTCGAGAGCTCCACCGCGATCACGTCGTACGGATCGGGGTCGAGCACGACGTCGATGAGGGGACGTCCGACGTTGCCGGCGGCAACGGCCCGGTACCCGGCGGCCCGCAGGATCGACTCGACCATGCCGACCGTCGTCGTCTTGCCGTTGGTTCCGGTGATCGCCACCCAGGGCGTCGCGCCACGCCCGGCCGGAGCCGGCCGCAGCCGCCACGCGAGCTCGGGTTCGCCGATCACCTCCACTCCATCGCGCTGCGCGGCCGCGAGCATCGGCTGATCCGGCCGCCAACCGGGTGAGGTGACGACGAGGTCGGCGTCGACCGGCGACTCGGCGTCGCCCAGACGGACGCCGGCGCCGGCGGCGACGAGCGGCGCGACCGACTCGCGGATCGGTTCGTCGTCACGCGCGTCGACGAGCAGGACCCGCGCGCCGCGATCGAGCAGGACCCGGGCGACCGCAAGACCGGAGACCGCGGCCCCCGCGACGGCGACCCGCACGCCGTGGTACGCGGTAGCCGTCATTTGAAGTTGAGGAAGGCGGCGTAGAACACGCCCAGGCCGAATGCGACCGCTAGCCCCGCGATGATCCAGAACCGCACAATGACGGTGTTCTCCGACCAGCCCGCGAGCTCGAAGTGGTGATGGAAAGGCGCCATGTTGAACACCCGACGGCCGAAGCCGCGGAACGACGCGACCTGGATGATCACCGACAGCGTCTCGATGACGAACAGCCCGCCGAGGATGAGCAGCAGCAGCTCGGTCCGTGTCGTGACGGCAAGGCCGGCAAGCACGCCACCGATCGCGAGCGACCCGGTGTCGCCCATGAAGATGCGCGCCGGCGAGGCGTTCCACCACAGGAACCCGAAGCAGGCGCCCATGGCAGCCGCCGCGATGACGGCCAGGTCCAACGGGTCACGCACCGAGTAGCACGCACCCGAGGTCGTGGTGACGCAGTTGTTGCCGTACTCCCAGAACGCGATGACCACGTACGAGCCGAACACCATGCACGACGCGCCGCTCGCCAGTCCGTCGAGGCCATCGGTGAGGTTCACGCCGTTCGAGGTGGCCGTGACCATCAAGTACGCCCAGATCACGAAACCGACGGTGCCGAACGCCCAGCCGTAGTCGCGCGTGAAGGACAGGTGCGTCGACGCGGGCGCCAGGTGGTGCGCGTTGACGAAATGCGTCGCGAGCACGCCGAAGACGATCGCCACGACCGCCTGGCCGGAGAACTTCGCGAGCTTGGTCAGGCCGAGGCTGCGCTGCTTGCGGATCTTGATGAAGTCGTCGATGAAGCCGACCAGACCGAGGCCGGTCATGAGCGCGAGGACGAGCAGGCCTGATGCCGTGACGCCGCTGAGGAAGACGAGGTGCGCCGCGGTGTACCCGAGCAGGGTCGCGGCGATGATGACGGTGCCGCCCATCGTCGGCGTGCCGCGCTTGGTGTGATGGCTGGTCGGGCCGTCATCGCGGATCAGCTGGCCGATGCCGTGGCGGCGGAAGCTGCGGATCGCGAACGGCGTGCCCACCAGCGAGACGATGAGCGCGACGAGCGCCGCGACGAAGACGTCCCTCATGCTGCGTCCTCGCCGACGAGGAGGTCGGCGACGCGCCACAACCGCAACGCGTTGGAGGCCTTCACGAGCACGACGTCATTCGGTCCGGTGGCCGCCTCGACGGCAGCTGCCGCTTCCTCCGCGGTCGCGAACGATGTGCAGCTTCCCGCCCAGCCCACAACCGACCTGGCGCCGGTCGCCAGGGACGCCGCGCCTTCACCGACCACCACAAGATGATCCACTCCGACGGTCGCCAATGCGCGACCGGCGGCCTCGTGCAGCGTGTCGGACTCCTCGCCCAGCTCGCGCATCTCGCCGAGAACTGCCCAGGAGTGGCCGCCTCGCGGAACCGCCAGCCGGACCAGCGCGTCGAGCGCCGCACGCACTGACTCCGGGTTGGCGTTGTAGGCGTCGTCGACGACAAGGAGCCCGTCTCCCCGTCGGCGCACCGCCATTCGGTGCGGGCTTTCCGGGCTGGCCGACATGAGCGCGTCGACGACGTCGGCCAGCCTCATGCCCACCTCGAGTCCGACCGCGGCCGCCGCTGCCGCATTGCTCGCTTGGTGCCGGCCGTGAACGGCGAGGGTGACGTCTGCACTCCCGGCTGGGGTGATGAGGCGAAACCGCGGCCGCGCGTCGTCGTCGACGACGACGTCCTCGATGCGTACGTCGGCGGCGGGTGCCTCGCCGAAGGTCACGACGCGCGCCGGCGTCCGCTCTGCCATGCCCGCGACGAGCGGATCGTCGAGATTCAACACCGCGACACCGGCCGGTGGAAGCGCCTCGACCAGCTCACCCTTCGCTGCAGCGATGCCTTCTCGGCTGCCGAACTCACCGAGATGGGCTTGCCCGACGTTGAGCACCACCCCCACGTCGGGCGGCGCGATCCCCGCGAGATAGCTGATGTGCCCACGACCGCGGGCGCTGTACTCGAGCACGAGATGCGCCGTGGCGGCGTCGACCTGAAGGACCGACAGCGGCAGACCGATCTCGTTGTTGAAGGAGCCTCGCGCCGCAACGGTGGCGCCGTCGAGCCGCAGCACCGCGGCGATCAGATCCTTTGTCGACGTCTTCCCTGACGAGCCGGTCACGCCGCAGACGGTGACGGACGGAACCCGACGCAACAGGCCGCCGGCGAGGAAGCCGAGCGCCTTCTCCACGTCGTCGACAACGACTGCCGGCTCGCCCACCGGCCGCTGGGTGAGTGCCAGCACCGCGCCTCGCCTCGCGGCATCACCGACGAAGCTGTGCCCATCGTGATGTTCGCCGGGTAGCGCGACGAACATCGATCCCGCTGCGGCGCCGCGCGAGTCGATGACAACCGGACCGCGCACCACCACAGCTCGGTCGGCCTGGTCGAGCCGGCCGCCCGTGAGCGCGGCGATCTCGTCGGCCCGCATCGGGATCACGACCCGGCCCCCCGGCTCGCGGCGATCGCCTCGCCGAGCACCACCCGATCATCGAACGGCACCACGACGCCCGCGGTCTCCTGCCCCTGCTCATGTCCCTTGCCGGCGACCACGAGGACGTCACCCTGTCGCGCCAGACCCACCGCCAGCTCGATCGCGCGACGACGATCGGGCTCGACGTGGATCGGTGCGCCGGCCGGCACCCGCGTCTGCATGGACGCGAGGATCTCAGCGGGATCCTCCGAACGCGGGTTGTCGTTCGTGAAGACCGCAATGTCGGCGGAGCTCGCCGCGGCCTCACCCATCAGAGCGCGCTTGTCGCGATCACGGTCACCGCCACAACCGAGCACCACTAGCACCCGTCCGCCGGCCGCCGTGAGCGCACGGGCATCAGCCAGCACCGCGCTCACCGCCCGAGGCGTGTGCGCGTAGTCCACCAGAGCGACGTACGGCTGGCCTACGTCGATGCGTTCGAGCCGGCCGGGCACCACACGCAGTGACGCGACGCCGTTGCCGGCGACGTCGGGATCGACCCCGATGTCGACGAGGACGAGATATGCGAGTGCGGCATTCGACAGGTTGACCCGGCCGAGCAGCCCGCAGCCGACCGTGACGGTCCGATGATCGGGCCCGGTCAGTTGCAGCGAGCCCGGCGTTGTCGCGCCGGCGGGCGATTCGTCGTGGCGTCGCCAGTCGGCGGTCTCACGTGCGCCGGTGGTCGTGACCGGGGTACCGCACGTAGCGGCGATCCGCTCCCCCCACTCGTCGTCGACGGTGACGATCGCCCGTCGGGAGCGCGCCTCGGAGAAGAGGAGGGACTTGGCCGCGAAGTAGGCCGCCATGTCGTGATGGAAGTCGAGATGGTCCTGCGACAAGTTCGTGAACGCGGCGACGTCGAAGACCACGCCGTCCACGCGCCCGAGAGCGAGCGCGTGGCTGGACACCTCCATCGCGACGGCGTCGACGCCTCGCTCCCTCATCACCGCGAGCAGCGCGTGCAGTTCCGTCGCTTCCGGTGTGGTGCGCGCGCTGGGAAGCGCCTCGCCGGCCACGCGCGTCTCGATCGTGCCGATCAACCCGGTACGTCGGCCCGCAGCTCGAAGGCCCGCATCGACGAGATAGCTCGTCGTCGTCTTGCCGTTGGTGCCGGTCACACCAACGAGGGTCATCGCTTCGGCCGGATCGTCGTACGCCCACGCGGCCGCCGGTCCCATCGCGACGCGCGGGTCGTCGACGACGAGCGTCGAGGCGACGCCGGTCCCGGCCGCGGCGGCTGCCGACGCCGGGTCGGTGAGGACGGCGACGGCACCGGCCGCCACCGCCTGCGCAACATGCGCGATCCCGTGGGTGTGGGCACCGGCTCGCGCGACGTAGAGGTCGCCGGGCATCACGAGCCGCGAGTCATGGGTGATGCCCGTGATCCCGGTTGCCGTGGCGCCCTCGATGCGGGCCCCGCCGATGCCGTCGCGGTGAAGCCGCTCGAGCAGATCGGCAACCGGCTTCGGCGCCACCGCGGACGGCCGCACAGACAGGTCAGGCATCGACAGGCACGCTAGTCGGCAGCGGTCGCCGGGCGCTGTTACCAGGTGAGCTTTGCTTTGGCGGGTTTGGTGAAGGTGGGGGCGATCCCAAGGGTCCGCAGCGCGAACGACATCACGGTCTTGAAAACAGGTGCTGCCACCAGACCGCCGAAGTAACCGCGGATGGGCCGCTCGAGCACGACCTCGCAGACCAGCTTCGGGTCGTCTGCCGGGACCATCCCGACGAAGGTGGCGTCGTATCCGGCGCCGGTGTATCCGCCGTGGCCGTTGGCGCGGTTCGCCGTGCCCGTCTTCCCGGCGATGCGGTAACCCGGGATCCGCGCGGCAGGTGCGGTTCCTTCGTTGGTGGTCACGGACTCGAGGATCTGCCGCATCTTCGCCGCGACGTCGGGGCTGATCACCTGCTGGCGGTGCGGCGCCGCAACCCGCTTGAGCTGACCGTTGCTGCCGATCGTTCCCTCGACGATGTTCGGCGTCACCCGGACACCGTTGTTGGCGATCGTCGAGTAGAGGCTCGCGACCTGCATCGCCGTGACACTGAGTCCTTGACCGAACGCGAGGGTCGGCAGCGTCGTGCCCGACCACTGGTCCACCGGAAGCAGCACGCCGGCGCTCTCGCCGGGCAGGCCGACTCCGGTCGGCTGCCCGAAGCCGAACGCCCGCAGGTAGTCGTACAACCGCTGATCGCCGACTCGCTTCGCGATCTCGATCGCCCCGATGTTGCTGGAGTACGCGAGGATGCCGGTCAGCGTCAGATGCTCGGTGCCGTGGTTCTCGGCGTCGTGGAACCGGCTCCCGCCGTAGCTCAGGCTGCTCGGGATCACGAACTTCGACTTCGGCGTGACCAGGCCGTTCTGCAGCGCCGCCGAGACCGTGACCGACTTGATGACGCTGCCCGGCTCGTACGCATCGCTCACTGCAGGATCACCGAGGTCGGCCGAGCTGGCCTTGCTGAGATCGTTGGGGTCGAACCCGGGGGCGACCGCCAGCGCGAGGACCTGGCCGTTACGCGGATTCATCACGATGACGGTGCCCGACAACGCGTGCGTCGCCTTCACCTGCGCGGTGATCGCCTGCTGCGCCTCGAACTGGATGTCACGCTGCAATGTGAGGCGTAGACCTTCGCCGGCCTTGGCCGCCGTGGTCAGGTCCCGGCCATCGGGAATCGGTGCACCGTTTGCCCCGACCTCGTAGTGCGCGACGCCGTTGCGGCCGGCGAGCTGGCGCTGGTAGGACAGCTCGAGGCCGCCGAGTCCCTGCCCCGACGCACCGACGAAGCCGACGACGTTGGACGCGAGCGCACCATCGGGGTAGATCCGCCGGCTGGCGTCCGGGGTCGAGATTCCCGCCAGGTTGAGCGCGTCGACCGCGTCGCCCTCCGCGGGCGACACCGCTGCCGCGAGCCGCGAGTACTGGTTCGTACCCGTGAGCTCTCGCACGAGCGTGGCGCGTTTGATCTGCAGGACCGGCGCCAGCACATCGGCCACCTTCGCCGGGTTCGTGATCTCGCTCGGATCGGCGACGATGTCGCGCGCGTCGATGGTCTCGGCCAGCGGATGGCCACTGCGATCGGTGATCATGCCGCGGGTCGCGGTCAGTGTCACGGTGTGCAACCGTTGCGCGGCAGCCGCGACGGCGTACGTCGCACGATCGACACCTTGCAGCTGCACGAGTCGCGCCGCAATGAGCGACATCAGCATCATCGTGACCAGCAGTACGGCGTTCAGGCGGCGGCGGGGGCTTGGCCCACGACGGCGCCGGCGCGCGCCGGCGCTCGTCCGCGGTGCCGGACGAGAGGTACGGCGTTGCGGGGCGCGCGATGACGTCATCGGCGGGGCGCTCCGTGGCGATGGTGCTTCGTCGTGGCCGAGGTCGACGTGGCCGATGTCGACGTGGCCGATGTCGACGTGGCCGATGTCGACGTGGCCGATGTCGACGTGGCGGCGGCGGTCGCGGGGGACACGCTCGTCGCGGGGACCTCGCGGGCCACGACACGACCGTCGGCGCGGCGGTGATAGCCGGTCACGACCGACGGCACCAGGCCAAGAGCCTTCGCACGCTGCCGCAAGGTGATCGGCGAGGAGTCGACCTGCACCTTCTGCTCGAGCTGTTGCTCGGTGTCGGTGAGCGCGGCCAGACGCTGCTGCAACGAGGTCTGGCGGAACGCATCCTGCGCGGCGAGTGTGTGCAGCATCAGCAACGCGATCAAGCCGGCGAGCATCAAGCCGCCCACGAGCACCACGAAGGGAGTGCGACCGACGGGGCGCC
>JAICMG010000058.1 GCA_025929365.1 Frankiaceae bacterium
ACTCCTCGTCTCCCTCGAGGATCGAGTCTAGGAGAGTGGCGGGAGTTCGCTACTGATTCACAGCGGCGGGATCGCTCTTCGTGACGCGTCTGTGATGTCGTCGACTTCGACCGTGCGGATGGGCACCGACTCGACGCGGCAGCGAGGCGGCACCAAGGCGGTCGTGAAGCCCAGCCGAGCCGCCTCGGCGAGCCGGGCGCGCATGGATGACACCGGCCGGATCTCGCCGGCCAGGCCGACCTCACCGATTGCGACCAGGCCGGGTACGACGGCGAGGTTGCGCGAGGTGCTCGCGATTGCGAGGGCGATCGCGAGGTCCGAGGCAGGCTCAGCGAGGCGAACGCCGCCGACGGTCGCGGCGTAGACCTCCTGCTTGGACAGCGGCATCCCGAGCGCCCGCTGCAGCACCGCGAGCAGCATTGCGGTCCGGGCCGACTCGACGCCGCTCGTCGCGCGCCGCGGGTTCGCCACGTCGGACCCGGTCACGAGTGCCTGCACCTCGGTGACCAGAGCGCGGCGCCCCTCCATCGTCACGGTCACGCATGTGCCGGGAACGGGCCGGACACCGTGTGAGAGGAACAGCCCGGAGGGATCGGGCAGCCCGACGATGCCGTCGTCGGTCAGGTCGAAGCAGCCGACCTCGTCTGCCGGGCCGAAGCGGTTCTTGACCGTGCGCACGAGCCGCAGCCGGGAGTGCCGGTCGCCTTCGAAGGACAGCACGACGTCGACGAGATGCTCGAGGGTTCGCGGCCCGGCGACCGCGCCGTCCTTGGTGACGTGGCCCACGAGGATCGTCGCCATGCCCCGGGCCTTCGCGAGCCTGATGATCGCGCGTGCCACTTCGCGCACCTGCGAGACGCCGCCGGGCGCCCCGTCGATCTCGGCCGATCCGATGGTCTGCACGGAGTCGACGACCAGGACGTCCGGCCCGACTGCGTCGACGTGGCTGAGAAGGGCGGACAGCTCGGTCTCGGCCGCAAGGAACAGCTCGTTTGCCAGCGCGCCGATCCGGCCCGCCCGCAGCCGGACTTGCGCTGCCGACTCCTCGCCGGTCACGACCAGGCAGCGACGTCCGCTGCTGGCGATCTTCGCGGCTGCGCTGATCAGCAAGGTCGACTTGCCGACGCCGGGCTCGCCGGCGAGCAGCACGACCGAACCCGGGACCAGCCCCCCGCCCAGCACCCTGTCGAGCTCGTCCTCGCCGGTCGGGCGATGGCGAGCTTCCTGCTCCTCGACCTCCGCGATCGGCCTCGCGGCGGAGGAGACGGGGCCCGCCACCACCGTCAGCCCGGGCCGTGCGCCGGCCTCGGCCACCGTCCCCCACGCCTGGCACTCGGGACAGCGGCCGACCCACTTGGCGACCTCGAGGCCGCATTCATCACACCGGTACGCCGGCCGCGCGGCCGCTTTCGTCGCCATGGTCGTGACGGTAGGACCGACGTACGACTGTTGCGCGGAGCCACGCGCTAGTTGGGGAGGGCTCCCAATCCCGCTACGAGGGTGAAGCGCTCCTCGGCGCTCAGCACGGCATAGGGCGCCGCGGCCAGGCGATTGGTGGCGGCTTCGATGCGTTCCCACTGCGGCCCGGGCTCGAGCTGCTGGATCTGTTCGACCGTGAGCCCTTCCGCCCGCCACGCCGCGATGTGGGCATCGAAGCGATGAAAGCGAAGGGGTGTCAGCGACTCGGCGAGAACCAGCGCGGGCGATGCACCAGGCAGTGGATACGGAGGGGCCATAACCCGGGTCGCGACGCCGCCGGTTTCGGTGACAGCAGCACATGCTCGCTGCGCGATCGGTAGCAAGGTGGCCACGAGTCCCGCCTGCCCGGACCACAGATCATCGACGAACGACTGCATTTGTCCGAAGACCTCAGGGAGAAGTGCCTGAGCGGCTTTCGCAAGCCGAAGCTCACCCTCCCTGGGCTGCTCGGCCAGCCCGGTCCGGATCAGCCCGTCAATGGCGCTCTTGCTCTGCTCGCGTGGCTGATAGAGGAAGACCTCGAGGAGGTCGTCGACTTTGACGACCCGGTCGGGTGCGGTGTTGCGCAGCATTCCGAGCACCCGAAGCACAGGTCCCGGAACTTCGAGTCGGTCGGCCACCTCCGCTTCCATCGCCCCGACAGCCCTGACGATGCTCATCCGCAGCCGGTCGATGATCGGCGCCATTGCTGCCGCAACGTGTTCAGGATCGAGTGGGTCCCCCGTTTGCATGGCGCAACGATAGGGGGGACGGCGGCCTTCTAGCTGGCCGGGTGGGCGGTGAACCGTCCGGCCAGGGTGCTCTCGCAGATCTCGGCGAGGACGTCGTACGACGCCTGGCCCATCAGCTCGACCAGCTCGGGCTTGTACGTGATGTAGAGCGCATCGCTACTGACGTGCGCCTCGCTCGCGCCGGTGCACCACCAGTTGAGGTCGTGCCCGCCCGGCCCCCACGCGCGACGGTCGTACTCCGCGATCGTCGTGACGAGCACCTTGGTGTCGTCCTGCCGCGTCACCTTGTCGTAGGAGCGGCGGACCGGCAGCTGCCAGCAGACGTCGGGTTTGGTCTCCAGCGGGTGGCGACCGGTGTTGAGCGCGTGGAGGTGAAGCGCGCAACCTTGTCCCGCCTTGAAGCCTGGACGGTTCAGGAAGATGCAGGCGCTCTTGAAGCGTCGGGTCTTCGGGTCGCCATCCTCGTCGACCTCGGTGACGCCGTTTTTGAGGCCCTCATCGCGGAACTGCCACTCCTCGGCGGTGAGGTCCGTTGCGAACCGCTTGACCCGCTTCTCGTCCTTCTTGTCGGAGAAGTGGGCGCCGTGCGAGCAGCAGCCGTCGTTGGGGCGGCCCTTCACGATGCCCTTGCATCCACTGCCGTAGACGCACGTCCAGCGGGAGAGCAGCCAGGTCAGGTCACAACGAAAGATCTGCTCGTCGTCCTCCGGGTTGACGAACTCGATCCACTGTCTCGGAAAGTTGAGGTCGACCTCGGGCACCCGCCAACACTACGTGCCGTCCCCGCATTGCGCCCTAGGCTTTGGGGTCGTGACGGTCGTCCGGGTGCCAGACGCGAAGGTCGCCCTGTCGACTGCCTCGGTGTATCCCGAGTCGACCGCGACGGCGTTCGAGATCGCCGCCCGGCTGGGGTACGACGGCGTCGAGGTCATGGTCACCCCGGATCCGGTCAGCCAGGACGTCGACGCGCTGCGGAAGCTGTCGGACTACCACGGCGTCGCGATCCTCGCGATCCACGCGCCCTGCCTGATCATCACCCGTCAGGTCTGGGGGACCGAGCCGTGGGGAAAGCTCGTCAAGGCTCGTGACGTGGCCGAGGCGCTGGGCTCGCCGACCGTCGTCGTCCATCCGCCGTTTCGCTGGCAGCGGGAGTACGCCAGGGACTTCATCGCCGGCATCGAGCGCATGGCGAACGAGACGTCGGTCCGGTTCGCGGTCGAGAACATGTTCCCGCTTCGGGCGCGTGGTCGGGCCGTTGTGCCGTACTCGCCCGACTACGACCCGAGCGAGGAGGACTTCCGCCACTTCACCCTCGACCTCTCGCACACCGCCGTCTCGCAGAGCGATGCCCTCGCGATGGCCGGCCGGATGGGAGAGCGGCTGACGCACATCCACATCGCCGACGGTCTGGGCAGCGCGCGCGACGAGCACCTCGTCCCCGGCCGTGGCACCCAGCCGTGCGCCGAGCTGCTCGAGGACCTGGCGACGCGAGGCTTCGACGGCACGGTCGTCGTGGAGATCAACACCCGCCGCAGCGAGGACCGCGCCGATCGCGAGGCGGACATCGCGGAGGCGCTTGCCTTCACCCGTCTCCACCTCGTCGCGCCGGCACTCCCCGCCGCTTCGAAGTAGCACACAAACTCACCTCTCCGGCGGGTCGCTGAGCGTCGCGGGCGCCGCTGCGACGGACTTTGTGTGCTGGTTCGTACGCTGGCGGGGTGCTGCGCAGCGGGCTTCGTGCGGCGCTGCTTCACGCATCGCGCCGGGGCAGCGTCCGGTACGCCGTCGAACATGCCCCCGTCTCACGTGGGGTCGTCAAGCGCTTCGTCGCCGGCGACGTGGTCGGTGACGCGGTACGGGTCAGCAGCGAGCTCGTCGCATCGGGTCTCGCGGTCTCGCTCGACCACCTCGGCGAGGACACAACCGAACCGGAGCATGCCGAGGCCGCCGCCGCGGCGTACGTGACGTTGCTGGGTCTGCTCAAGGAGGCGGGCCTCTCCACACGCGTCGAGGTCTCCGTCAAGCTCTCCGCGGTCGGTCTGGCGCTGGACCGTTCGCTCGCCACGGACCTGGTGCGGCGGATCTGCGTCGCGGCAGCGGATGCCGCCACGACGGTGACCCTCGACATGGAAGACCACACGACGACCGACGCGACCCTGGAGGCGGTCCGCGAGCTGCGCACCGACTTCCCGTGGGTTGGTGCCGTGGTGCAGGCCTACCTGCGTCGCACCGAGGCTGACTGCCGCGACCTCGTCGTCGCGGGGTCGCGGGTGCGGCTGTGCAAAGGGGCGTACGACGAGCCCGACTCCGTCGCGTTCACCCGCAGCAATGACGTCGACGACTCCTACAAGCGTTGCATCGCGGTGCTCATGGCCGGTGAGGGATACCCGATGATCGCGACGCACGACCCGGCGATGATCAAGGAGGCGGAACGGCTGATCGCGGAGTGCAAGCGCACCCCCGACAGCTACGAGTTCCAGATGCTCTACGGCGTGCGACCCGAAGAGCAGCTGCGACTTTCCAACCAGGGCTCGACCGTCCGCGTCTATGTGCCGTATGGATCCGACTGGTACGGCTACCTCATGAGGCGGCTCGCGGAGCGTCCCGCAAACATGCGCTTCTTCCTGCGTTCTCTCGCCACCAGAAAGTGATCAAGCGGGCAAGGCTCGCGCTGTTGGTCCTCGTGGCGGCTGGCTGCACCTCGCATTTCGGTGTCACCCACATTCCGACCGCGGCGCCACGGTCCGAGGTGTTGGAGTTGGAGCAGGAGGCCGGCACACACCACCTCAGCAACATCGTTCGGCTGGTCGGCGGCGACGAAGCTGCCACATGGGCATTCGGCAAGTCCAGAGTGCTGGACCGCGGCAAGTCCTACCAGCATCGCGAGACGAAGTACGGCCACATCTACTTCTGGCGCAATGACCCAGGTCACGCCTGGGTCAAGATCGGTTCAAGCACCTACCCCGCGTTCGCCTCCAGCCCCTATCCGTGCCGGCCGACGATCCGAGGGGCCCAGATCGCGGGGGGCGACCACGATGCGGTCTTCATCGTTCACGCCTGCCTCACGGGTGACGGCGTGCTCAACGCCGTCGCATTTGCCAATGGACCGAAAGGTTGGGGCCTTGTCCAGACATTGAGGAGCGGCGATCTGGCTTCTCTCGGTCACCGCACGGTCAACACCGAGCGTTTCATGCGCCCCAGTTCTGCGGCGAGGTACGACCTGGGGTTCAAGCAGAACGAGTTCGTCACCATCGATCGCACGGGATATTTCGCTGACGCCGGAGACGGGCTATACCCCCGGACGACCGACTGGCGGTGGCGGGGAAGCAGGCTCACGGCGGTGAGTTCCGATCCCTTCGCTGCGACAGCCGTGGCGGCACCGGACTTCACCGCCCGCACGCTCCCGCGTGCTGGGTGTCCGGCAACCGGCACATTCGCGGTCGCGTTTGCACCGATGTTTCGGTTTGGTGCCAGGCACGGCTCGGATGACCCGGTCCGACTCGTCGTCGCCCCGCTACGCCGTGGCCATAGCGGCACCTGTCCGGCGAGTGTCGCCGCCGACACGCCGATGGTCGTCCAGGTCGGCCGCGCGGCCCACCCACTCAGGTTGCATCCAGAGCAGGTCAAGAATCGCCAATGGGTGAGCGCACCGGTCTGGATGATTCTCATCCACTCGCTCGGCTTTCACCTTGGTGACCGCATTCCACTAAATGTGGGTCGTAATGCGACTGCAACTTCGCCGTACGTCGTACCGGCACGACTGCACGCAAATGTCATGTTGATCCACGGCGGAGCCGTCGTCCGCCACGCTTATCCGCTGCGCGTCGATCGGATGGCCCGCGGTTTGGTGACCTACCTCCGAGGCAAGGTCGTCGGTCTGGCCGTACGTCCGTAGGGTGGGCCATGCGCGGAGCGACGTAAACGGGGAGCCGCCGAAGGCGGCGAGCCTTAGTCGCGGAGGGTATGGCCCACCCCAACTCCGGTGACCAAGGCCGAAGCATCTGGGAGACTCACACCCATGGGTGAGACGGTCGCGATCCTCGGCGCCGGGAAGATGGGCGAGGCGCTCATGTCCGGGCTGCTCCGGGCTGGTCGCACGCCGGCCGAGCTGCTGTTCACCGAACGCCATGAGGATCGCGCGAAGTCGCTGACCGCGCAGTACGGCGTCGAGGCGGTGAGTGCCGCCGAGGCCGCGAAGCGCGCAGACACGCTCGTGGTCGCGGTGAAGCCGCAGGAGATCAACACGCTCCTCGACGAGCTCGCCGATGTGGTCACGCCGGCCAACCTCGTCATCTCGATCGCGGCGGGCATCCCGACCGCGACCTTCGAGAAGCGACTCGCCGACGGAGTCCCGGTCATTCGGGTGATGAGCAACACCCCGGTGTTCGTCGACGAGGCGATGAGCGCGGTGGCGCCCGGCGCCCACGCGAACGAGGACCACCTTGCGCACGCCGAGGACCTGCTGCGCCCGGTCGGCAAGGTGATCCGGGTGCCCGAGTACCAGCTCGACGCGGTGACCGCGCTCTCGGGGAGCGGTCCGGCGTACTTCTTCTATCTCGTCGAGGCGATGATCGAGGCCGGCATCCTGCTGGGCCTGCCGCGCAATGTTGCGCAGGAGCTGATCATCCAGACCGCGATCGGCTCGGCGATCATGCTGCGCGACTCGGGTGAGCATCCGGTGCAGCTGCGCGAGGCGGTCACGAGCCCGGGCGGTACGACGATCGCGGCGATCCGCACGCTCGAGGACCACGGTGTGCGGGCCGCGCTCCTCGCCGCGCTCGAAGCCGCACGCGATCGGTCGCGGGAGCTGGCCGCCGGGCAGTCGTGACCTGCTCGGTCACGGCGGCGTGGGACGACCGCCTCCTCGGCTACGACTTCGGCCAGGGTCATCCGCTCAACCCGGTCCGCGTCGACCTGACGCTGGAGCTGGCCCGTTCGCTGGGCGTAGTTGATCGGTTGTCGGTCGTGGGCTTCGAGTCCGCTGCGGATGACCTCCTCGCGCTCGTTCATTCGCCGGCCTACATCGAGGCGGTTCGCTCGGCCGGGAAGACGTTGCGGCCCGATCCGTCGCATGGGCTCGGTACGCCGGACGACCCCGTGTTCCCCGATATGCACGAGGCGAGCGCGATGGTGGCCGGCGCCACGGTCGAGGCGGCTCGCGCGGTGGTGTCCGGAGCAAGCGAGCACGGCGTCAGCATCTCCGGCGGGCTCCACCACGCGATGGCATCGCGCGCGTCGGGGTTCTGCATCTACAACGACCCGGCCGTGGCGATCGCCTGGCTGCTCGCACAGGGCCTCGAGCGCATCGCGTACGTCGACATCGACGTACATCACGGTGACGGCGTGCAGGCGCTGTTCTGGGACGAGCCACGGGTGCTCACGATCAGCTTGCACGAGTCAGGGCGGACCCTCTTTCCGGGCACCGGGTTCACCGACGAGATCGGTGGACCTCACGCGCGCGGATCCGCGCTCAACGTGCCGGTCCCGCCCGGAGTCGTCGACACCGCCTGGCACGCAGACTTCGACGCCGTCGTTCCGGCTGCGCTGCGCCGGTTCCAGCCGCAGTTCATCGTCAGCCAGCATGGTTGCGACACCCACGCACTGGATCCGCTCGCCAACCTGCTGCTCACCGTCGACGGACAGCGCGACGCACACGCCAAGCTGCACGACCTCGCGCACGAGCTGTGCGACGGGCGGTGGTTGGCGACGGGCGGTGGCGGCTACGAGCTGGTCCAGGTCGTGCCGCGCAGCTGGACGCATCTGCTCGCCGTCATGACCGGCGAGCCCATCGAGCCGGAGACGGCGACGCCGGAGGGATGGCGAGAGTATGTGCACCGTCGTACCGGCCGCACGGCACCCACCCGGATGACCGATCGAGCACCGGAAGGAGACGTGGGGTGAAGCGATCCCTGGGCCTGGCTGCTGCCGGCGTTGTCGCGGCTATGGCAAGCCTCGGTTGCGCCGTCGCACCTGCCGGTGCGCAGGCCCGAGTCCCACACCAGGGGTCGTCGGATGTGATCACGCTCTCGGCGGTCGGCGACATGATCTTCGGCAACACTCCGAACCTGCCGTCCAACCCGGCGCACTACCTCGACCCGGTGGAGTCGGCGATCGCCCAGGGCGCCCAGATCAGATTTGCCAACCTCGAAGGCACCCTGACCACCGAGTCGAAGAGCAAATGCCCGCCGAAGAGCAAGGAATGCTTTGCCTTCCGCAACCCACCGCACTACGCGCGCTACTTCGCCGCCGACGGCTTCACGATCCTCAACGACGCCAACAACCACTTCAACGACTTCGGCCAGACCGGTCGCGACCAGACTGTGAGGGCGATCCACAACGCCGGCATGGCGCAGACGGGCCGGCCCGGTCAGATCGCGATCGTGCATGCGGTGGGGCACAAGGTCGCCTTCGTGGGCTTCGCGCCGTACTCCTACGACGCGAGCCTCCTCGACCTCGATGCGGCTGCCGCCCTCATCCGCGAAGCACGGCAGGAAGCGCCGCTGGTCATCGTCTACATGCACGCGGGTGCAGAAGGGTCGGACAAGACCCATGTCACCGGCCGGGAGGAATACGCCTTCGGCGAGGACCGCGGCAACCCCGAGAAGTTCGCCCACATGGCGATCCGCAACGGCGCGGGCCTGGTGATCGCGAGCGGCCCGCACGTGCTTCGCGGCATGCAGTTCTACCGCGGTCACCTGATCGCCTACAGCCTCGGGAACTTCGCGAACTTCCACAACTTCGGCGGCGGCGGAATCCTGTCGGAGTCGGCGATCTTGCAGGTCTCCCTGTCGCCGACCGGTCAGTTCGAGGGCGGGCGGCTGCGCAGCGTCGTACTCGACAGCGCGGGACGCGCATCGCTCGGCGGATCGTCGATCGCCACGGTCCGCTCGCTGTCGAGGCAGGACTTCGGGGCCCACGCCGCACGGCTGAGTCACACCGGTGTGATCCGCAAACCCGCCCAATAGACCACTAAGCCGAACGGGTCAACGTCTCAGCAGTCACAGTGACGCGGTGCTGTCTCAGCCGATACAGTCTCGCCTTGAGCACGTGCGCGGTGCCTGCGCCGGAGGGGAAGCCGGCGCGCCGCAGCGTGGAAGGGCGGTTGTCGCATGGCCACGGATGCCGAGCGGCTCGGTGAGTTGCGTTTCCTGACTGTCGCTGAGGTGGCGTCGGTGATGCGCGTCTCCAAGATGACGGTGTACCGGCTCGTCAACGCCGGCACGCTGCCGGCAGTCCGAGTGGGCCGGTCCGTCCGGGTCCCGGAGCAGGCCGTGCACAACTACCTTCAGCACTCGTTCGTCGAGGCCGGGTAGCCTCAACACAAGACCGGACGCGATGACACCGCACCGCCGGTTCCCAGAAGCAATCGCCGGTACGAGAAGGGTCTTCCGTGGGTTCGGTCATCAAGAAGCGGCGCAAGCGCATGGCGAAGAAGAAGCACCGCAAGCTGCTGAAGAAGACCCGCGTCCAGCGTCGCAACAAGAAGTAGCCGGCAAAGCGAGGCGCGATGCCGCGGTCTGAGAGCAAGCAGTCCGCAACGACGCCGACGCGTTATGACTGGCTGACCTTCACCTCGGACTACGGCCTCGACGATGTCTTCGTCGGCGTCTGCAAGGGCGTCATCGCGCAGATCGCGCCACACGTGCAGATCATCGACGTCACGCACCAGATCACGGCGCAGGATGTCGAGCAGGGTGCGGCCAGCCTGGCCGCCGCGATCCCGTACCTTCCGGTCGGTGTGCACCTCGCCCTGGTCGACCCGATGCAGGGCGGCTCGACTCGTGGCGTCGTCGTTGAGACCGGGGACGGCTCGCTTCTCGTAGGGCCCGACAACGGTCTGCTCTCGCTGGCGTGGGCCGAGCGCGGGGGCGCCAAGCTTGCCCACGAGCTCGTCAACCCTGCCCTCTGGCGGGAGTCGGTGCACAAGACGTTCCGCGGTCGCGACGTCTTCGCGCCCGTCGCCGCACACTTGGCGGCGGGTACGCCGATCGCTGACGTTGGTCCGAAGATCAAGCCGGACTCGCTCACGACTCTTCCCGCCCGCGGGGTCGAGGTCGACGACGACCACGTCCATGCCGAGGTCAGCCTGGTCGACCATTTCGGCAACGTCTCGCTGAACGTCGACCGGGCTGCCCTGGAAGCCGCTGGCATGCGCTTCGGGGACACCGTCGAGGTGCGGTGCAACGGCCGGACTTTCACGGTGCCGTTCACCGCGACGTACGGCGACGTCGCCAGAGGCCGGCTCACGCTGTGCGAGGACTCGTTCCGGGCGGTCATGCTGGCGGTGAACGCCGGACATGCCAGCGCTGAGCTCAGGGTGAGCCGCGGGGAGCCGATCGTCGTCGCCCGGCTGCCGCAATCGACGTCCGCCGACCCGGCCCGCCGGCCATGATCTCCAGCCGGCTTCGCCGGCACTGTCCGTGAACGTAGGCTTTTGTCCGTGAGCGCCCGGGTTGTGCTGGTCACGGGCGTCTCCCGATACCTCGGGGGGCGACTGGCGGCTGAGCTGTCCGCCAACCCGTCGATCGAGCGCCTGATCGGGGTCGACGTGGTGCCCCCACGCACCGATGTGGGCCGTACCGAGTTCGTCCGCGCCGACATCCGCAACCCGATCATCGCCAAGGTCATCGCGTCCGCGCAGGTCGACACCGTGGTCCACATGAGCGTGATCGCGACGCCGTTCGGCGCGGGTGGCCGGACGGCGATGAAAGAGATCAACGTCATCGGCACGATGCAGCTCCTCGCGGCATGCCAGAAGGCGCCGAGCGTCCGCAAGCTCGTCGTGAAGTCGACGACCGCCGTGTACGGCTCGTCCTCGCGCGACCCGGCACTGTTCACCGAGAACATGGAGCCGCGCGGGCTGCCCCGCTCCGGCTACGCGAAGGACTCGGTCGAGGTCGAGGGGTACGTGCGTGGCCTCGGCCGGCGCCGTCCCGATGTCGACGTCACGCTGCTGCGGTTCGCGAACTTCATCGGGCCGAGCATCGACACCCCGCTGACCCGCTACTTCTCCCTCCCCGTGGTGCCGACCGTTCTCGGGTTCGACCCCCGGCTGCAGTTCGTTCACGTGGACGACGGGCTCGAGGTGCTGCGCCGAGCGGTCGCCGAGGACCACCGCGGCACCTTCAACGTGGCCGGCGACGGCGTTCTGCTGCTGTCGCAGGCGATTCGGCGGGCGGGGCGCACCAGCTTCGGCTTCCCGTCACCCGCGGTCTCCCTGGTCGGGTCGATGTTCCGGCGTACCGGGCTCGTCGACTTCTCGCCGGAGCAGCTGGCCTTCCTGCAGTTCGGCCGCGGGGTGGACACGACGCGGCTGCGCGCCGACTTCGGCTACGAACCGCGCTTCGACACCGCCGGCGCCTTCGAGGACTTCGTCGTCGGGACCGGGCTGTCGCGGATCATCGACCCGGACCGCATCGAGGCAGTGGGCCGGACCGCACTGGCGCTGGCGGGAGGTGTCGCCCGTGCCTGAGGCTCGTGTCATCCCGCTCGACGGCCGCTCGGAGTCACCCCGCCGACGCAAGTCCGACAAGGCTCCGCCGGCCGGTGACGCGGTCCTGGACCCCGTCGCGCCGCCGGCCGAGGCCTCCGACCTCGAGCGAAAGCTGGCCGGTGCGCTTGCCTTCGTGCGGCGCCGCATCACCGGTGACTACCCGATCGATGACTTCGGGTTCGACTCGGATCTGACCGACTCGCTGATCCTGCCCGTGCTGCGCCCGCTGTATGAGAAGTACTTCCGGATCGAGGCGCGCGGCATGGGCAACGTGCCCTCGTCCGGCGGCGCGTTGATCGTCGCGAACCACTCCGGCACGGTTCCGGTCGACTCCGCGATGACGACCGTGGCGCTGCACGACCACCACCCCGCGAAGCGCCACCTGCGGATGCTCGCGGCGGACCTGGTCTTCACGCTGCCGATCGTCGCGCCCGCGGCGCGCAAGTCCGGGGCAACGCTCGCGTGCAACGAGGACGCCGAGCGGCTGATGAAGGCCGGTGAGCTGGTCGGCGTATGGCCCGAGGGGTTCAAGGGAATCGGCAAGCCTTACCGCGAGCGCTACAAGCTGCAGCGGTTCGGCCGCGGCGGCTTCGTCTCCGCGGCGCTGCGGGCCGGCGTACCGATCATTCCGTGCTCGATCGTCGGCGCCGAGGAGATCTACCCACTCGTCGGCAACATCCCGACGCTCGCGCGGGCGCTCGGGCTGCCCTACATCCCGATCACGCCGTTCTTCCCGCTGCTCGGTCCGCTCGGGCTGCTGCCGCTGCCGTCGAAATGGATCATCGAGTTCGGCGAGCCGATCGAGACCGACAAGATCGGTCCCGAGGGAGCGGACGACCCGATGCTCGTCTTCAACCTCACCGACCAGGTGCGCGAGACGATCCAGCAGACGCTCTACAAGCTGCTGCTAGCGCGCCGCAGTGTCTTCTTCTGACCTGACCGCGGACTACCCGTTCGCCGGTGTCGTCGTCGCGGAGATCGACGCGAACGCCGGCCACAGCGCCCTGACGATCGCGGTCGCGAATCTCGAGGCGGAGGTTGCGGCATTGCGGTCCCGCGGAGTCGAGCCGGGTCCGGTCGAGCCGGTCGGCACGGTCGGCGTCGAGTCCAAGCTGGCCGACCCCGACGGCAACCAGCTGACGCTGGTAGAGATCCGTGCGGGTTGAGGTGCCGGACTCATCGCTGGACCAGCTACGCCGGTCACTCGCGGCCGTCGACGAGCTGATCAGCAACGTTCGTGCCGACCAATGGTCGGACCTGACGCCGTGCGAGGAGTGGGATGTACGCCGGGTGGTCGAGCATCTGGTCGGGATGAACCGGGTGTTCGCGGCGATGCTCGCGGGCGAAGCCCCTCCGCAGCGCGGCGATGAGCTTTCGGTCGACGAGCTCGCGGCCGGCTTCAGAGAGACCAGCGCAGCGTTGGTGCAGGCGTTCGAGCAGCCTGGGGTGCTCGAACGATCCTTCGTCAGTCCGATGGGCAGCGCAACCGGTGCGGAGCGCCTGCAGATCCGGCTGTACGACCTGCTTGCGCATGGGTGGGACATCGCGCGCGCAACCGGGCAAGTGGTTGGGCTGCCGGAGGACGCGGCTGAAGATGCGCTGCGGTTCGTTCGTGGCCAGCTCAGTGACGAGGCGCGGCCGGGACGGTTCAAGACGGCCGAGCCGACTCGCGACGATGCGCCTGCCATCGACCGGCTGGTCGCCTTCCTGGGCCGGCAGCCCGGCGCGGCGAGCAAGTAGCCCACCGCGCGGGTAGGCACTGGCCGAGGTGGGGATCACCGAGCCGCAGCTGGCGCGATGCGTTGCACGACTACTTCGCGTGGGCCACGACCGCGACGATGGCGCGCTACGAGGACTCAGCCGACGATGTGCCCGACGGGCTCACGATCCCGAAGTGGTCGTGGGAGGGACGTGTGCGGTGAATCCGCCTGTCCTGACGCCGGAAAGTCTGCACAACCCTCAGGAGCGCTTCCGGCGCATGCTGAGGCCCACGGCGATGCCGCCAGCGACCGCGCCGGCGCTTGCTGCGGCCGGTACGCCGATCTTCGCGGCCTTCCGGCCGGTGCGGAAGTCGCGGATCTCCCAGCCGTTCTCGCGCGCGATCCGCTTCAGCGTCGCGTCGGGGTTGACCGCGACCGGGTGGCCGACCTCCGAGAGCATCGGGAGATCGTTCGCGGAGTCGGAGTACGCCGAGCACTGCGACAGGTCGAGGCCTTCCTTCTCCGCTAGCGCGACGATCGCCTCGGCCTTCGCCGGGCCGTGCAGCGGCTCGCCGACGAGCCGGCCGGTGTAGTAGCCGTCCTTGACCTCTGAGACGGTCCCCAGCGCTCCGGTGAGGCCGAGCTTGCGGGCCACCAGCGACGCGAGCTCGACGGGCGCTGCCGTGACCAGCCAGACCCGCTGCCCGGCGTCGAGGTGGAGCTGAGCGAGGGCACGGGTGCCGGACCAGATCCGCTCGGCCATCAGCTCGTCGTAGATCTCCTCGCCGAGTCCCACGACCTCGGCCACGCTGTGCCCCGCGACGAAGCTCAGCGCCGCCTGCTTGGCCTCCTCCATGTGGGCGGGGTCCTCGACGCCCTTGATGCGGAAGGCCACCTGCTTCCAGGCGAAGGCGGCGAGGTCGCGCCAGGTGAAGAAGTCGCGGGCCGCGAGGCCGCGCGCGAAGTGGTAGATCGACGCGCCCTGCATCATCGTGTTGTCGACGTCGAAGAAGCCGGCGACGTGCGGGTCGAGCGGGACGGCGAGAGATGCCTCGACCTCGGCGACCGCTGCAGACGCAAGGCCGGCCTGGACCGCACTGTCGCGCGAGCGCGATCGCCCTGCCATGTCGATCAGCCTAGGCACGTTGTCCCTCCCTTGGCGCGTTGCGGCGCGACCGAGGGCATACCCGAAGACTGAGGTGCATATGAAGGCACATGTGAAAGGGCCCCGACACCTTGCGGTGCCGGGGCCCTAACAGTTGCGTCTGTTAGTGAGACATCAGGCGCCGGCGAACGATCGCGGCGATCCCGAGGAGAGACATGGCCAGCACGCCCATCAGCGGGTAGTTGGAACCCGTGTTGGGGAGGTGCGGGGTGGTCTCCGGGTGGTTCAGCACGACGACGCTCTGCGGCTTGTTCTGCAGCGCCGCAGCCGACGCCGACACCCCGTTGCCGAGGGTCACGGTCAGCAGGTGGCCGACCGAGATGTTGTACGACGGGGCGATCGCGGTAGCGCTCTTGCCGTCGGCCGACGCGTGGGTGGAACCAGGGGTCTCGCTGATCAGCGGGACACCGCTGAGGATCTTCGAGGTGATCTGGTTGATCACGTCGGAGAGGGTCTTCAGCAGGCCGTTGATCTGTGAGGTGATCGACGCCGGCAGGCCCAGACCGTCAACGTTGCACAGGCTGATGCCGTTGGTGTCGAGCTGCGCGCAGAGCGCGTCCGCCGCGTTGATCTTGATCAGCGGCTTCGTGCCCGAGACGCTCGCCTTCGCCTGACCGGCAATGCCGTTCGCGAACGCGGTCGCCGAGTTGTGGAAGCCCTCGATCGAGAGCAGGCCACCGAGGACGTTCACGTCGACCAGGCCCATGCTGCTGCTGGACTGGACGCCGTTCGAGAACGGTGTCACGCCCTGGTGGGTGTCGTGGACGACCAGGCTCACCAGCGGCGTGGTGCCGAGGTGGTTGATCAGGTTCGTCACCTTCGCCAGCACCGCGTTGACGGTGTTGGTGACGGTCGTGACGGCGTCGCCGACGACCGGGGTGTTCTGGGTGACGTTCTGCAGTGTCGACAGCACCTGGTTGACCGTGTTCTGCAACGTGGTCGTCAGGTTCGTCGAGTTGAGCAGGTTCTGGATCTGCGAGACGGTCTGGGCGCCGAGCAGGTCGTTGCCCGTACCGATGTTCGCGGCGATGGTCTTGGCGGCCGAGTTCGTCGCGTCGGTCGACTTGACGAGGTTGGCGACCAGGTCACCGATCGACAGATCCGCGAGCGGCTTGGCCGGGATGTCGAGCAGCGAGGTCTCGGCGTGGGACACGGTGTTCAGCGCCACGGAGACAGTGCGGTTGAGGTTGACGTGAAGCGTGTTCGCCAGCGTGTCGACGAGGCTGCCCGTCACGAGGCTGGCCGTGGACGTCGCGATCGCTGAGGTGTTGCCCGCGAGGTGCAGCGGGTCGTGGACTGCCTTGCCCTGAAGGTGGATCAGGTTGAGGCTGAGCGGGTTCGGGAGCAGGGGGAGCTTGACCGGCAGGTCAATGTTGAGCCCGAGGGCGTTCCCCTGCGCCTGTCCGGCGTAGTACGCCGGGGCCTTGTGGGTGGCCGCTGCCGCCGGCGAGGCGACGGCCACAGCGGCCAACGTCGTGGTGCTGGCCAGAGCGAGCGCGCCGAGCGCTGCGCCGCGGCGCCTTCTCATGCTGGGCATGCCATTACCTCCATAGGTCCGGCGGTTACCGGAAGTTTCTGCTGCCGCCGCGAAGGGAGCGCTTTTCCGATCCATGCGCTTTGGCAGACGGCCGTCGCCGTCAACCGCGTACAACGAGCGACCTGCCCGGTAGTGACGCCCCGTTTTAGCCCGCTCCATGCTGCTGGTGTTCGGCAGATTAGAGGGCGAACTGGACAAAAATCGCGAAATCCGTTCAGACACGCCATGGAGGGTGTCGATGATCTTGCCCGGGCGCGGCCGAGGGCAGGCAGGATGCCCGGGTGGCCGGGCACGACCTGGCGGGCCCGGCGCGGCTCGCTAGCGGCCGAGCAGGCCCTTGATGGCGCTGATCCCCGGCAGGGGCGAGAGCTTCGGTAGCGGCTTGGACTGGTCGCCCTTGTGGCCGGGCAGCAACGGCGGCAGCGAGGGCAGCTTGGTCGGGATCTGCGTCGGGATCTGCGTGGGCAGGCGCGAGGGCAGGATCCCGGTGGGCACCACGCCGCCGGGGGTGTGCGCGGTGCCGGATGGGCCGGATTGTGGCGTGGAGACGCTCGGTGCCGGGCTCGTCGAGCCGCGCGAGCCCGGGGTGGGCGTCGAGTGCGGGTTCGCTCCGGTGAGGATGCAGGTCAGGCAGGTGGTGCCGCTCAGCGATCGGACGTCCTGCGCCACTCCGACCAGCAGCGTCATCGAGTAGAAGGTCTGGGCCTGCAGGCGGACCGGGACCGTCTCGCCGTACCGCTCGAGCGAGGCGTACTGGGTGCGGGTGAAGGAGACGAGCTGGGCGAGCGGCTCGGTGGCGCCGGTGGAGCGGTACGCCGCGAGCAGGTCCGAGCTCCCCGAGCGGGTTTGCTCGTTCATCGCCCTGAGCGTGGCGGCGGCGTAGCGGGAACTGCCGCCGAGCGCGCGCGCCTCGGCCAGCCGCGTGCGGGCGAACTCCAGGTGCCGTTCGCCCTTGGCGGTCGGGCCGGAGGCCAGCCACAGCTGGACGTGCTCCGTGGCGCGCTTGATGTCGTAGAACGGGCTGCCGGGCAGCGAGTGCGCCGCAGCGACCCCGACGCCGGCGAAAGAGGTCACGATGACCGCGGAGCCGACCACCGCCGACATGCGTCGGCGAAGCCCATGCCTGGCCTGCTTGGCGCGGGACGCGACTGCCGGCGAGAGCAGGGAAGCAGTGCTGCCAGCGCGGGACGCGACCGCCGGGACACTCGCGGCCGCGACGAGCCGCTGCCGCATCGCCAGCCGTGCCTCGGCCGACAGCGGCGCGGGGGAAGCGGTGTGGGCGGCTGAGCGGAGGGCCGCCGTCAGCACGACAGCCGGACGCATCCGAGCGTCCCCGCCGTCGAGGTACGGCGACGGGACGTCGAGATCGACCAGCTGCGCGAAGCGCTCAGCAGTACGGGTGCTCATACGTCCTCACACCCCTTCAACGAGTGAGGTCGGCGCGGGCTACGGGTCGTCATGCGACCAGATCCGCGGGGAGCAGGCGGCCCAGGGCTTTGACCGCGCGGTACTGCAGGGCCTTGACGGCCCCTTCGTTCTTGCCGAGGACGGCGGCCGTCTCCGCTACCGACAGGCCCTGCAGGAACCGCAGCACGATGCACTCCTGCTGCTCCTGTCCCAGCTTGCGGACGGCCGCGAGCAGGGCCGAGTTGGTGATGCCGGTCAGCACCTCGTTCTCGGGGCCGTCGGCGCTGCCTTCGGCGCCGGTCTCCACGAACTCGGGGGTGGACTGTTCGAGCTTGTAGCGACTGGACTTGAAGTGGTCGGCGATGAGGTTTCGGGCGATCGTGACCAGCCAGGCGCCGAAGTCGCGACCCTGCCAGGTGAAGGTGCCGATCCGCCGCAGCGCCCGAAGGAACGTCTCGCTGGTGAGGTCCTCGGCGAGGGCGTGGTTGCCGACCCGGTGCGAGATGTAGCGGTGCACGAGGTCGACGTACGCGTCGTACAGCTCGCCGAACGCCTCGCCGTCGCCCTCCTGGGCCCGGCGGACCGCGGAAAGGATGGTCGACTGCTGGCTCGTCGGTTCGGCCGGCGGCGACGGGCTGGGGATGCGTGGCGGAGTCTGTGGGCCGTTCTGGAGGGGCTCACGGGAGAGGGTTCCGACCGGTGCCGCCGTGCGGGAGGCGGCGCGCGGCCGCGGGATCGACCGGTAGGACACGCGCTCCTGCGGGCCACCCGCCATCGGGTCGCGGGCGACCGCCAGCGCGAGCCGGAGCTCGGCAATCCCGTGTGAGCTCAGGGGCTGGCGCCCACCCATCGCCCAGGACTGCACGTATTGCCCCTTTTGTCCGCCACCGTGTCGCGACCCCGCGACGTCCGATCAACGCCTCTGTCATGACACACCGGGCGAAGTGGACGCGACCATGGCGAATCCGGGCCATTTATTGACTAGTCATCGGCCTAGTCACCCCGCGCCCGCCCCAAGGGAGACGGATCTGCGATCCGTTACTCCATAGGACGTCCACCGCCCCGCCCCCCGCCCCAACCGAGACGGATCTGCGCTCCGTCACTCCATAGGATTAGTGCGTGGCTGGCGCCGTGCAGATGAGGCGCAGCGCTGCCGCAGCGATTGCCGCTCGGCGGCGGCGTGCGGCCCATGTCCGCCGCCGGCGCCGGCAGGTGCTCGGCTGGCTGGCGCTTGCGGTCGTCGTGGCGATTGTGAGCTTCGGCGCCGGGCTGCTCGCGGCACCGCTCAACTACAACTTCCAGCCGGTGCCACCGAAGTCGGTCCTGTTGCTCGACTCGACCGGGCAAGCCTTCGCGACCATTCACTCGCCGCAGATCGAGCACCCCGTGCCGAGCTCGAAGATCCCCCTGGTGATGAAGCAGGCGATCGTCGCCGCCGA
>JAICMG010000183.1 GCA_025929365.1 Frankiaceae bacterium
GCCGTCGTTCGCGGCCGCGGGGTACGGCGAGATCACCGCCGAGATCGCGCCGGCGGGGGAGTTCTACTACGCGGAGGACTACCACCAGCAGTACCTCGCGAAGAACCCGAACGGCTACTGCGGAATCGGTGGAACCGGCGTGTCCTGCCCGATAGGCCTCGCCTAGCGGGGGTTGGCCATCACCCGCTCGACGATGCGCCCGACCTTCGCCTCGAGGTCGTCGACCGAGTCCGTCGAGTGCCACGCGACTGCGACCTCGTCGGCCACGAGCCGGCAGGTGAAGTAAACCTCCAGCCAGTTCATCAGCACCACGAGGCCGAAGAGCCCCGGAAGGAACAGCAACACCAACAGTCCCCACGCCGACGTCATGACCGACATGTATCCGGTTTCGCCTACCTCCAACCGTCACCCGCCACCGGCGGCCGGGCTGCTGGGCCACTACCCTGGCTTCGATGGGACTGCGTCGGGGGCGTGACTCGCTCGCGGTCTTCGGGCCGATGGCGGTCGCGCTCGCGGTGTGCATCTACCAGCTGACCTTGCCGAACGCGCTGCTCGGGGTCCACGGGTACAACGGCTTGGGCTACGACGACGGCGTCTATTTCGGAGCGGCCGTCCGGCTGGTCCACGGCGCGATGCCGTACAAGGACTTCGTCCTCTTGCACCCGCCCGGCGTGCCTCTGCTGTTGCTTCCGATTGCCCTGCTGTCCCGGCTGACCGGCACGCTCGCCGGTCTTGCGATGGTTCGACTGCTGACCGACGCCGTCGTGGTGGCGAACGTCTTCCTCGTGGGCAAGGCGGTGCGACACCGCGGGATTGCAGCGACGTGGTTCGCCTCGATCCTCATGGCCTGCTACCCGTTGGCCGCCGACGCGGACCACAGCCTGATTCTCGAGCCGTTCCTCGTGCTGTTCTGCCTGCTCGGTGTCATCGCGATGTTTCCGGCCGGCCGGCTCGCCTCGCCGCGGCGACTGATGTGGGCGGGTGCATTCTTCGGTCTCGCCACGACGATGAAGATCTGGGGCGTCCTCGTCGTCGTGGTCGCCCTTCTCGTGTGTGTGCCGCGCTGGGACAGGATGGTCAAACCGTTGGCGATCGGTGCGGCAGCCGGTTTCGCGATCCCGTGCCTGCCGTTCTTCGCCGCCGCGCCGTATGGCTTCGTCCACCAGATCATCGGAGACCAGCTCAGCCGCACGATGCCCGGCGCGGCTCCGATCTCCGTCGACGGCCGCCTCATCCAGCTGTCGGGCCTCGGGGGGCTCCACGTGCTGCACGCCGGGCCCGGCCTGGCTCTACTCCTGGCCGTCTTCTTCGTTGCCGTGGTCGCATTCGCGCTTGGTCAGGCCGGCACCTCGCTTACCCGGTTCGAGTTGTTCCTCGTCGGCGTCGTGATCGCGAGCTCGGCGGTGATGTTCCGGTCCCGCGACATGTACCAGCACTACGCGTACTTCCCCGCCACCTTCTACGTGCTGCTGTTCTCGACCTCGCTGGTCCGCATTCGCGACCGCGTCGCTCGCCGGCCGCGATTCGCCTGGCTGGCGCTTCCGGCTCTGCCCGCGGCCTTCGCTGTTGTCGTTGCGGGGCTGGTGGTCCCGGAACAGGTGTCGTACGCGCGGACGTTGCTGGCGGGCGCCTTCGATCCACGGGAAGTCATCGACACGTTCATACCCAAAGGTGCGTGCGTCGTGTCCGACCAGGTGAGCGACGCGCTCGTTGCGAACCGTTTCGCCGCCGACGGCGCCTGTCCCGACGTGGTCGACCCGTACGGCACATGGGTCGCCACGGACGAAGCGCACCTCCCGCCCTACACCGGGCCGGTGCCGCCGAGCTTCGAACTCAAGTGGCGCAACTGGTTGACCGAAGCCGACTTCCTGGTCGAAGTCGCGCAGAACTCAGACGTGATGCCCTGGCCACCGGATCAGGTTGCCTGGTTCGATGCGCACTTCACGCTGACCTACCACCAGCCCGGGCTCGTCATCTACTCGAACAAGCACGTGCCCTAGGCGGCCGCGGTCAGGCCAGCTTCTCCTCTGCGAAGCGCAGGTTCTCGGTGACCCTTGCACGCTCTTTCTCCGGCAGGTCGCTACTCGCCAGCAGCTCCCGGCACAGCGCCGCGCACTCGTCGTAGTTGCCGGTCCAGTACGAGGAGACAGCGAGCTCATCGTCGCTGCGCCAGAGGTAGACGCTCTCGTCGACGAACAGGACGTCGCTGGGGGGTCTGGGTATTTCAGCCGCCCGCGCAGCGAAGAGGCGGGCCAGCTCGAACCGCTTGTGCTCGCGCAGGTACTTCGCAAGCCAGCACAGCGGCTCGGCCCGGGTGGGTCGCTCTTCATAGGCCTCGAGAAAGCTCGAGATCACGATCTGCGGGTCGGAATCGATCTGCACGTGGATCTGTGCGATTGCGTGCAGCGAGTCGAAGATCTCCTCGTCGAAGCCGCCCATCGTGATGCGCCGCTTGAACGCTTGGATGGCGAGGTCCCACTGGTCGGCGCCGCGGTACGAGCGGGCGAGGTAGTACTGGTACCTCGCGTTGTTCGGCTCATGAACGAGCGCCTCTTCCAGGGTTCTGACATCTCGCAGGTTCTTCTCGACGACCGTCACGCCTTGACTGCGGCCTCCGTCGTAGTGCCCCACTACCCGCGGGCCGTGGATTCGCTGGCGCTCGGTTGCTCGGTCGCATTCGAGGTACTCGTGCAGGACGCCGACGTACCGCCAGCGCAGTCTGTTCGCGATGAGGCGTTCGAGCCAGTACGTCGTCTCGAAGACCTGGTGGGTCAGGGCATAGACGTCAGCGGTGAGCTCCGGCCAAGTGAAGCCCTCAGGTGCTTCAAACACCTCGTCCGCATCGATGATGAGGCTGTAGTCGGCACGCTCGCGGGCGAACTCGACGGACTGGCTGCGGTTGTGGGCGAAGTCAACCCACTTTGCCTCGTGCAGCTCGCCGGGGATCCCCTGCATGAGCTTGCGGATGAGATCTTGCGTCCCGTCACTCGACCCCGTGTCGACGATGGTCCATGTATCGATCAACGGACGGACCGACGTCAGGCACCGCTCGATCACGTGCGCCTCGTCCTTAACGATCATGCAAAGACCAACCGTGCTCGCCATGGTGTCCATTTTCGCAGCCAGGCGCCTGGACGGGGGCGACGACGAGACATTAGGCATCCGTGCGATGGTGGGCGGGTGCCGAACTCGGACCCACGCGCGATCCACGCCCCGCAGGCGTACGACCTGCTGTGTGCGCTCGACGCCGATGTCGAGGCGATGCTGCCGGCCGGGGTCGCGAGGCTGGCGCGCCAACGAGTCGCGATGACGCTCGGCATGCAGCCATGGCAGCCGCCTTCGGCGCCTGATCCGGTCGGCGACTTCGCGGAGCAGTTCGTCGTGGACGTCACGGGCGTCGATCTCACGTCACTCGTCCCTCGGATTGGCGACGATCTCGTGCCGTTCGTGAAATCGATGTGGGTGATCGATCTCGGCCTGCGCTCCGACCTCGTCCTCAGCCGGCTGTTCGGCGCAGACGTCCGGTCGCGGCCGCCGCATGCCGGCTCCGCGGAGCCGCTCAGCTTCGACCCTTTCCTGCGGGCGGTCGCGCTGCTCACCGGCCTCGATCCGCTGACCACAGAGCTCGTGCGGCTGCGTGTGGCCCGGCATCACAACTGCCGGCTCTGCAAGTCGCTCCGAACGCGCGCGGCGATGCAAGCCGGCGGCGACGAGGCGGTCTACGACAAGATCGACAGCTTTGCCGACAGCGACCTCGCCGAGCGCCACAAGGTCGCGTTACGAATCACGGAGGCGATCATCATCCGGCCGGACGACCTCGGTGCGGCAACGGTGGAGCGTGCTCGCGAGATGTTCACCGACGCTCAGCTGGTTGAGCTCGTGCTCGACGTGATGCGGAACTCCGCGAACAAGGTCGCGGTGGCCTTCGGAGCGGACGCACCGAACGTCGAGGCCGGCCTGCAGGTCTATGACATCGGTCCGGACGGCGACATGGTGATGGGGGAGCCGCTCCCGGTCGGGTAGCTCGACCGCGTCGTAGTCGCCGCGGGTGGTCGGCCCGGCTACAGCCCCCAGATGCGGTGCTTCGGGCGCTTCTTGGCGGCGGCCTTCTTCGCGCCCTTCTTCTTCGGCGGCGGCCACGGCTTCGGCTCCGGCGGGTTGAGGGTGTAGTCCGCCGTACCCCGAAGCTTGGCGAGCGCAGCGCGTGCATCCGCGCTGAGCGGACCGCCGGCCGCGCGCCGCTCGATGATCGCTGTCCAGACCCAGCAGCGCAGCACCGCGTCAGGGTCGGCGGCACTCTTTCGGTGCAGGACGTCGTCAGGCACGAGCTGCGGATCCTCGTAGACGTGCTCGGCGATGATCTCGTCGTACCGCTCGCTGAGCGTCCGGTTGGTGGGGTCGAGACCGACGACGAGGACAACACCGGTCGGCGTCGTGTCGACCGGTACCACGGTGAGGTCGGGCCGGTTGCGCTCCAGGACGGCGGCGACCTTGTAGACGTCACCGGTCCAGGCGTCGGTGTAGCGGTCACGCGCCGCCTCATGGACTGAGCGCGGCAACATGTCATCCAGCACGATCACGCCGCTGGGTTCGCTATTGCGCTCGCAGTTGATGAAGTCGCGCAGCGCGAACTCGAACAGGTGCATGCCGTCGATGAACGACAGGTCGGGCGCCTTCCGCGGAAACCAGGCGAGCGGATCGGGCCGTGCGAAGAAGTCGTCGCTCGTGGCCTTGACGAGTTGCAGGTCGCAGGCCAGCTCGGAGGTGACCTTGAACGCCGGGTCGACCGCGATCGTCTTGGCGCGCGACAAGGTGAGGCTGCGCCCGTCGTTCACGCCGATCTCGAGGTAGGAACGGGGCCGCAGGCGGTCGTGCACGCCGCTGAGGAACTCGTGTCGGTTCAAGCGCCCGATCTTACGGACCGAGCCGGTAGTCGTGCGGGTGGACACGCTCGGTGAGGCCGCTCGGGCTGGTCCAGTCGACCGTTCCCTCTTTGTTCTTGAGGTAGGTCCAGCCGGCGTGGGTCTTGGCTCGGTGCCATCGTCGGTCGAGGGGGGAGTTGTTGTCCGGGTCGGTGGCGCCGCCGCTGTCGTGGGGGAGGTTGTGGTCCATGTCGCAGCCGGCGGCCGGCACCGCGCCGTGCGGGCCGACGCTGGTCTGGTGCAGGGCGATGAGGTGGTCGGCGAGCGGCGGGGGCACGAGGTAGGTCTTGGTGCCGTAGTGCAGCAGGTGCCCGTCGTCGGGGTCGGTGATGAGC
>JAICMG010000192.1 GCA_025929365.1 Frankiaceae bacterium
GGACCCCTCGGTCGGCTCGCCCACTAGGAAACAATCACCCGACTGCCGACATTTAGCGTGACGAAGTTCGGGGTAGACCAGTCGGTGATGGATCACAACCGCTTGACGAGCAGCGGCCGGCGCGAGTTCGACATCGCGCTGCGCCTGCTCTCCGACGGCGTCCCGCTCTCCCTGCTCATCGATCTCGCGTGCCCGCCGCACTCCGACGAGATCTACCGCGCCGAGCTCGGCGACTCCGAATGGCTGGCGGGCGCGCCCGCCTGACCCGCGTCGTCGGCTTCCGCCATCCGGCGGATCGCCAGCCGGTCGGGCTTCCCCGACGACAGCCGCGGCATCGCCGCCACGACAACCCGTCCACGCGGGATGGCAGACGCGGGCAGCCTGCCGCGACACCACTCACGGAGCTCCGCGAGCGACGGCGCGGGCTCCACCCGGGACACGAGGACCGCAACGACCCGCGACCCCCACCGCTCGTCGGGCACGCCGACCACCTCCGCGTCGTCGATCGCGGGATGGCGTCGGAGCTCGTGCGCGACCTCACCGGCGACGACGTTCTCGCCGCCGGTGACGATGACGTCGTCCGCGCGGCTTCGTACCCGAAGCCGGCCGTCCTCGCCGATGTGCCCCAGGTCGTTGGTCACGAGCCAGCCGTCATCGAAGGCCGCGGAGGTGAGGTCGGGGCGGCGCCGATAGCCGCGCATCAGCATCGGCCCGCGCAGTGCGATTCGCCCGTCGGAGCGGATGGCGACCGCGACGCCGTCAAGCGGCCGGCCGTCGTACACGCATCCACCGGCTGTCTCGCTCATGCCGTACGTCGTGACGATCGGGACCCCTGCAGAACGACCGCGCTCGAGCAGCGCCTCGCTGGCCGGGCCGCCGCCGAGCAGCACGACTCGAAGCCCCGAGAGATCCACCCCCGCGTCCAGCAAGGCGACGAGCTGAGTGGGCACCAGCGAGGTCAGCGTCGCGTCCGCCGCCGCGAACCGGGTCACCTCGAACCGCTCGTGCACGACGAGCGGAATCCCGAACCGCCGGGCGCGAAGCATGACCTGAAGGCCGCCCACGTGGTGCCACGGCAGGCAGGACAGCCACACGTCGCCGGGCTCCCTGCCGATGCGCGCATGGACGGCCTCGTGAGCCGCGTCGAGCGCGGCATGGGTGAGTTCGACGCCTTTCGGCTCGCCGGTCGTGCCGGAGGTTGCGATGACCAGCGCGACGTCGTCGTCGATCGGGGCGTGCGGCTGCATCGCCGTGACCAGGGCCTCGCGCGCCTCCGCAGGCATTGCCGGATCGAGTGGGAGGACGGCGCAGCCCCGCGCCCAGGCGGCCTCGAGCGCCGCGACGAACTCCTCACCTGGTGGCATCGCCAGGCTGACGAGAGAGCGCGAAGCGGCGGCTGGCATCGTTGTAGACGGTAGACGCGACCCAGACAGGAGTACCCGGCCGTGGCAGACGAGCGCCCCTCACCGCTGTCGGTGTGGGTCGAGGCCGCGCGGCCACGCACCCTTCCCGCGTCACTTGCGCCCGTCCTCGTGGGCACCGCCGCGGGCGCCGGCAACGACGCCCACAGGTACGGGGGCTTCTCGCATCTGTCTGTCACCCGCTTCGCCCTGGTCGTCGTCGTCGCCCTCGCGGTTCAGATCGCCGTCAACTACGCCAACGACTACTTCGACGGGGTGCGCGGCGTCGACACCGTGCAACGCGCAGGTCCGCGTCGCGCGGTCGCCAGCGGCCTGGTCACCCCTCGCGCCATGCAGATCGCGATCGGCATCGCGATGACGGTCGCCGCAGGCGCCGGGCTCGCACTCGCCGCGATGGTCTCGTGGTGGTTGCTGCTGATCGGCGCCGCTGCGTTCGTCGCGCTGCTCGGGTACAGCGGCGGCCCGCGGCCGTACGCATCGGCCGGGCTCGGCGAGCTCTTCGTGTTCCTCTTCTTCGGCTTGGTCGCGACGCTCGGGTCCTCCTACGTGCAACATGCCCGTCTGCCGGCCACCGCCTGGATTGCCGCCATCGCGACGGGCGTCCTGGCAGTCGCGATCCTCGTGGTCAACAACCTGCGTGACGTGCCGACCGACGCGATCGCCGGCAAGCGAACGCTCGCGGTCCGGATCGGCGAGGCACGCACTCGCCAGCTCTTCGTCGGGGCGATCGGTCTCGGTCTCGGCCTCGCGGTGATCGGTGAGCCGGTCGCGGCGCAATCGGCATGGCCGTTGCTGGCCGTGCTTGCGTTGCCCCTCGCGCGCGAACCGATTGCGGCCGTGCGCGGCGGCGGCGTCGGACGGGCGCTGATCCCCGCGCTCGGCGGCGCCGGTCGCTTGGAGCTCGCGGTCTCATTGCTGCTGGCCACAGGTCTGTTGGTGAGGTGAGCCGCGCTGACCCGGTGACCGCGGGGTCGATTCGCGTGTTCGACATACCGATGCAGGTGCGCTTCCGCGGCCAGGTCCGCCGGCAGGGAGTGCTGATCGAGGGCCCGGCCGGATGGGGGGAGTTCTCGCCGTTCCCGGAGTACGACGCAACGGTGTCCGCTCGCTGGCTCGCCGCCGCGCTCGAAGCCGCACGCAGTGGGTGGCCGGCGCCGGTCAGGTCATCGATCCCCGTGAACACGGCCGTGCCCGCCGTCGGAGCCGAGCAGGCACACGCGATGGTGGCGGCCTCAGGCTGCCGGACCGCCAAGGTCAAGGTCGCCGAGGCAGGGCAGACGCTCGCCGACGACATCGAGCGCGTCGAGGCGGTGCGCGATGCCCTCGGCGGCGACGGTGGGCTGCGAGTCGACGCCAACGCCGCATGGGATGTCGACGCCGCAGCGACTGCGCTGCGAGAGCTGTCGCGCTTCGACCTCGAGTACGCCGAGCAGCCGGTGCGCACGCTGGAGGCGATGGCCATCCTGCGCCGGAAGGTCGACGTGCCACTTGCCGCCGACGAATCGGTCCGCACTGCCGCTGATCCGCTTCGGATTGCCGGTCTCGAGGCGGCCGACATCGTCGTGCTGAAGGTGCAGCCGCTCGGTGGTGTGCGTGCTTGTCTCGAGATCGCAGAGGCGTGCGGGCTGCCGGTCGTGGTCTCGAGCGCAGTCGAGACATCCGTCGGCATCGCCGCAGGCCTGGCGCTCGCCGCGGCCCTGCCCGCCTTGCCGTACGCGTGCGGCCTCGGCACCCTGACGTTGCTCGACGCCGACGTGTGCACAGGATCCCTGGTGCCTGCTGATGGTGCCCTGCCGGTGCGTCGTGCGACACCAGATCCCGCGGCGCTCGATGCCGTCGCCGCCGACACGACCACGTGCGATGGCTGGCGCCGCCGACTGCAGGCGGCACAGGCGGTGCTGGATGCCGGCTGAGAACGCCGGTCGTGCGTTCGCACTCGTCCTCGTCGACCAGCTTGCACGCCTCGGCGTGCGCCACGCCGTCGTGGCTCCGGGCTCGCGGTCGACGCCGATCGCCCTCGCCCTCTTCGAGCATGCCGACATCGACGTGCACGTCCGCATCGATGAGCGCAGCGCGGCGTACCTCGCCCTCGGCATCGCGAAGGCGAGCGGACAGGTCGTCCCCGTGCTCTGCACCTCCGGCACCGCCACGACGTACTTTCACGGCGCGGTGATGGAGGCCGACCTCGCCAGGGTCCCGCTGCTGGTGCTCACCGCCGACCGCCCCGTTGAGCTGCACGGGATCGGCGCGAACCAAACCGTCACGCAGAGCGGCTTGTACGGCGACGCGGTGCGGTGGGGCGCGGACGTGCCGGCGCCGGAGGCCTCGCCCTCAGCCGTCAAGGAGTGGCGCGAACTCGCGTTTCGCGCCGTCCTCGCAGGCACGGGCGGTGAGGGCATACCGGCGGGACCGGTCCATCTGAATCTCGCGCTTCGCGAGCCGCTCGTGCCCACCGACGACGGCATCGGGTTCCCGCACGATCTCGGCATGGATGCGCCCCGCCTCACCGTGCGGCGCACCCGCGCCGAGTCCGGTGCGGCGGGCGGCCTGGCCACACTGCTCCACGGCGTCAGGGCAGGTGTCATCGTCGTCGGCGATGTCGCGGGAGACCCCGGCCCGGTCCTGCGGTGGTGCGAGGGCGCGGGATGGCCGCTGATCGCGGAGCCGCACAGCAATGCGCGCCGCGGCCCCTGTGCGGTTCGCGCCGCGGACGTTCTGCTGCGGGACCGCACCTTCGCCGAGGCCCACCAGCCCGACCTCGTCGTCGTGGTCGGCCGGGTCGGGGTGTCGCGCGCGCTGCAGGACTGGCTCGCGACAGTGCGCCACGTCGTGCTCTCCCCCGACGGCGGCAACTGGAATCCGGCCCGAACCGCCATCGAGGTGATCCCGGCCTCAGCGGATGCGCTCGACCAGATCGGCGTCGCGGCCCATCGTGCGGATCGCAGCTGGCTCGACGGATGGGTCGCCGGATCGGATCTCGCGGCCGCGCGCCTGGATCGTCTCCTCGACACGAGCGGGCTCAACGAGCCCCGGGTGGCGAGGGACGTTGCTCGGCTCCTGCCGTCGGGCGGCGCTCTCGTGGTCGGCTCCTCGATGCCGATCCGGGACCTCGATCTCGTCATGGAGCCACGCGACGACATCACCGTGTACGCCAACCGAGGAGTGAGTGGCATCGATGGCTTCGTGTCGACCGCACTCGGTGTGGCCGTCGCGAGAGCCGACTCGCCGACGATCGCGCTGTGCGGCGATCTCTCGCTGCTCCATGACGCGAACGGGCTGATCGTCGGATCGCAGCAGCGGCCCGACGTCACCTTCGTCGTGATCAACAACGACGGGGGCGGAATCTTCTCGCTGTTGCCCCAGGGCAGCGCCGTTGCGCCGGGCGCCTTCGAGCGCCTCTTCGGCACCCCGCACGGCGTCGCGCTCGAGCA
>JAICMG010000107.1 GCA_025929365.1 Frankiaceae bacterium
CGCCCGTCTCGCGCTGTCGCCGCTCGGCGTCGCGCTCGGCCTGCACCCGCTGCAGCCCCTCGGCGAGGTGACGCGCGTCAGCGGTGAGCGCATGCAGCTGCGACTCCAGCTCCACGCACCGCGTCCGCGCGGCCTGGCGCTCTTCCATCAGCTGGTCGCGGTCGGCCCGCTGCTGCTCGATCGTGCTCCGCAGCTGGTTGACGGCCGCCTCGTGCAGCGCGACCTGCTCCTCGAGATGGTCGCCGCGGCGGACCGCTTCCTCGTGCGCGTCGGCGATCTGACCGGCGGCCTGCAGCGCCGCGTCGTGCGACTGCGACACGACCTGGCGCACCTTGTCGGCGAGCCGTTGCGCCTGCTCGTTCCAGTGCGCCGACGCCTTTCGCTCGGCCGCAAGCGCCTGCGTCAGCTCCGCGACCTGTGCCGTCAGCTCTGCGACCTGCGTGGTCAGTGCCGTGACCTCGCCGGTCTTGGTCTCGAGCTCGAGGTGCTGCGCGACGACCTGGGTACGACGGGCGGCCAGCTCGGTCTCCGAGGCCGCGCGGGCCTGCGCTTCTTGCCCGCGCGCCGCCTCGGCGGCGGCCAGCTGGGCACGGACCGCGCCGAGCGAGGTCTGCAACGCACGCAGCTGGCCGGCGTAGTGCTCGTCGCGCGCGGCGACGTCGGCGAGGTAGGACTGGTGGCGCGTCTGCAGCTCGCCGCGGAACTTCTCGTCGCGAGTCGCGACATCCGCGGCGACAGACTGCTGGTAGGCGCGCAGCTGCGCGCCGTGCTGATCGTTGAGCGCGTTGATGTCCGCGGCGTGGGACTTCCGCAGCGCGTCGAGCTCGCCGCGGTGGCGCATCTCGCGTTCCGCGGTGTCGGCGGTGAACGCCTCCTTGAGTGCCTCCACCATGCCCGGCGGATGCGGCGCCGCGGTCGCGGGAGCGGCCGGCGGTGCTACCGCCGGTGCGTCAGGCCCACCCTGCTCCATGCGCCAATTGTCGCGGTAGATGTCACATTCCGCGATCGCCCAAACGGGTCATACCGGATGCACCGCCCGCGCCGGCCCTCCAGCAGGGCGAGCCCAACGCAGGTTGTGCAAACCGGGCCGGGATCGGCTACTTACGTTGGGCTCGGCCGGCCAATCCCGTCACTCGGCGGCGTCGTCCTCCGGCTCGGCCGGCTCCTCGACGCCAGTGAGGAACTCCAGCAGCCCGACCAGCTCGGTGGCGGCGAAGCGCTGCTGCCGCGCGGCGTACGGCGCAACCGTCGCGGTCAGCGTCGCGTCGGCCGCGGAGTAGTCGTCCTCGGGCGTGCCCTCGACGTAGGCGACGACCAGCCGGGCCGGCCGCTCCCCGGCGCCGCGCCCGATGATGCTGCCCAGGCGCTGCACCAGCTGGTGCTTGCCGCCGCTGGCCCCCACGATGAGGCCGAGCGTCGCCTCGCCGTCGCCGCTGCCGGCAGCCAGCCGGACGTCGTCGGTGTCACGCGCGTCGTCGCTGCGCCGGCCGAGCAGCTTGCGCTCGCCGCCGCCGCTGAGCGAGCGCGTCGGGCACCGCTCGTTGCCGAACAGCTTCGTCAGGCTGGTCGCCTCGGCCTGCGACTGCGTGAAGATCAGCGCCGGCTCGGTGTCGCGGATGTGCCCGGCGAGCGCCTTCAGCACCGACGCCTTCGCGGCGGCCTTCGTGACGAGCTCGCTGCGCTTCGCGACGACCTTCTGGTAGGTCCGCGCTGTGGTGCGCGGTGGTCCCATCCGCCCGTCCGCCAAGGTCTCGACCGCCGACTCGAAGGCCTCGGCCGGCTCCGTCGGCACCCCGAACTCGCCCACCAGCTGCGTGGCGAGCTCCTCGATCTGCTTGCCCAGCGCGTCGTACTCCGCCTGCTCGGCGGTGTTGAGCGATACGGGCACGATCGCGAGCTCGAACGGTGCGACGACGCCGTCCGCCAGCGCCCGCGCGTAGCCGAGCCGGAAGCTGACCCGGCCGAAGTAGGGGTCGAGGTACGTCGCGATGCCGGCGTCGTCGCGCTGGTAGACGGCGGACAGGCCGAGCCGCCACGAGTACAGCGGGTCGAGTGCCTTCGACGCCTCGCGGGTGCCGAGGGTGTGGACCTGGTCGGCGACGAGCATGACCTTGAACGACGTGCCGAAGATGTTCTGCTGCGCCGCGTCCTCCGCGGTCGTCACCACGACGTCGGCCGACCCGACGTGCTCGTCCTTCGCGCCGGTCTGCTTCGCGACCCGGTTGATCGGAAGCGCGGCGCGCAGCCCGTCGTACCAGCCGTCGACCTGCTCCGGGGTCGGCGCGATGACGAGGACCTTCATGCCCTCGTCGACCGCCAGCGCGATCGCCCAGTGTGCGAGCGCGGTCTTCCCGGCGCCGCTCACCGCCTCGACGACGCCGCGATGCCCGGCCCGCGCCCAGGCCGTGAGCGCTTCGGTCTGCCATGGCAGCAGGTCGATGTCGGAGGACAACGCAAGCGGGCGCTCGTCGGAGACCTCGACGTCGGAGGAGAGCTCGGGTGCCGACCACGTCGACTCCGCCTCGGCCGGCTCGGCCGCAGCGGACGTCTCCTCGCTCGGCGCGGCGTCGTCGGCGGTGATGAGCCCGGGTGTCGTCTCGCGCTCCAGCCGCGCGACCTCGGTCTCGAGCGTCGCCACCCGCCGCTTCGCGGCGTCGCGGTCGACGGTGACCTTCTTCATCTCGATCTGCGCGTCCGCCGCGGCGCGACGCAGCTCCTCGATCGTCGCCTCGTGCACCGTGACCTGGCCGGCGAGGCGCGCGATCTGCTCCTCGGCGACCTCGATCTTGCGGTTGGCCTCGTTGAGGTGACGGGTGGCCTCCTCGTCGGCCTGCTCCGCCTCGAACTCCACCCGGCGCAGCTGTCCTTCGAACTCCGCCGCCTGTTGCCGCGCCTCGTCGCGCTCCGCGGTCACGCGCTCGCGCTCGGCGCGCTGCTCCGCGACGGTGTTGCGCAGCTGCTGCGCCGCGGCGTCGTGGGCGGCGGACTGGTCGGCCAGCCGGTTGCCGCGCTCCTCGGCGACCGCGAGCTTGCGCGTCGTGTCCTCGAGCTTGCGTTCGGTGTCCTCCAGCACGCGCGTCTTCGCGCCGTACTTCGCGGCGGCGTCGGCCGCTGCCTTCTCGGCCTCCTCGCGGGTGAAGGCGAGCTCGGCCTCGAGATGGCGGGCCCGCTCGTTCCACTGGTCGGCCTGCTGCCGGGTCGCGGCGAGTGAGCTGGCGAGGTCGCTGGACTTCGCCGACAGCCGTGCGATCTCGCTGGCCTGCGTGTCGATCTCCGTGCGCAGCCGCTCCAGCTCGACCTCGTGCGCGGCGCGGGTCTGCGCCTCGCGGTCGCGGTGTGAGGTCACGTCGGTGAGCTGCGTGCGGGTCTGCTCGAGGGTCTGCTGCAGCGCCGCGACCTCGCCGCGGTGCCGCTCGTCGCGCTCGGCGATCTCGGCGGCGAGGCGCTGGTGGAGCACCTGGACCTCGGCGCGGTGGCGCTCTTCGCGCGCGCCGACGTCGGTCATGAACGACTGCTGCATCGCGCGCACCTCGGCGCGGTGGCGGTCCTCGCGTTCGGCCACGTCGATCGCGAACGCTTCCTGCAACGCGCGTACGCCGGCGGAGTGGTCGATCTGCGACGGCGCGTCTTCCGGCGTGCTCTCGGTTTCCGGCGCCGTCGCGGCCGACTCGGGCGGCGGTGCGACGGCAGGCGGTGCCGTGCCTTCCGCGGCGGCCGCAGGCGGCGACGGGGGGTACACCTCGGCCGGCACTGCCGGCGCGTCGGATGTCACGGGGGAAGCCTCCTGGACTGCCGGCGCGGGCCGGAATGGGTCAGGGTTGTGGCGAGCGGCTCCGGCGCTCCCGGCCTCGCTCAACGGTGCCGAGGGCTGGGATCCGGGCGGTGCTCCGGTCAGGGGTGGCGCATCGGACGCCGCGGCAGGCGGCGCCATCGGCGTCACCTCGACGGCGTGTGCGACCGGCGCGGGAGCCGCCTCCGGCTCCGGTGGGGGTGCCGCGGCCTTCCGGACGCGACCCCGCTTGGGCGGCGTCACCTCGGGCAGGATGTCGAGCGAGCGCGGCGCAACGTCCTCGCCGCTCGAATCGGTCATGACGGGATTGTCGGCAACCGGCGGCACATCCGTCTACCCCGAACGGGCTAGTCGATCCGCACGGCGGCGATATTCGCCCGCGGATGGATGAGCCCGCTGTCCCGCTTCGCGTCGGTTTCGAGCTCGGCGACACGTTGTCGGGCGGCGTCGCGCTCGCGGCGGGCGGTTTCGAGATCGGCCCGCTGCTGCGCGGTCGTCTGGCGAAGCTGGTTGATGGCCGCCTCGAGCGCGGCCGCCTGCTCGGTGAGCGCGGCGATGTGGGCGTTTGCGGCCTGCAGGCCGTTGTGCAGGCGCAGCTCGGCCTGCCGGGCCTGCTCGGCCCACTGCTCGGCCTGGCGGTTCGCGCCCAGGGCTGCCTGCTGAAGCTGGTGCGCCTCGGCGCTGATCCGATGCAGCTCGCCGGTCAGCCGCTGCACCTCGCCGCGGGCGATCACCCATTCGCGCTCGGCGGCGGCGCTGGCGGTGGCCGCGCTGTTGCGTCCCTCGATCGCCTCGGTGAGCCGCTGCTGCAGGTAGGCGAGGGCGTAGGTCAGCACCCGTACGTCGTTGGCGAGCCGCAACACGTGGTGGCTCGGCGCCTCGCCGGGCCGCGGCGTCACGTCGCGATTGGCGATGGTCGCGGGCGGCGGGGCGACCGGTGCCGGCGACGGCGGGGGCGCCGGCGATGGCGGGGGCGCCGGCGATGGCGGGGGCGCCGGCGATGGCGGGGGCGATGCCGGGGGTTGGGCTGGGGCCGATGGGAGCGGTGGCGGCGCAGCGGCCGGAGGTGGTGGCGGTGGCGGCGGCGGGGGTGGCGCGGCTCGTGATGGCGGGGCGGTCAGCGGCGTCGGCTGTTCGCGGTTTCGCTGGGCGCGCTGTTGGAGGTCGGCGGGCAGCATCGTGGACGGGCCGAAGCCTGAGGCGTCGTTCGCGCCGTCCATGCTGTTGATTATCGAACCTTTGCGGTCGTTGCGATCCACCCGTACGGGCTACATCTCGACGACGGCAACGACGGCTCTACCGGGGCAACCCGCGCGACTACCTGGCTGATGAGCGGGTATCTCCACCGGCGTGAGCGCCTCCGTCCATCCGCTCGAGTACCGCGAGCCGACCACGGGCGCCGCCGCCGGCGGACACGCACAGAGCGCCCTCGGACTGCGCCTTGCCCTCGCGAGCTTCGGAGTGGCGGCGTTCATGTTCGCGACGGTGATCTTCGCTGTCGACGGCGTACCGACGCCTCTGGTCGTCATCACGTCGTTCGGCATCCCGGCGACGCTGTTCAACGTCGTCACGGTGCTGCGCCGGCTGCGCGCTGAGACGTAACCGCGCCCGGACCTACGGGCAGGTTGCCGAGAGCCCAGGCTGCAGGCCGCCCAGCGCACTGTTGTAGGCGAAGGTGTGCCCGGAAGCAGACGTGGCGGACAGGCAGTAGCCCGTGTTGGCCGCGGTCGTCGGGGCGCCGCTGCTCCCGACGTACTCGGCGTTGATCTGGTAGGCGTCCGCCGCGTAGTCGAAGGACGAGGAGAAGGACAGGCCTTCGTTCGCCAGCGCGCCGTCCGGGGCGATCACGCCCGCGTAGTACCGGTCGGTGTCGGTGAGGTTGCTCTCCTCGGCCGTCGCGGCGTTGCGAAGGTCGCTCTTCACGCCGGCGTCCTGGCCCTGTATCACCTGGGAGTTGATCACGGAGCCCGCGGTGGCGACCGTGAGGATGAAAGCCAGCGCGCCGGCGAGCCCGACGTAGCCGAGCACCAGACCGGCGGTGGCCAGGCCGTTGCCACCCTCGTTGCGTTCCTTGATCTGCCGCCTGCCGAGGTGGCCGAAGATCACGGCCAGCAGGCTGCCCAGGCCGAACAGCCACAGGATGCCGAGGACGAGGCTTGCGATCGCGAGGCCGTTCGTCCCGCCGCTGGGGGCCTGGTAAGGACCACCGCCGTACGGACGTGGCGCGCCGCCGTACGGCGCTCCTCCCGCGGGCGGGGGTGGCGGTACGGCGGCCGGGACCCATTGGGTGCCGTCCCACATCCACTGGCCGTCCGGACTCAGCACCGGCGCAGCAGCCGGTGGCAGCGGCGCGGCGGCGGCTTGCGCCTGGGGCCATACCGGCGCGGGCGCGGGGGCTGGCGCGGCGGGCGTGGGAACGGGCACCGGGTCCGGCGCGGCGGGCGTGGGAACGGGCACCGGGTCCGGCGCGGGCTGCGCGGCTGCAGCGGGTTGCGTGGGAAACAAAGGTGCGCCCAGCGGTCCCATCCCGCATACCGGGCATGCGGGTTGGCCGTCCGCCATCGGATGCCCCAAGGCACATGTCGCCACGAGAAACCCCCGGTTTGTGTGTGCTCGGGACGAGGCTGGCACGGGGCCGGCAGGCCGTCGCCCGAGGTGCGCTAGGCCGGACGGCCTCAGCCGAGAGCCCCTTTGGCCCAGTCGTCGAGCTGGGGGGCGAGCAGCGGCCAGCGTCTGAAGAGGCCGGTTGCGCCTTCGGCCATGCGCTCGTTCCACTCGGTGTCCGGCCACGGCGGCTCGACGAGCCGGGCGTGGGGGAGCAGCTCCGCGACGCGCTCGGAGGTCGCGCGGGTGTGGTTGACGTCGCTTTCGCCGCTACGGAAGACGAGCGCCGGTACGCCGATTGCGCGCGCGTCCTTGTTGGGCAGGCCGGGCACGAGCTCGTCGTCGTTCGGGCAGTACGCCGCCATCCAGCGTTCCATCGTCGCGATGAACTGCTCGCGGTCCTGGTCGAGGAAGCGCTGCCGGTTGCGCGGGTTGCGGGCAAGCACCTCCTTCCACTCCGGGAGCTCGACGACCTTCGCCATGCCGCCGGTCCAGGCGGCTGCGAGCGATCCGCCGCAGTAGTGCACGCCGAGGGTCATCAGCCCGTAGACGCCACCACTGACGTTGAGCACCGCGACGCCCGCCGTCTGCTTCGGATGACGTGCCGCGGCGAGCAGCGAGACGCGCGCGCCGCCCGAGCCACCCATGACGATCGCGGGCGTCATGCCCAGCTGGTCGAGCAGGCCCATCAATACATCTGCCTGCATCGCGGACTCGGAGTCGCCGGTGAAGCAGACGTCGGACTCGCCGCAGTTCGGCCGGTCCCAGATCACGACCTGGTTGCCTCGCTCGGCCAGCGCCTCGGCGAGCTCGCGGATGCCGGCGTCGTCCTTGCTGAACCGCCCGCCGGGCGTGATCGACCACGGCCGGACGCCCTCGCCGAGGACCTCGTAGGCGATGTTGAGACCCTGCACGATTGCGGTCGCCATGGGCTGACACTAACGTCAGGTTCGTGTCCGACCTGATGCAGTCATTCGTTGTCGATGCCGACTCGCACTTCTCCGAGCCCGAGGACTTCTTCACCTCGGTCGCTCCGGCGAAGTACAAGGACCGCGTCCCGCACGTCGAGATGGTCGACGGTCAGCGAATGTGGGTGTTCGACGGGGCGACGATGGGCCGCTACTCGGCCGGCGGCGTCATCGGCGTCGACGGCTCGAAGGAAGAGGCGCAGAAGGCGCTCTTCGAGTGGGAGCACGAGAAGATCCACGTCGGCGCCTACGACCCCAAGGTCCGCCTCGGCGTACTCGACGAGTGCGGCATCGACCACCAGGTGATCTTCCCCAACACGATCGGGCTCGGCGGGCAGGACATCGGCCTCGGCACCGACGACGTGCTGCGGCACCTGACGCTCGAGATCTACAACGACCGGATGGCGCAGATGCAGGCGGAGTCGGGCAACCGGCTGCTGCCGATGCCGGTCATGCCGGCGTGGGACGTCGCGTCGTGCGTGAAGGAGGCGGAGCGCGTCGCCGCGCTCGGGATGCGCGGCGTCAACATGACGTCGGACCCGCAGGACCTCGGTGCGCCCGACCTGGCGAGCCGTGAGTGGGACCCGTTCTGGGAGGCGTGCGCATCGCTGAAGCTTCCGGTGCACTTCCACATCGGGGCGTCGGTGACGGGCATGAACTTCTACGGCCAGTACTTCTGGGAGTCCCACCCGGACAACGTGAAGCTCGCGATCGGCGGGACGCTGCTGTTCATCGGCAACTCGCGCGTCGTCGTCAACACGATCCTGTCGCGCGTGTTCGACCGTCATCCCGACCTGAAGCTGGTGTCGGTGGAAAGCGGGGTCGGGTGGATCCCGTTCATCCTCGAGACGCTCGACTACGAGATGGCGGAGAACGCGCCGCGCGAGCTGGCGCAGATGTCCAAGCCGCCGTCGGAGTACTTCAAGAGCAACATCTACGCGACGTTTTGGTTCGAGAACCATCGCAACAAGCTGCCGGACCTGATCGAGTCGGTCGGCGAGGACAACATCCTGTTCGAGACCGACTTCCCGCACCCGACGTGCATGTATCCGCATCCGCTCGACACGGTCGAGGCGAAGATGATGACGCTGTCGGAGACGGCGCGTAACAAGATCCTGGGCGAGAACGCCCGGGCGCTCTACCGGCTCTAGTCGTCTTGGACTCCCTCTCCCACTGGGTTGGCGGCCGGGCGGTTCCCGGTACGTCGGGCCGTGTCGGTCCCGTCTTCGACCCGGCGCGTGGCGTGCAGACCCGCGAGGTCGCGCTCGCGTCGGCTGCTGAGGTTTCCGATGTCGTCAAGGTCGCGCGCGATGCCTCGCGCGAGTGGGCGATCGCTCCGCTGTCGCGGCGTACGTCGATGTTGTTCAAGCTGCGCGAGCTCATCGACTCCCGTCGCGACGACCTGGCGCGAGCGATCACTGCCGAGCACGGCAAGGTGCTGACCGACGCCGCGGGCGAGGTGGCGCGCGGGCTGGACTGCGTGGAGTTCGCGTGTGGCATCCCGCATTTGCTGAAGGGCGCGCACTCTGCGGAGGTGTCGACCGGCATCGACGTGCACACGGTGCTGCACCCGGTGGGGGTCGTCGCCGGGATCACGCCGTTCAACTTCCCGGTGATGGTGCCGCTGTGGATGGCGGCGAACGCGGTGGCGTGCGGCAACGCGTTCGTGCTGAAGCCGTCGGAGCGTGACCCGTCGCCGTCGATGCTGCTGGCGTCGTTGTTCGCCGAAGCCGGGTTCCCGGACGGGGTGTTCAACGTCGTGCACGGTGACGCCGAAGCGGTCAACGCGCTGATCGAGCATCCCGACGTCGACGCGGTGTCGTTCGTCGGCTCGACGCCGATCGCGCGCCACGTCTACGAGACGGGAACGGCGCACGGGAAACGCGTGCAGGCGCTCGGTGGCGCGAAGAACCACATGGTCGTGCTGCCGGATGCGGACCTTGCCGGAGCGGCGGATGCAGCCGTGTCCGCGGCGTACGGGTCGGCCGGCGAGCGCTGCATGGCGATCTCGGTCGTCGTCGCGGTCGGTGGCGCGGCTGATCCGCTGCTCGACGCGATCACCTCGAAGATCGGCGACGTCATCATCGGGCCGGGCGACCAGCCGGAGTCGATGATGGGACCGCTGATCACGGCGGCGCATCGCGATCGCGTCCGCTCTTATGTACGAGGCGCGGTAGGCGAGGGCGCGCGGGTCGTCGTCGACGGGTCGGCGTCGCCCGTCGCCGGTGACGGCTTCTATCTGGGCTGCTCGCTGCTCGATGGCGTCGAGCCCGGGATGAAGGCCTACGACGACGAGATCTTCGGGCCAGTGCTTTCCGTCGTACGGGTGGCGTCGTTGGACGACGCGATCGCGCTGGTCAACGCGAACCCGTACGGAAACGGTGTCGCGCTGTTCACGCGTGACGGCGGCGCCGCGCGTCGGTTCGAGCGCGAGATCGAGGTCGGGATGGTCGGCGTCAACGTGCCGATCCCGGTGCCCGTGGCGTGGCACTCGTTCGGCGGCTGGAAGGCCTCGATCTTCGGCGACACCTCTATATACGGGCCGGAGGGGATCCGCTTCTACACGCGGCAGAAGGTCATCAGCACGAGGTGGCCCGACCCGTCACCGAGCAGCCTGGACCTGGGCTTCCCGACCAACCGCTAGCTTGCTGCGTTCGTATGTGACATAGGTGTCGTGAATTGCCGCCCGCATGTCACACAGGGGCGGTGTTTTACGACACCTATGTCACATGCGATACGAGGAGGCGCTAGCTGTCACCTCGTCCACCGATGAGTTCTTGGACAGCTGGCCGTCTGACTTGCAACCAGCCGCCGTTGCCGGACGCCGACAAGAGGAGGGCGTGATGGAGAGCGTGAACCTGGGCACGGCCGACGGGTTGCCCCCCGTGGACTGGAATGCCATCGTCGCCACGATCGAAGCGGGATCCCCGCCCGCCCCGGACTCGCACAACTCCCGTACGACGTGGCTGACCACCATCAACGAGGACGGCAGTCCGCACACCACACCGGTCGGCGCGATCTGGGTCGACGGGTCGTACTGGTTCCAGACCGGCACCGGCACGCGGAAGAGCCGCAACGTCGCGCGCGATCCGCGCTGCTCGGTCGCGGTGTCGATCCGCGACGCCGACGTCGTCATCGAAGGAACCGCGGTGCCGGTCACCGATCCGGCCGCCGTGGCGCGCGCCGCGAAGGCATGGGCCGACGGCGGTTGGCCGGCCGAACCCGATGCGAGCGGCACCGGGATCACCGCGCCCTTCAACGCGCCGTCGCAAGGGCCGCCGCCCTGGTACGTCTACCGCGTCGAGGCGCGCTCAGCCATCGTGGTGCTGGGCGCCGAGCCGGGCGGCCTGACGCGCTTCCGCTTCTAAAGCAGACCAGGGGGGAGCAATGTGCCATTGCCTCCCCGTTC
>JAICMG010000182.1 GCA_025929365.1 Frankiaceae bacterium
GGGGCTCCGCGTGGTCACCCCCGCCGAGGCGTCCGCCGAGGCGGACCTGATCATGGTGCTCGCGCCCGACACGGTGCAGCGTCACCTGTTCGCCAACGACATCGAGCCCAACCTCAACGACGGCGACGCGCTGTTCTTCGGCCACGGCTTCAACATCCGCTTCGGTTACATCACCGCACCGGCCGGGGTGACGGTCGCGATGGTGGCGCCGAAGGGTCCGGGTCACCTGGTCCGCCGCCAGTTCCAGGAGGGCCGCGGCGTCCCGTGCCTCGTGGCGGTCGAACAGGACCCCCACGGGAACGGTCAGGCGCTGGCGCTGTCCTACGCGAAGGGCATCGGCGGCACCCGCCCCGGGACGTTGAAGACGACGTTCACCGAGGAGACCGAGACCGACCTGTTCGGCGAGCAGGCGGTCCTCTGCGGTGGCGTCACCGCCCTGGTCCAGGCGGGCTTCGAGACCCTGACCGAGGCCGGCTACCAGCCGGAGGCGGCGTACTTCGAGTGTCTCCACGAGCTGAAGCTGATCGTCGACCTCATGTACGAGGGCGGTCTCGCCAAGATGCGCTGGTCGATCTCCGACACGGCCGAGTACGGCGACTACACCCGCGGGCCGCGCGTCATCACCGACGCCACCAAGGCGGAGATGAAGCGGATCCTCGGCGAGATCCAGGACGGCACGTTCGCCCGCGAGTGGATCGCCGAGGACGACGCCGGCCGGCCCAACTTCGACAAGTACCGCGCCGAGGGCGCGGCGCACCCGATCGAAGAGGTGGGCGGCAAGCTCCGCGGCCTGATGTCCTGGATCAAGCAAGACGCCTAGCTCGGCGCCGCAGGTCAACCAAATCGCCCTCCTGGTCGTTGGAGGGACATGGAGCGGTCGGGTAGCGAAAGCGGGCTTCGTGTGCGCCGGGTGCTGACGGCTGCCTTGGCGCCGCTCTGTCTGATGGCGTTGTCGCTCGCACCCACGGGCGTTTGGGCATCGGCGTCCGCGGCTGGCACTGCAATGACGCCGTGCGGTGGGGATCACTACCTCCCAAGTCCTCCGGACTACGACGGGGATAACGGAACGGACACCGTGATCGGTCTGCCCCACGCGAACGGCGGGGTAGGCGCGGTAGAAATCGCGTTTCGCAACGGCAAGCGGGTGGTTTACCGGCCCGGGACCCATGGCATCTCAGCGATGGCCGCAGGAGCGCATTTCGGGGCCGTGGCTGAGGCCGTCGACGCCAACGGCGACGGCTGTGACGACCTGCTGGTGGGGGCACCCGGATTGCGTGTGGACGGCATGCGAGGCGCGGGCGGTCTCGTGGTCCTGATCGGCGGTCATCACGGGCTAGCCGGTGGTCCCTTGATTGTCCAAGGCGGCTTGGGGGCGCCTGGCATCCCGGAAGCGAACGCCCACTTCGGTGCGTCGATCACCGACGACGGCGGTTTCGACGACGGTGGTGCAGATGTCAGAGTGGGCGTTCCAGGGGCATCGGTGGCGGGGCTCGGCAAGGCGGGTGAGGTGGTCGAGTTCGAGGTCGACGCCCAGGGCAATGCCGAGCCTGCGAGGGCCGGTCTGCCGATCACAACGATGCGAAGCCTGCAGGCGGGTGCCCGGTTCGGATCGGTCATCGACGGCCCCGACATCGTGACGGCGCCCGGCGCGAGCCACGGCGCGAAGCGTGGAACCGGCTATTTCGAGGTCGACGGGGTGGGGTTCTTCGGACACGAGGCCGGTGAGCATCTGGGAACGAGCTTCGCGACGAGCCCCGCTGACCGCGACGCGGACGATGTGTCCAGTCTCTACTTCGGCGCCCCCGACGCCACGGTTCACTCGCATCTGCGGGCGGGTGCCGTCGAGCGCTACGACTGGGATCCGGACAGCGGGACGCCGAGCTATGTCGAGACCCTCACCGCAGGCACCGCGGGCGTCCCGGGAGCGCCCACGACTGGAGCCCGGTTCGGCGCGGCCCTCACCGGCACATGGTTCGAGCACGGCGCAAAGCTCAACGCGGATCTGATCATCGGTGTCCCGGGAATGACGGTCCGCGGCGTCGACCGCGCCGGCGGGATCGAGATCGAGCACTTCGCGCCCAACAAGCACTTCGGTTTCTCGCCGAGTGGTTGGAATCGCGTGACGCAAGCCAGCCGTGGCGTACCGGGCACGCCGGCGCGCAGGGCCTACTTTGGCGCTGCACTGTCAGCCGAGAAGGTTCGACACCGCGACGACGCCACCAACGACGCACCCACCCGTCTGGTCGTCGGGATACCCGGTGCGCATCCGCGCGGACTTCGTGGCGCAGGCGCGGCTGAGCTGCTTCAGCTCAAGACGCCGGGCTCGCGGGGCACCGACGTCGAACTCCTCCATCGCGAGCACGGTCCCCGGCGTGGCGACGCGTTCGGAGCCTGGGTCGGCTAGAAGGTCTGGCTCCTAGGCGCTCGGCAGGCGGCGCACGGCTTGGCAGGGTGTTCCGAGTGCCGCTTGCACCCCCGCCAGGGGGCTGAGAGCCTCGCGTGCATGGCGAGCGAGTTTTCGCCCGATTCGTTGATTCAGCGGGCGCAATCGTCAACCGGCCTTGACGGCTTTGGATCTGAGCATTTCCGGGACTTTCTTCGAGCGTGGTGCGAGGACCTCGAGTCCGCCCGCTTGTCGGAAATCGGCAGGTCGAAGCTTGCTTCGCTGGCGGTTCGGGTGCTCGAGACGCGTCTGCGCGTTGAGGCGACACTGCGTCAGCACCCCGAGATCCTCGACGTGCCCCTGCCGCGCATCGTCCGGATCGCCGGCTTCCCGCGATCCGGAACCACGTTGCTTCACCAACTCCTGTCGCTTGGGACGAGACGGCGAGCATTTCTGCGCTGGGAGCTAGTTGCCCCGATTCCTCCGCCCGAGGCCACCACGTACCGCACCGATCCGCGGATCGAGCAAGTCGGCAAGCCACTGAACGCGCTCCGCGGCACCTTGCTCGAGCGCATGCACTGGGTCGAGGCAACCGATCCAGAGGAATGCCCGTGGGGGTTCACAGATCTGAGCGGCATGCTCGGTCGTGGTTGCGTGGCAGCCATGCCGCGTTGGGGCGAGGCACTGTTCGACGCTGGCTGCAGTCATCGGGAGACCTACGTCGACTACCGGCACCTGGTCCAGATCCTTCTCTGGCACAACCCTCTCGGCGAGGACGACACGCTAGTTCTCAAGTCGCCAACCGACACCGACTGCCTGTCGGTGTTCCTCGACGTGTTTCCCGAGGCGCAGGTGGTTCTGCTCCACCGCGATCCATTTCGGACGGTGACCTCGGCATGTCAACTCGCCCAGTTCGTCTGCGAGCCCTACCTGAGCAGCGACGCGGTGCTTTCTGACGACCACTACCTCGCCACAATGCTCCCGTTGCACGTGACGCAGGCGGACGCAATGATCGATCTGTCACGGACCCGACCTGACAAGGTCCGCAACATCCGCTACACGGATCTGATGTCGCAGCCGGCGGCCGTAGTCGGCGAAATCGAACGAGATCTCGGACTTGATGGCGACACGCATGATCTTGTCGAAGCATTCCTCGAACGCCAGCGCTCTGGAGCACGCGCCGCCCCGCCTGCCGAGTACAAGGACTTCGGCGCCACGCCGACGTCAGTTCACGCCTCGCTCGCGCGCTACATGGACACCTTTGGCATCTCGGCGGAGGCGCAACGGATCACGGAGCCCAAGGCCGAGCGCGCATAGGCGCTCGCCGACGTCCGCGCCTTCTCCGTTGCCGCCGGACGCCGGCTGCGACCCGAGTTGCCACGAGAGCGGTAACCAGATAGAAGTCGCGAATGGGCTTCGACGCGACCACGCGTCCCTTTGTCGCGCGCGGTAGCGATGACTCCGGCGTGCCATTCGGAAGTTCCGGCCGCGGCCGTCTGCGGGTCTATACGCAATGGGCAGATGAGACTGGGGTGGCACTGGTGGACGGCGTCCATAAGTCAGGCGAGCCGCGGATCCGAGATCACGTTCATAGCCGCCACGACGAGGCCTTTGTCGTGATCCAAAGCACCTACCGAGTTCGGCGCGACGACAAGATCGTCACGGTCGAAGCGGGTGAGATCGTTTTCGTGCCTCGCGGCACGGCGCATACGTTTCGCCATGTAGGCCCGGACTCCGGCCGGATGCTCAATGTCATCTCACCGGCGGACGGCGCCTACCTCCTTCGGGAGCTCGCCGAGAAGATGCCTACTGGACTCAGCGAAGCGGAGCTGATCGAGATCCACGACCGCCACGGCGCCGTCCTGGTCGATCGGCTCGCCAACTGGCCGGAGGGGTGATCCTGCCGTCTCCGGTAGAACATGACATGAAGATCGAGTGCGCCGAATGCGGCTGCCTGGTCGATCGCGGCGTCGTCGTCCGGCGTTGCGACCGGCCCGACTGTTGCTGCGCCGATCTGCCCGATGGGTCGGGAGGGGCCACGCCCGAGGCGACGTAGCGGCACCGCGACCGTCTCGCCCCGGTCGACGGACGCGTCGGTAGGGTTGGCCGGTGCCGAAACCCGTCGTCCTGATCGCTGAAGAGCTGGCGCCGGCGGCGCTGGAGGTCCTTGCCGAGGATTGCGAGGTGCGCCACGTCGACGGCGCCGACCGGGCTGCGCTGCTGCCGGCGCTCGCCGACGTCGACGCTGTCATCGTTCGCAGCGCCACGCAGGTCGACGCGGAGGCACTGGCGGCCGGGACGCGGCTGAAGGTCGTTGCCCGCGCCGGCGTCGGTCTCGACAACGTCGACGCCGACGCGGCGACCGCCCGTGGTGTCCTGGTGGTCAACGCGCCCACCTCGAACATCACCTCGGCGGCGGAGCACGCCGTGGCCCTGCTGCTGTCGGCTGCACGCAACATCCCGGCGGCCAACGAGAGCCTCAAGGCGGGCCAGTGGAAGCGCAGCGCATTCACCGGTGTCGAGGTGGTCGACAAGACAGTCGGCGTGGTCGGCCTGGGGCGAATCGGTGTGCTGTTCGCGCAGCGGATGGCCGGCTTCGGCGTACGACTGCTTGCCTATGATCCATACGTTCCGGCGGCCCGCGCGGCTCAGTTGGGGGTCGAGCTCCGGTCGCTCGACGAGCTGCTCGCCGAGAGCGACTTCATCTCGATCCACCTGCCGAAGACGAAGGAGACGGCGGGACTGATCGGCGAACGCGAGCTCGCCCTGATGAAGCCGGGCGCGATCCTGGTCAACGCCGCGCGTGGCGGCCTGGTCGACGAGCACGCGCTCGCGCAGGCGCTGAAGGAAGGCCGCATCGGCGGCGCCGCGGTCGA
>JAICMG010000167.1 GCA_025929365.1 Frankiaceae bacterium
CCGGCCGGTGCTGCTCGGCCAGGGTCGACGGCTCTTCGACGAGCTTCCCCCAGAGCACATCGAGCTCGACCTGGTCCGCGCGCTCCAAGCGCCCGCGATCCTGCACCTGCGCTACGAGGTCCGACACGCCTGACGTGGCCCGTCTCGCTCGGAGATCGTCTGACGGCACGCCCACAGCTCGCTCTGTCCGACGAATGCGAGCGTCCCCTGCGGCTCCTGGCAGGCTGTCGCCTCTACAGCGACGCGGCGAAGGACCCGCAGCCGGCGCTGAGCGCCGTGTTCGACGACGCCACCCGCCGCGCACGACCCCTAGACGAGTGCCACGGGAAGCAGGGCGAGCGCTCCGGCCCTCGCACTCGAGCTCGCCGCGCCCGCGGCGGGCTACTGGCTGCCGGGCCGCGGCCGCACCGCCACGGCCGATTACGACATCGAGGGCGAGCACTTCGTGGACCGCTGCCAGACGTTCATCCTCATCGCGCTCGGCGAATCGATCGTGGCCACGGGAGCCACCGCGTCAGCGGCGGGACTCACCACGACGGTCGTGCTCTGCCTCGGCGTCGCGTTCGTCGAGACCGCGGCGCTGTGGTGGCTGTACTTCGGTGTGATGGCCGAGCACGCCCGCGCCAGGATGAGCACCTGCGAGGACCCCGGTCGCCTCGCGCGTGACGCGTACACCTATCTGCACCTGCCGGTCATCGCGGGCATCATCGCCACCGCGGTCGCCGGTGACCTCCTGATCGCCGCGCCACACGGCGCGCCCGGCGGCGTCGCCTTGGCGCTGATCCTCGGGGGACCGTCGCTCTATCTCGTCGGCGAGAGCCTGTTTCGCCGGCGGATGACGGGTGCGACGACCGCGCCCCGTGTTGTCGTTGCGGCCTTGCTCATCCTGCCGGCGCCGCTCGGCGGGCACCTCGAAACGCTGCCGCTGAGCATCGTCGTGACTGCGCTTCTGACCGTGCTCGCCGGATCGGAGCTGCGGTCGGCTCGGCTTGATCGGCGTCATCGGGTTTCGCTCAGTTGATGCCGTCGTGCAGCAGGTCGGAGTGGCCGGCCGTGTCGGTGGTGATGGCGCCCCACGACTCCTCGGCGTAGACGACGTCGGGGATCCCGTCGGCGGCGATCGCCCGGCGGACGGCGTCGCGGTCCTCCGGGGCGGCCGCCGAGCCGGCAAGCACGACCATCCGTGGGAACGGTCGCGCGAGTGCGGTCATGAAGATGAGCGGCGGCGATCGGTCACCGGCGTCCCCGGTGGCGCGTCAGCGAGTCCAGCGGCGTCTCGAACCCCCGCGTCATCGCCGCGTGGGCCTCGCGGCTCCGGCGGACAAACGCGACCAGCCGACGCAGAAGCACCATGGGCAGGTTGTCGACGCAATCGCGGCCGTCCTTGACGACCTGCGCGTGAGGACATCCTCATCTCGCGATCGCGTACCGCGGCGTGATCACCGCTGCGCGGCCGAACGTGCAGGGGCGGCGCGGACGCGCGCGAGGGCAGGCCACAGAAGTCCGGATCACTTGACGAGGTCGAGCGCGAGCAGGCTCTCGGCGGTCGCCACGACCGCATCCCGGTCGCTGCGCGGCGTCCACCCGAGGAGGCGACGGGCCTTCTCGTTGGTCGCGCGCTTGCGCACCCCGAGCTCCGGGGTCAGCTGGCGCAGCGGGGCGTCGAACACGGAGGCGAGGCGCACGAGCGGTGACGGAAGGTCGCGCTTGGGGATCTTCTTGGCGCGCTCCGGGAGCGCCTCGCGCAGCCACCGGCCCATCTCGCTGATCCAGCGAAAGTCCTCGCCCATGGCGATGAACCGCTGGCCCGCGGCCTCGGGAGCCGTCATCGCGCGCGCGTGGAGATCGGCGACATCGCGCACGTCGACGATGCCGTAGGCCACCTTCGGCGTGCCGGGCATCGAGCCGTCGATGAGCCGCTTGACGAGCTCGATCGACGTCGAGGGGTCGCGGGCGAGCAGCGGTCCGAGTACGGCGACGGGGTTGACCACCGCGAGCTCGGGCGCTCCGGGCTCGCCTTCGGCGAAGCTCCAGGCGGCGCGCTCGGCGATCGTCTTCGACTTCGCGTACGCGCTGACCCCAGGACCGTCGACGTCGGTCCAGCTCGTCTCGTCGTAGACCTGGTCGGGATGGCCGTGCCCGTAGCCGATGGCCGCGAACGAGGACGTCAGGACGACGCGCCGGACGCCCGCGTCGCGCGCCGCGCGCAGGACGCGCAAGGCGCCGTCGCGTGCCGGGACGATCAGCTCGTCCTCGTGCTTGGGCTGACCGAGCGGGAACGGCGATGCGACGTGCAGCACGTACGCGCAGCCGGCCACCGCGTCGCCCCACCCGGCGTCGTCGGTGAGGTCGGCGGCGACGACCTCGAGCGGGCCGTCGCCGGCCACGGCCCGCACCTCCTGCTCCCGAGCGAGCGAGCGCACCGTCGTGCGCACGCGATGGCCGTCGGCGTGCAGCCGCTTGATGCAGTGGGCGCCGATGAACCCGGAGCCACCGGTCACCAGGACGAGGTCGTCGGACATCCGCAGAACCTAATCCACGTGCGAGGCTTCCGGGCGTAACGGACGACCATCAGGCGCTGGCCGGCATCTCGCTTTGCCACCAGGGGAGCGCTGACTCGACGAGCCGCGAGCCACTTGCTCGCCCTCAGCCATCGTCCGATCCTGAGACGTAGGCCGCGAGGTGCTCGCCGGTGAGGGTGGAGCGCTCTGCCACGAGGTCGGCGGGCGTGCCCTCGAAGACGATCCGGCCGCCGTCGTGGCCGGCGCCGGGACCGAGGTCGATGATCCAGTCGGCGTGCGCCATGACCGCCTGGTGATGCGCGATGACGATGACCGACCTGCCGGAGTCGACGAGCCGGTCGAGCAGGGCGAGCAGCTGCTCGACGTCCGCGAGGTGCAGGCCGGCGGTCGGCTCGTCGAGGACGTAGACGCCGGGTGTGCGGGACCGCGTCTCCACGATGTGGGTGGCCAGCTTGAGGCGCTGGCGCTCGCCGCCGGACAGCGTGGTGAGCGGCTGGCCGAGGGTGAGATAGCCGAGCCCGACGTCGGCGAGCCGCTCGAGGATCCTGTGCGCGGCCGGCGTCTGCGCCTCGCCGGCCCCGAAGAACTCCGCGGCCCCGGCCACCGGCATCGCGAGCACCTCGCTGATGTCGCGATCGCCCAGGTGGTACTCCAGCACCGCCGCCTGGTAGCGCTTGCCCTCGCACTCCTCGCAGGTGGTGGCGACGCCGGCCATCATCGCCAGGTCGGTGTAGATGACGCCGGTCCCGTTGCAGCTGGGGCAGGCGCCCTCGGAGTTGGCGCTGAACAGCGCCGGCTTCACGCCGTTGGCCTTCGCGAACGCCTTGCGGATCGGGTCCAGCAGCCCGGTGTACGTGGCCGGGTTGCTCCGGCGCGAGCCGCGGATCGGGGTCTGGTCGACCGCGACCACTCCGTCGCGTCCGGACACCGAGCCTCCGATCAGCGAGCTCTTGCCCGAGCCCGCCACGCCGGTGACCACGACCAGCACGCCGAGCGGGATGTCGACGTCGACCTCGCGCAGGTTGTGGGTGCCGGCGCCGCGGACCTCCAGCGTCCCTGACGGCGTGCGCACCGATGGCTTCAGTGCGGCGCGGTCGTCCAGGTGCCGGCCGGTGAGCGTGCCGCTCGCCCGCAGCCCCTCCACGCCGCCCTCGAACATCACCTCGCCGCCCTCGCTGCCGGCGCGCGGGCCGAGGTCGACCACGTGGTCGGCGATCGCGATCGTCTCGGGCTTGTGCTCCACCACGAGCACCGTGTTGCCCTTGTCGCGCAGTCGCAGCAGCAGCTCGTTCATCCGCTGGATGTCATGGGGATGCAGGCCGATCGTCGGCTCGTCGAAGACGTAGGTGACGTCGGTCAGCGACGACCCGAGGTGGCGGATCATCTTGATGCGCTGCGCCTCGCCGCCGGACAGCGTGCCCGTCGGCCGGTCGAGCGAGAGGTAGCCCAGCCCGATCTCCGCGAACGACTCGAGGGTCTGGTGCAGCGCTTCGAGCAACGGAGCGATGGACGGCTCGTCGAGGCCCCGCACCCACCCGGCCAGGTCGCTGGTCTGCATCGCGCACGCGTCGGCGATGTTGACGCCGTCGATCCTCGACGAACGGGCGCCCTCGCTGAGCCGGGTGCCGTCGCAGTCCGGGCAGGTGGTGAAGGTGACCGCCCGCTCGACGAAGGCGCGGACGTGCGGCTGCAGCGCGTCGACGTCCTTCGAGAGCATGGACTTCTGGATCCGCGGGATCAGCCCCTCGTAGGTGAGGTTGATGCCGTCGACCTTGATCTTGGTCGGATCCCTGTGGAGCAGGTCGTGCAGCTCCCGCTTGGTGAAGTTGCGGATCGGCTTGTCCGGGTCGAAGAACCCGCAGCCGCGGAAGATCCGCCCGTACCAGCCGTCCATGCTGTAGCCGGGGATGGTGAGCGCGCCCTCGTCGAGGGACTTGTCCTCGTCGTAGAGCTGCGACAGGTCGATGTCGGTGACCGAGCCGCGGCCCTCGCAGCGCGGGCACATGCCGCCGGTGCGGGTGTAGGTCGCCTTCTTGGTCGTGGTACGGGCGCCGCGCTCGACGGTGATCCCGCCGGAGGCCCGGACCGAGGCGACGTTGAAGGCGAACGCGCTGGGCGAGCCGATGTGCGGCCGCCCGAGCCGGCTGAAGACGATCCGCAGCATCGCGTTGGCGTCGGTGACGGTCCCGACCGTCGAGCGCGGGTTCGATCCCATCGGCTCCTGGTCGACGCTGATCGCGGTCGTCAGCCCCTCGAGCACGTCGACCTCGGGCCGGGCCAGCGCCGGCATGAAGCCCTGCACGAACGCGCTGTAGGTCTCGTTGATCAGCCGCTGGGACTCCGCGGCGATCGTGCCGAACACCAGCGAGCTCTTGCCCGAGCCCGAGACGCCGGTGAACACCGTCAGCCGGCGCTTCGGGATCTCGATGCTGACGTCCTTGAGGTTGTTCACGCGCGCGCCGTGCACGCGGATCAGGTCGTGGCCGCTCACACCACAGCGGTACCAGATACGGCCCGCACGGGTCCTCGAGCAGCCGCGCGCACGGGCCGGAGAGCGGGCCCCTGTGGCCCGCTCTCCGCGCGCCGTCGCCGGCGGCTACCGCTTGCAGCGCACCGTGTCGGTGGCCGTCTTGGACGTGCCGTCGCTGTAGTTGAAGTCGCCCTTGAAGCTCAGCTTGTGGCTGGCCGGGCAGCCGGTGAGGCCGATGTAGGGGACGCCCTTCGCGGTGCCCTTCGTGGCGGTGACGAACTTCAGCAGCACGGCGAAGACACCGGGGACGGGCTGCTGGAGGTTGTCCGGGACCGGGAGGACGAGCTTGTAGCCGTACTTGCCCTTGTCCTTCTTCAGGCTGGCCTGGATGACGCCGTCGACCTGCGGCGGCCCGGGGGAGACGATGTGCAGCAGGAACTTGCCGTGCGGGCCGTTGAAGGCGCTGACGGTGAGGTTGGAGACGATGCCGAGCGCGGTGCCGACGCCGGTGCCGCCGCCCACCTTGGAGCCCTTCGGGCACTTGCTCTCGTTGGCCTGGACGGTCTGCGCCGAGCACGTCTTGAACTTCTTGGGGTTGAAGACCAGGTGCTTGTCGAAGTGGATGACGACCTGCCGGTTGGCGAACGGGGTCGCGTCCAGCGGCTTGGTGTCCGTCTCGACGGTCAGCTTGACGTTGGCGGGCTTCTTCTTCGTGCCCGCCTTGGTCGGCGAGACCTTGATGGTGATGGTCTGGTCGGCGTTGACGGCCCAGGCGGAGCTCGTCAGGCCGAGCGCGGCGACGGCGGTCGCCGTCACCAGGATGCGCATGCGCATGCGGGGTGCTCTCCTCCTCGTGGTTGGACGATCATCGCTTCGCGCGACGGTGATGCTGCCTGCCGGGAGCCGTATGCCCGTGACGGCGCCGGAGGAACTCCGCGTCGCTGGAGACCGCATGGTCGCGCCATGAGGAGAGCCGCCGTGGTCCCGCGTTCGCGCGTCACCTCGAACGGCGACGCCCACCCGTACGTACACCCCCGCCTCCCGCCACCGCCACCGCGCGGCGCCGGCGCCGCCCAGGCCTGAGCCGATCAGGCGCCCCGCATATTGATGCGCCGCAAGGCGATGCTTATGATGCAATCATGCGTACGACGCTCGATCTCGACCCCGACGTCGACGCGCGCCTGCGCGCCCTCGCACGCGAGCG
>JAICMG010000158.1 GCA_025929365.1 Frankiaceae bacterium
CCATTCACGGCTGTTGACACCGGACCGCGACGGCCGGCTGCACATTCAGATCCCGCTAGGGACAACCGTGCACAAGGTCGGGGTGACGATCCGCATCCCCCAGCTCGCCAACTAACCGCGCCGCCGAGCCGAGCCGGCACTCTCGATCGGTTTGTGAACCGCTAGGCACAGCGGGCTGTGCCTAGCAGTTCACAAACCCTATGTGCAGAGTCGGACCGTCGCTCACGGGGCCAGCACATCCCGAAGCACCGCGGCGCTGGAGTGCTCGAGGTCTTTCGTCGCGGTGAGCAGCTGCACTCGGCCTCGTCGGGCGCGTTTGCGAAGCCTGTCCAGCTGTTCCTCCGCGGCTGCCTCGGCCAGCTCCTCGCGATAGCGGCGGACGAACTCGTCGTACTTCTCGACCTCGTGCGAGTACCACTTGCGCAGCTCAGGCGAGGGAGCGATCTCCTTGAGCCAGGCCTCGAACGGCGCATCCGCCTTCGCAAGACCGCGTGGCCAGAGTCGGTCGATGAGGAACTTGCCGGCTGGGTCGCTGCCCTTCGCGTCGTACACCCGCGCGATGTCAATGGCCACGCATTCAGTGTTACCCCGCCGGTAACGTGGGGGAGGGCGAGCGAAGCGGGGATCCGGGGCGTGACGAAGACGGCGGTGGCAGCGTGCACCACAACCGAGGCGGCGGCGGTCAAGGTTCGCGGCCTCGTGAAGCGGTACGGCCCGATCGAGGCGGTGCGGGGCATCGATCTCGACGTCACGCCCGGCGAGGTCTTCGGGTTCCTCGGTCCCAACGGTGCCGGCAAGTCGACGACCATCAAGATGCTGTGCACGCTCGTCACACCCACCGCCGGCAGCGCCCAGGTCGCCGGACTCAACGTCATCACTCAGCGCACCGCGGTACGCCGGCACATCGGCCTGGTCTTCCAGGAGACGACGCTCGACGAGTACCTCACCGCCGAGCAGAACCTGAAGTTCCACGCGGCCATCTACGGCATGTCCCGGCGCGCGATCCGGCCGCGGATCGAGGCCGTTCTCGACCTCGTCGGTCTCTCGGACCGAAAGGACTCGCCGGTCCGCACCTTCTCGGGCGGGATGAAGCGGCGGCTCGAGATCGCGCGCGGCTTGCTGCACTCACCGCGGGTGCTGTTCCTCGACGAGCCGACGATCGGGCTCGACCCGGACTCACGCCAGGTGCTCTGGCGCTACGTCGACGAGCTGCGACGCCAGGAGGACATCACTGTCTTCCTCACCACGCACTACATGGACGAAGCCGAGCGGTGCGACCGCATCGCGATCATCAACCACGGCACGATCGTCGCTCTCGGTACGCCGGCCGAGCTCAAGGCACAGGTGGGTGACGATCGGGTCCGGATCGTCACCGGTGACAACCCGGGGTCCGCGAAGAGGATCGCCGACAAGCTCGGGATCGAAGCCGCGCCTGATGGCGATGCGCTGCTCGTCACCGTGCCCGACGGGGAGGGATTCGTGCCCAAGCTGTTCGACGTCGGGATCTCGGTCCAGTCGGTGAGCATCTCGCGTCCCACTCTCGACGACGTGTTCATGGCACACGCCGGGCGGCGGATCGGTGACGAGGAAGCCGCTGCCGCGCCGCGAAGCCAGTGGATGCGCGCGATGAGTCGCCGATGACCACCACGGTGAGCAGGCCCGAGCTGGAGGTCGCGCCGGTAACGGCGACGTCCGGCGGGTGGCTGCACGAACTGCGAGCGATCGGCATCGTCTGGCAGCGCGACATGGTCCGCATGAAGGCCGACCCGGCTCGGATGGTGTCGACGTTGCTCCAACCGTTGCTGTTCCTCTTCGTGCTCGGCGCGGGTCTGTCCGCCGCGGTACGCGGCGGCACCGGGGGCGCCGACTTCAAGACGTTCCTGTTCCCTGGCGTGCTGATCACCGGGATTCTCTTCACGGCCGTGTTCTCGGCGATCTCGATCGTGTGGGATCGCGAGTTCGGCTTCCTGCGCGAGATGCTGGTCGCGCCGATCTCGTCGTCGAGCATCGTGATCGGCAAGTGCCTCGGCGGAGCGACGATCGCGACGGTGCAGAGCATTCTCATCATCGCCCTCGCGGGGACCGTGCACGTTCCCTATCACGCCGGTTTGATGTTCGGCCTGCTCGGAATCGTGTTCGTCACGTCGTTCACGATGACCGCCTTCGGACTCGTGCTGGCGGCCCGGGTGAAGAGCGTGCAGACCCTGATGCCGATGGTCAACATGCTGCTGATGCCGCTGACCTTCATGTCCGGCTCGCTGTATCCGCTGGGCGCGAAGGCACCACAGTGGCTCGACATCGTCGCGCGCTACAACCCGATCAGCTACGCGGTCACGTCGGCGCGGACCATCGTGATCCACAACCTTCCCGCCGACAACCCGACCCGGACGCTGTTCACGGGCCTGACCTGGCTCGGTTGGCCGGTGCCGGCATGGCTCGACGTGATCGTGGTGGCCGGCGTGGGAGTGGCGCTGCTCTCCGTCGCCTGCCTCCTGTTCGCCCGCACCGAGTAGCCCAGATCTGCGTGAGACACTGCGGGCGTGGCGATCACTGAGGTCCGCCCGCACCGCGGCCGCGAGCCGGAGCCGGAGGCGTACAGCTCGGCAGGGCTCACGCTGGGTGGGGCGTTTCGGATTTTCTGTCGGACATTCAGCGCACGGTGGCTCGCGTTCGCATTCGTCGCGGCGGTCGCGACCCGGGTCGCGCTGGGCGGGTGGCGCTGGTGGGACCTCGGCATCGCCGGGATCGTGCTCGGCATGCAGCCGTTCACCGAGTGGCTGATCCACGTGTTCGTGCTGCACGCGAAGCCCAAGAGGATCGGTTCGGTCACACTCGACGGCCTGCTCGCGCGCAAGCATCGCCAGCACCACGCCAACCCCAGGATCATCGGTCTGGTGCTGGTCCCGCGTCGGGCGCTAATCACCTCGGTGCTCACCGCCGTACCGCTCTACTGGCTCATCACCGGCATGAACTGGCGTCTCGCTGTCAGCTGGCTCGTCGTCGCGTACGGCATGTTCCTGACCTACGAGTGGGTGCACTTCCTCATCCACTCGAGCTACAAGCCCAAGCGCTGGTACTACCGCTACATCTACAAGGCCCACCGGCTGCACCATTTCCGCAATGAGAACTACTGGTACGGCGTGACAATCCACGTCGCGGACCACGTGCTGCGGACCTTCCCGGAGAAAGACGAGGTGCCGGTGTCCCCGACGGCGTTCACGCTCGGAGTCGATGTCGAGGAGCCCGCCGCATGAGCGAAGCGTCCGTCTCGACGACATGGAAGCACCCGGACAAGATCCGGCCGGCGGCGCTGCCTGGTGCCGTGCGGGTGAGCACCGCTCTCGATCGGCTGGGTCGACGCAACCGCGACCTCGCGCCGCCGCCTGCCGGATCCTCCCTGAAGCCCGTCCCCGGCAACAAGGGCTTCCCGCTGGTCGGCCAGACGTTCAGCTTCATGCTCGGCGGCCCGGACTTCACGCGTCGGGTGTATGACCGCTACGGACCGGTGTCGTGGATCAAGTCGCTTGGCCTCGACATCTGTCTGGCGCTCGGACCCGACGCGACGCAGAGCGTGCTGGTCAACGCCGACAAGGCGTACTCCCAGTCGGGCTGGGAGTGGTTCATCGGCCCGTTCTTCCGGCGTGGGCTGATGTTGCTCGACTTCGACGAGCACTTGCTGCACCGGCGGATCATGCAGGAGGCGTTCACCCGTCCGCGGCTGGCCGGCTATCTAGAGCGCACCGATGAGCTGGTAGCCAAGGACGTCGCGGGCTGGCCCGAGGGCGGACAGATGTTCGCCTACCCGACGTTGAAGCGGCTCTCCCTCGACATCGCGACGCATATCTTCATGGGCGACACGACCGGCGAGGACGACGCGAAGCTGCAGACGGCCTTCATCGACACGGTGCGTGCCGGCACTTCGGTGATCCGGGCGGACGTGCCCGGTCTTCGCTGGCACCGCGGCCTCCTCGGGCGCCGCGTGCTCGAGGACTACTTCCGGGCGAAGCTCCCGGCCAAGCGCGCGACCGAGACCGAGGACTTGTTCTCCGCGCTCTGCCACGTGGAGACCGAGACCGGTGAGACGTTCAGTGACGATGACGTCGTCAACCACATGATCTTCTTGATGATGGCCGCGCACGACACCTCGACCATCACTACGTCGGCCGTCCTCGCCGCGCTCGCCGCGAATCCGGAGTGGCAGGAACGCGCGCGGGAGCAGTCGCTGGCGCTTGACGGCGAGCTGTCGCTCGAGGATCTCGACAAGCTCACTGTCCTCGACCTCGTCATCAAGGAGTCGTTGCGGCTGACGGCCCCGGTTCCGTCGATGGCGCGCAAGGCGATCAAGGACGCTGACCTGCTCGGGCACCACGTGCCTGCCGGCACGTTCATCTCGGTCTCGCCCTGGTTCAGCCACTACATGCCGGAGCTCTGGACCCGCCCCGAGGCGTTCGATCCGGAGCGATTCGCCGAGCCGCGGAGCGAGGACAAGGTGCATCGCTACGCGTGGGTGCCGTTCGGCGGCGGCGCGCACAAGTGCATCGGCATGTACTTCGGCACCCAGGAGGTCAAGATCCTGGTGCACCACATCCTTCGTCGGTTCCGCTGGACGACGCCGCCCGGCTACGTCGTCCCGTGGGACCTCCTCGCCCTCCCCATGCCCGCAGACGGGCTGCCGCTCGAGCTCCACCCGCTCAGCTGACGGCGGTCCCGGCAGCGTAGGTTCGGTCTCGGGGCGCTGCGAGGAGTGGTCGTGAAGGCTTGCACCGTTAAGCCGGGTGATGTCGGCACTGCGTCGGTCGAGGAGATTCCCGAGCCTCCGGAGTCCGACGGCGAGGTTCTCGTCGAGGGCCTGTACGTCGGGATATGTGGCACCGACGTCGAGATCTCCGTCGAGGGGTACGGCGAGCCGCCCGCCGGTCATGAGCGGCTGGTGCTGTTCCACGAGTCGCTCGGGCGGGTGATTCAAGCCCCGAGCGGATCAGGATTGGCGGCAGGTGATCTGGTGGCCGGGGTCGTGCGCCGGCCGGACCCGGTCCCGTGCGAGCCATGCTCGAAGGACCAGTGGGACTTCTGCCGCAACGGCCAGTTCACAGAGCGCGGCATCAAAGGGCACGACGGATACGGCTCGCAGCGCTGGCGAGTGGCGCCGAAGTTCGCCATCAAGCTCGACCCGGGGCTCGACAAGCTCGGAGTGCTGCTCGAGCCGACGTCCGTCGTGGCGAAGGCGTGGGACCAGGTCGGCAAGATCGCCGCGCGCGCTGCCACCCCGACGGCAACGGCCCTCGTGACCGGCGCCGGCCCGATCGGTCTGCTCGCGGCACTCATCGGCCGGCAGAAAGGGCTCGACGTCACTGTCCTTGACCGGGTCACCGAAGGACCCAAGCCGTCGATGGTCGCCGAGCTCGGCGCGACGTACGTGACGTCTCTCGACGATGTGAAGGAACGGCCGGACGTCGTCATCGAAGCGACCGGCATCGGGCAGCTCGTCTTCGATGTCATCGGCCGCGCCGCGCCCGACGCGATCGTGTGCCTGACCGGCATCTCGTCCGGGACGCGCGAGGTCGGGATCGCAGCCGACGCGGTGAACAAGGCGATGGTGCTGTCCAACGAGGTGGTGTTCGGCTCAGTCAATGCCGGCCTCGCGAACTACCAGCAGGCCGCTGAGGCGCTTGCACATGCCGACAACGACTGGCTCGCCAAGATCATCACCCGCACGGTGCCGATGGCCGACTGGGCGCAGGCCCTGAAGCGACAGCCGGACGACATCAAGGTCGTCGTGGATCTGCAGGCTGCCTAGCCCGCCGCGGCCCAATGGGCGCGCGCGGTAACGGCACTTCTGCGCCGCCTCGACAACGACGTCTATCGGCGGTCCGGGAGGATGGTAACCAGGGCCATGCTGCCGTCCTCCAGCGCTCGTGAACTGTGGCCGGGACCGCTGAGGTCCTCGACAAGCAGAGACTGCCCGATGCGGAACGTGCGTTCCGTGCCGCGGCTCGTCGTGACATGCCACGCGCCGGCGATCACCGTGAGCAGTTGTCTCCGTGGCGCCGGGTGGAACGCCTCGCCGCCCCAATCGCGATCCGCTCGCATGACCGAGACCGATTCCGCCACGCCCAGATGCGCCAGGCCGGCTGGTTCAGCTGGCGGCGAATGCATCTGCCCGTCGAACGGCAACTGATCGTCAACGAAGTCCGTGTGACCGTCCTCGTCGAGGACCAGTCGTGTCAGCCGGAAAGCGTGCATCCTCGCATCCTGGCATCCGACAGACGGCGTGTAGCGGCACCTCTGCTCGCACGGTGTCGGCTGGGGGGCCATGATCGTAAACGTGTTAATGGCTTCCGGGACGCGGGCTGCCAACGACCCCGGACCCGGCATATTGGTCCTCGGTGCCTTGTTCCTCGTGGTGGGCCTCGTGCTGGCGTTCAACCTTGGAGGTCTGGCGACGTCGCATGAGCAGGCGTCGATCCGGCGCGCGCAGTTCCTGCGGGCTCGTTGGCCGTGGAGATCGATGAACCTTCGGGCCGACGAGGACGGCATGCCGTTCCCCGACCACCTTCGTGGTCTGAATCGACCACTGGGCGGTGGTTTCGCTTTCATCGGGCTAGTGGTGGTCGTGGGGTACCTATACGCCCGCGGATAGAGCGGCGCTACGCGGCAATCCACCAGCCAGCGCGAGCGGCATCTACGAGGCGAGCGGAACCTCGGTTCGTATGTCGAGCCCAACGCAAGTTGCGAAACGCGGCGCGAGTTTGGCTACCTACGTTGGGCTCGGCGGGCCGCCTCCCGCGCGCGAACGCCGGAACGTCCGCGCACGCGCGGCACGTATGTGACATCGATGTCGTGGATCGCGACACCCATGTGACATACGGGTGGTGAATCACGACACGCATGTGACATAGGGGCGGCCTGTCACAACACCTCTGTCACATGCGATCGACAACGCCGGTTTCGTTCGGGGTGCGCCCTGCGGCCGCGACTAGGGTCGCGTCAGTGTCAGTGTGAGCGGCGCCGCGTTCGCGGTGGTTGGGATCCTGGCGCTGACGACTTGGCTCGTAGGGTCGCTGCCGCCTTCGGGTTGGCATGCACGCGTAGTGCC
>JAICMG010000210.1 GCA_025929365.1 Frankiaceae bacterium
GGTGGCGCACCTCGGCGCCCCTGCGGTCGCGGCCACCGTGATCGGCGGCCGGGTCGTCAGCGAGTCCTAGTCGTCGCCGAGAAGGGTCGCGAGCTCGGCGCCGACGTCCACGAAGTCACTTTCGCAGCCGGTCGGCACGAGGGCGTAGGTCTGGGTGAGGAACTGCACCAACTGCGGCAGCGGGGCCTCGAACAGCGCCCGGCCGGACGGACTCGACAGTGACAGGCAAACCTGCGGCCCGCCGTCGTTGTTCTTCGACGGCCACACCTGGACGTCGCCGTCACCGGCTGGGTGGGTCACCCCGTCGGTGAGGAGGGAGCGCGCGAAGGTCCACTCGACGATGTCGGTGCCGCCGGTGTGGAAGGCGATGCGGACGGCGTACGGATCGCTGGGTGCGTAGCTCAGGTCGGCCTGCACGGCGCGATCGGGCCCATCGGCCATGACGAGCCGAAGCTCCATCTCGGTCGTGACCGTGTCTTGGCGGGAACTCATGTCGGCGCTAGCCCTCCGGCGGCTTCGGGTGATGATGACATGTTCCCCGCCGAGGCGTCCCGATAACTCCCAGTCCGTCGCCTGACCGGACCAATCGGACAAATTCGGTCGCGCTAGGCTCCAGAACCTGACCGAAATTGCTGAGGGCGATTAGCTCAGTTGGTCAGAGCGCTCGCCTCACACGCGAGAGGTCACTGGTTCAAGTCCAGTATCGCCCACCAGGTTTACCCAGCCGTTCGTGTCCGTCTCGGCACTATTGCCCGATTCGGCCGTCGATGCACTCGCGCAGCAGGTCGGCGTGGCCGTTGTGGCGGGCGTACTCCTCCACCATGTGGACGAGCAGTTCGCGGAGCGAGGTCCGGTGGCCCTCACCGAACTCCGCGACGAAGTCCAGCGGGTGGTCGGCCGTGAACTGCTCGGCGAAGGCGATCTCGGCGCGCCACGCCGCCCAGGCCTCGTCGATCACCGCCTGGTCGGCGACGGCACCGTCGAAGTCGCCGTCCGGTTCCTCCTTGGTCTGGTAGAGCCGCGGGACGTCCTCCCCGGCGAACCGGATCCGGAACCAGATCCGCTCCACGTGTGCCATGTGCCGGACCAGCCCGAGCAGCGACATCGTCGACGGCGGCACCGAGCGCCGGGCCATCTGCTCGGGGTCGAGGCCGGCGCATTTCAGCTCGAGGGTCTGGCGCTGGAAGTGCAGGAAGTCGGTCAACGTCTGCCGCTCGTCGCCCAGGCTCGTATCTTCCTGGCGCGGGTCGTCTGCGGGATCGAGGAACAGGTCGGCACGGTGCTTGAGATCAGCCACCCCGTCATGCTTCCCGCCCCCACGCAAAAGGCACAACAAGATTCCGGTCGGCAAGTAATCTCGCGCACGTGTCAGACATCACCGTGACCGTCAACGGCTCGAGCGTTGTCGTCGAGGCCGGTACGACGGCCGGTGCTCTGTTTCGCGCCGCCGAGCTCGATGCCGTGGTCGCCCGTGACGGCACCGGCGCGCTGCGGGACCTGTCCTGGAAGCCGGAGGACGGCGACGTCGTCGATCCCGTGCCGATGGACTCACCCGACGGGCTGGCCGTGTTGCGGCACTCGAGCGCGCACGTTCTCGCGCAGGCGGTCCAGGACCTCTTCCCCGGCGCAAAGCTGGGGATCGGCCCACCGATCGAGAACGGCTACTACTACGACTTCGACGTCGACACCCCGTTCACGCCGGACGACCTCGAGCGCATCGAGGCCCGGATGCGCAAGATCGTCAAGGAGAGCCAGACCTTCACGCGCCGGGTCGTCAGCGATGACGAGGCGAGGTCCGAGCTGTCGCACGAGCCGTACAAGCTCGAGCTGATCGGCCTCAAGGGCTCGGCGGCTGAGGCGGCCGAGGGGGCGTCGATGGAGGTCGGCGCGGGCGAGCTGACCATCTACGACAACCTGCGCCGGGATGGCGCGCTGGCGTGGAAGGACCTGTGTCGCGGCCCACATCTACCCAGCACGCGGCTGATCCCGACGGTGAAGCTGATGCGGTCGGCGGCGGCGTACTGGCGGGGCGACGAGAAGAACCCGCAGCTGCAGCGGATCTACGGCACGGCGTGGGCGTCGCAGGACGAGCTCGACTCCTTCCTGCACACCCTCGAGGAAGCCGAGCGTCGCGACCACCGGCGCATCGGCGCCGAGCTCGACCTCTTCTCGTTCCCCGAAGAGATCGGCTCCGGTCTGGCGGTCTTTCATCCCAAGGGCGGCATCGTGCGCCGGGTCATGGAGGACTACTCGCGGCGCAAGCACGAGGCGGCCGGCTACTCCTTCGTCAACACTCCGCACCTGTCGAAGGGCGGGCTGTTCGAGACGTCAGGGCATCTGCCGTACTACGCGGACACGATGTTCCCGCCGATGAAGTTCGAGGGTGTCGACTACTACCCCAAGGCCATGAACTGCCCGATGCACAACCTGATCTTCCGGGCCCGTGGCCGGTCATATCGGGAGCTGCCGCTTCGACTGTTCGAGTTCGGCACCGTCTACCGCTACGAGAAGTCCGGTGTTGTCCACGGGCTGACTCGCGTGCGCGGGATGACTCAGGACGACTCGCACATCTACTGCACCAAGGAGCAGATGCCGGGCGAGCTGACGACGTTGCTCGAGTTCGTGCTCGATCTGCTGCGTGACTTCGGGTTGTCCGACTTCTATCTCGAGCTTTCGACTCGCGATGACTCCGACAAGTTCATCGGCGCTGATGAGGACTGGGCCGAGGCGACCGCGGCGCTCGAGCGCGCGGCTGCCGAGTCGGGCCTCGAGCTCGTCCCCGACCCCGGTGGCGCCGCGTTCTACGGGCCGAAGATCTCGGTGCAGGCGCGTGACGCGATCGGTCGCACCTGGCAGATGTCGACGATCCAGGTCGACTTCAACCAGCCGGCGCGCTTCGGGCTGGAGTACCAGGGCGACGACGGCTTGCGCCACCAGCCGGTGATGATCCACCGGGCGCTGTTCGGGTCGATCGAGCGATTCTTCGGCGTGCTCACCGAGCACTACGCCGGTGCCTTCCCGGCGTGGCTGTCACCGGTTCAGGTCGTCGGGGTCCCGATTCGTCGCGACAACCTGCCCTACCTCGAGGGCGTGGTGGCGCGCCTCCGCGCCGAGGGGGTGCGCGCAGACGTCGACGACAGCGACGACCGGATGCAGAAGAAGATCCTGCACGCGCAGCAGCAGAAGGTGCCCTTCATGCTCGTCGCGGGTCAACGCGACGAGGAGGAGGGCGCTGTCTCGATCCGCTACCGCAATGGTGTCGAGCGCCGGGGCGTGCCGGTCGATGCGGCGCTTCGCGAAATCACGCGCAACATCGAGCTGCGGGAGATCGAGCCGGATGCGCTAAACCCGGACGCATCGCCGACCAGCGACGCAGACGAATGACGCCCGGCGGGGGACCAGAGCTGGAACATCAGCCCGGCGCGGGTATGACGGATGCGTGGCAGCGCATCTGGATGCCGGAGCGGCTGGCATACATCAAGGGGGCCGGAAAGACCGACGACTGCCCCTTCTGCTCGATTCCGTCGAGATCCGACGACGATGCGCTGATCGTCTTCCGTGGCGAGCATGCCTACGTCGTGCTGAACCTCTACCCGTACAACTCCGGCCATGTCATGGTCGTGCCGTACCGCCATGTCGCCGACTACCCGGCACTGAACAACCAGGAGACGGCAGAGGTCGCCCGGCTCACCCAGCACGCAATGCGGACGTTGCGCGCCGCAAGTGGCGCGCAGGGTTTAAACGTCGGGATGAACCAGGGCGAGGTCGCCGGTGCCGGAATCGCCGAGCATCTTCACCAGCACGTCGTGCCGCGGTGGGGCGGCGACACCAACTTCATGCCCGTGATCGCGCGCACCAA
>JAICMG010000087.1 GCA_025929365.1 Frankiaceae bacterium
ACACGAGTCCAACGCTGCGGTCGCCGCCGCGCTGCGTCCGACCGACCCCGCGCTGCTGCACTACCGGTCCGGTGCCTTCTACCTCGCGCGTGCCGCGCAGGTGGCGGGAACCACGCCGCTGCGCGACGTGCTGCTCGGCCTGGTCGCCGCCGCTGATGAAGCGATCGCCGGGGGCCGGCACAAGGTGTTCGGACACCCCGACCTTGCGGTGATCCCGCAGACCTCGACGATCGCCTCACATCTCCCGCGCGCACTCGGCGTGGCGTTCGCGATCGACCGCGCCCGAAAGCTCGGTGTCGGGAGCGCGTGGCCCGGCGACGCACTGGCGGTCGCCAGCTTCGGCGACGCATCGGCCAACCACTCGACGGCTGCCGGCTCGATCAATGCCGCCTGTCAGGTCGCGCACAGCGGACTCCCGCTGCCGCTGTTGCTGGTGTGCGAGGACAACGGCCTCGGGATCAGCGTTCCGACCGCGGCCGACTGGATCCACGCGGCATACGGCGCCCGGCCAGGACTTGCCTACTTCACCGCGGACGGGACGGACCTCGCCGCCTGCTTCGACGCGGCGACGGCGGCGGCGGAGCATGTCCGCTCGCGGCGGGCGCCGGCGTTCTTGCATCTGCGGGTGGTGCGGTTCATGGGACACGCGGGCACCGACGCCGAGGTCGGCTATCGCAGCCGCGCCGAGATCGTCGGGGAGCAGGCGCGCGACCCGCTGGTCGGCACGGCACGTCTGCTCATCGGCGCCGGCGTCATGACACCCGACCAGGTGATTGCGCGGTACGACGAGGTGCTCGAGGAGGTCCACGCACTCGCACAGGAGGCCATCACGCATCGCCGGCTCGCGAGTGCGGTGGAGGTGATGGCACCGTTGTCACCGCGTCGTCCGGAGCTCGTCGCAGAGCGCGCGTCGCGCGCGACGGACGATGCGGCGAGGCACGAAGGATTCGGTGGCAGGCTGCCCGAGGACGGCGAAGCGCTCACGCTGGCCGACAGCATCAATCGCACCCTCGCGGAGGCGTTGCTCGCCGACCCGTCGGTCGTGGTGTTCGGTGAGGACGTCGGCCGCAAAGGCGGCGTGTACGGCGTCACCCGAGGCCTCGCTCGCCGGTTCGGGGCGGGGCGGGTATTCGACACCTTGCTCGACGAGCAGTCGATTCTCGGCGTCGCGCTCGGCGCGGGGGTGTCCGGTCTGCTGCCGGTTCCGGAGATCCAGTACCTCGCCTACCTGCACAACGCCGAGGACCAGCTGCGCGGCGAGGCGGCGAGCCTGTCGTTCTTCTCCAACGGCAGCTTCCGCAATCCGATGGTGGTCCGGGTCGCGGGTCTGGCCTACCAGAAGGGTTTCGGCGGTCACTTCCACAACGACAACGCGCTCGGCGTGCTTCGCGACATTCCGGGCCTCGTGGTGGCGGTGCCGGCACGAGGCGACGACGCCGCCGCGATGCTGCGCACCTGTCTCGCAGCCGCACGGGTCGACGGCACGGTGTGCGTGTACGTCGAGCCGATCGCGCTGTACCACTCGCGCGATCTCTACACGGCCGGCGACGGGGAGTGGGCCGCGCCGTACGTCGCGCCTGCCGACTGGTCGGCGACACACGTTCCGATCGGTCGCGCCCGCTGCTACGGGGACGGCTCGGATCTCACGATCACCACCTTCGGCAACGGAGTCCCGATGTCGCTGCGCGTCGCGCGGCGACTGGCGGATGCGGGCGTCGGGGTCCGGGTCCTCGACCTGCGCTGGATCCTGCCGCTGCCGGTAGCGGACCTGCTGCGCGAGGCCGAGGCCACCGGTCGCGTCCTGGTCGTCGATGAGACCCGGGCGAGCGCGGGAGTCTCCGAGGGGGTGATCACGGCGCTCGTCGACGGGGGCTACTCGGGAGCCGCAGCGCGGGTCGCGGCGTGTGACACGTTCATCCCGCTCGGTGAGGCCGCCGATCAGGTGCTGGTGTCCGAAGCGGCCATCGAGAAGGCCGCACATGATCTGCTCGGACGTTAGGACGCGTGGCGCCGCGGCTGGCGCCGGCTGAGCCGGTAGCGCCAGGGAGCGACGATCCGCGTCCGCAGCCAGTACTCCCCAGCGCTGTACGGGAGCTGGGTCACGATCCTGCCGTCAGCGGTCGCGAAGTAGTTGGTGCAGCCGGCGGTCCAGACCTTGCCCTCCATCGCCGCTTGGATCTTGTCGTTGTACTTGCGCATGACCGATGGCCGCACCTCGATCGCCTTGAGGCGCCAGCGCCGCAGCATGCGAAGCGCCCGGACGATGAGATGCGCCTGTGCCTCATGCATGAAGAGGATGGAGTTCACGCCGTTGGTGTTCGGGCCGTAGAGGATGAAGAGATTCGGGAAGCCGCTCACGGTGAGCCCCAGGTAGGCCTCGGCACCGTCGGCCCACGCGTCGCTCAGCTTGCGCCCTTCGCGCCCGGTGATGTCGACGGTCGTGAGATAGGCGTTGGCGCGAAACCCGGTGCCGAAGATGATCGTGTCCGCCGCATGCACTACGCCGTCCGCGGTTCGGACGCCATCCGTTGCGATCTCGGTGATCGGTGATGTCACCACCGAGACATTCGGGCGGGTGATCGCGGGAAACCAGGTCCGGGAAGTCAGCGGACGCTTGCACCCGACCGGGAAGTCGGGCGTGAGCACCGCGCGCAGCTCGGGATCCTCCACCTTGCGGGTGAGGTAGGACCGCGCGAGCTCGGTCTGGGACTGGGTGAACGGGTGCGAGACGTCGAACGACGCCCGTTGATAGGTCCAGAAGATCTGCCACCGATGACGCTTGGCGGTGAGTGGCGCGTGCGCGAACCGTCTCTTCTGCTCTTCGGTGTACTCGTTGTCGAATCGCGGCGAGACCCAGATAGGGGAGCGCTGGAAGACATCGAGGTGGTCGACCTCCTCGACGATCGACGGCACGTACTGGATCGCACTCGCGCCGGTACCGATCGAGGCCACGCGCTCTCCCGCGAGGGACCGGCTGTGGTCCCAGCGCGACGAGTGGAACGCTCGGCCACGGAAGCTTTCCAGTCCCGGGATCTCGGGAATGAACGGAACGTTGAGCATGCCGAGCGCGCTGACCAGCACATCGGCGGTGAAGGTCTCGCCCGACGCCGCCCGTAGCTGCCAGGTCTGGGTCGCGTCGTCCCACTCGGCCGCTGAGATGGCCGTGTTGGTGCGCACATGGGGGCGAAGGGCGAAATCGTCGGCCACCCGCTCGAGATAGGCGAGAATCTCCGGCTGCGTCGCGTACGTCCGTGACCAGCCCGGGTTCGGGGCGAAGGAGTATGAGTACAGGTGGGATGGCACGTCGCACGCGGCGCCCGGATAGGTGTTGTCGCGCCACGTCCCTCCGACGCCGTCGCTCTTCTCGTAGATCGTGAAGTCGAACCCGGCTCGCCTGAGGGCGACGCCCATCGCGATCCCGCCGGCGCCGGCGCCAAGGATCGCGACCGTCGGCCCGCGCGATCTCATTCCCACTGCGCGAAGTACGGGCGGTCGGGGCGCGTCTTCTCGACGAGGATGAACACGACGCCCCACGGATCGCGAAACCAGCTGGTGCGCACGCGCGCGACATCGGCGATGCCCGAGACGATGAAATCCACGCCTCGTGCCTCGAGCTCGCGGCGCGTGGCGTCGATGTCGTCGCACAGCATCGCGACGTGACTCAGCCCGTGGTCGATGAGGTCTCGGTCGCGAGGTGCGCCGGGAGCGCCTGGGTACTCGAGCACCTCGAGCACGCGGTCCCCGTCGGATGGGAAGCCGAGAATGGCGGCCTTCAGGCGCGGCTCGGGAATCAGCTCACCCATGTCGGCCGCGATCGCGTCGCCCTCCATGAGGTAGGGCGGTGACAGCACCGACAGGCCGAGGACGTCGCGATACCAGGCGACCGCGGCCTCGACGTCAGGGACGCACACCCCGGTGTGTGCGAGGCCGGTGATCACCTGCCGAGCGTCCGGCGGAGATGCCCCGGCGGGGCGGCGTGCTCGTGATCCACGAGTGCAATCTTGCCGGAGCCGGGCGCGTCCGGCTCAGAGCATCCGGTTCGCAACCCATTGCGGCAGGTGGGCGGGAGTGACCGCCGCCAGGAACCCGACGCCCATCCCGCGCGAGCCACCCGTGATCACGACGTGGCGCTCTCGCAGATCCATTCGGGCGACTCCTTCGTTGTAGAAGGGGAAGGGGTGTGACGCGAGGAATCTTCACCCGTTGGGGGCGAAAGGGAAGCGGCGCAACCCGCCGAAGTTGGAATATCGCACGAAATATCGAGACAATCTGTTGTGATGGCAACGATGAGTAGGGCCCAGAGACAATGACGCTGCTCGATCGCTACCGGGCGTACCGCAACGACCCGTACCGCTACTACGCGCCGCGCAGCCCATGGGGCATGCGTGCCGCCGTCGGCATCTCCTTCGCCGTCGTCGTTGTGATGGCGCTCAACTTCGTCCTCCTCGCGGCCGGCTCGGGCGCCAACCAGGACAATGGCCTCGAGCGCGTCGCCGGTGTCAGCTACCGGTCGTTGCTGGTGCCGTCCGACGTAGGACCTGCCGTCTCGAGCGGATCCCACCGGACTGCAGCGGGCCATCGCGCCACGCGCTCGGCGCGGGGCGCCCTCAGCGGTCGCGCCGAGAGCTCAGGCGTTGCCACCAGGTCTCGGGCCGGGTCTGCCGTCCCGTCCCGCAGCCATGTCTCCTACCGGACCGACTCGAACGGCTATCGCATCGCGCCCGCACGCGACGCCGACCTGGTGCCGACGACGACCTGGCTGGCCCACCTCGAGCACAGCAAGCGGGGCTACCCGAGCGCGAACGCCTTCCAGAGCAACCGGAAGGTGCCGGGCTCCTGGTACGGCTACCCGTCGGTCCTGCCGGTGATCGACTCGACGGCCGACCGCATGCGGGTGCGGCTTGCGCAGCGACCGGACGAGGCCACGAGCTGGATCACCCGCAGCGCCGTCGTCATGTCACGGACCCACTACGCCATCGTCGTCGACATCTCGCAGCACTGGCTCTACGTCTTCCACTACGGGATCCAGCAGGAGTCGTTCCCGGTCGGCACCGGCGCGCGCGGGACGCCGACGCCGACCGGCAGCTACTTCCTGGCTTTCCACGCGCCCCCGAACAGCGGTGCGGACTACGGCTCTGTGATGCTCGAGACGTCCGCGCATTCGCGGGTGATCTCGCATTTCGAGGGCGGCAATGACGCGATCATCGCGATCCATGGGCCGATCGACTCCGCGTCCGACCGCGAGATCGGCAATCACGGCGCAGCCATCTCAAACGGATGCATTCGCATGCACAACGCAGATCTCAACCAGGTCAAGCACATCCCCAACGGCGCGCCGATCTTCCTGACCGACTGAGACCGGACTCGATCGCCGTGACGGGCAGGCGAGCGGCGGGTCGAGTCGTCTTGCTCACCGTCGCCGGGCTGTCCCTTGCCGGTGGGCTCCAGCCGGTTGCGGCTCGCCCGGGAGCCGGGTCGGCGCATCGAGCGCCGCTGGTCATCCCCGCGCTGCGGCAGTGGTACCCCGGCCGCGGGTCGTGGCAGCTCAGCCCGCGGTCGCGGATCCTCGTCGCGCCGCAGCAGCCTCACGTCCTCGCCATCGCGCGCCAGCTGTCCTCGGACCTACGCACGGATGTGGGCCGCCGGCTTCCGGTGGTGGAGCAGAGCAGCAACGGACGCAACGGCGACGTGGTCCTGCGACAGACCCAGGACCTCGCGGCGAGTCTCGGCACCGAGGGCTACGCCCTCGCCGTGGACACGACGGTTCGGATCACCGCGGCGAGCACCACCGGCATCTTCTACGGCGGCCGCAGTCTCCTGCAGCTGCTGCACCAGGCGAGGTCGATCCCGCGCGGATTCGGGCTCGACCGGCCGCGCTATCCGCAACGCGGGCTGATGGTCGATGCGTCGCGGACGACGTACTCGACGAAGTGGGTGCTGCGGGAGATTCGCCGGCTTGCGGCGATCAAGCTGAATGTGCTGCACCTTCATCTCACCGATGACCAGCGATGGGCGATCACGAGCAAGAGCTACCCGACGGTGGTCGGCAAGCATCCCTTCACGCGCGGCGACATTCGCCGCATCCTGCGCCTGGCGCATCGCGACCACGTCTTGGTCATCCCGGAGATCGAGATGCCCGGCCACATGGCGTCGTTCCTGTCGCGGCATCCGGGCATGGAGCTGAAGCTGGCCGACGCCGCCGGCTCGTCGACATCGCAGCAGTACGTCACCGACAAGCTCGACATCACGAATCCGAAGGCGCTGGCCGCGATGCGGCGGATCCTGGATGAGTACCTGCCACTGTTTCCCGGCCGGTACTGGGACATGGGCGACGACGAGTACGTCACGCCGGCGGAGTATCCGGAGTTCCCCCAGCTCGCCTCTACGCCGTCGCGCGCTATGGCGCGGGTGCGACCCCGGCCGACTCCGTTCACCCGAACTACTACACCGATGACCTGGGACCGGTCGCCGGCAAGGCGAAGCTGCCAGGCGTCTACAAGAGCTGGAGCGTCAACCAGTTCGACGGTGAGGAGCTGACGAACGGGACGGTGACGAGCATGCAGACCGTGCCGGCCGACAGCCCGGGCCTGCTCGGCACGACGCTGAACATCTGGGGTCCGCTCAAGGAGAGCACCGAGCAGACCGCCGCCGGTATCGAGCCGCACCTCGCGGTGCTTGCGCAGAAGGCGTGGCGAAGCCCGTTGCCCGCTCCGGCGTACGCCGGTTTCGCCCGTGAGATGCGACAAGTCGGGCTGCCGAAATAGGAAGGATCACGTCGACCGCGAACCCATCAGGCATGTGGGGCTGGGCGCGCGCCGTCGTGGCGGGAGCGGTGCTGTGCGCACTCCCGGTGCCGATGGTCGCCGCTGCCGGGCCGGCGGCGGTGGGCGTATCGGACCCGGTCGGACTGGTCGACATCCGCAGCGGGTCGCTCGGGCCCGGGTTCGTGACCGTGGCGGCGGGCGTGCCGTTCGGAATGGTGACGCCGGGACCTGCGACGACAACGCCCGCGGGTGACGACCCGCTCAACTACGTCGGCTACTCCTACCAGGACCCGGAGATCCGCGGCTTCGCCCTCACTCACTTCTCGGGGGCGGGCATTCACATCGGTGGGGAGCTGCCGATCATGCCCACCACCGGCGCGGTGACGGGCATGAAGCCCTCGGACTGGGCGAGCCCGTACTCACACGCCGACGAGATCGCGCAGCCCGGCTACTACGCGACGACGCTGCAACGCTCGGGTGTGCGCGCTGAGCTCACCGCGCGGACCCGGACCGCGGTGGCGCGATTCACCTTTCCCGCGACGTCGCAGGCGAACCTGATCTTCGACGTCAGCCGCGACAACGACAGCAACCAGTCCGGCGGGACGCAGCGCGGCGCGTTCCGCCTCGTGGGCGACCGCGCGGTCCGCGGTGATGTGGTCGTCCCGGACTCGGGCGGCGTGACGATCTGGTTCGCGGCGCGCTTCGACCGGCCGTTCGTGCGGCACGGCACCTGGACGGCGGCCGGGATTGCACCGGCGCGCCGTGCGGTCAGCGGTCACGGCGCGGGCGGCTGGATCGGCTTCGACGCGAGCAAGCAGCGTCAGGTCCAGGCCGACATCGCGCTGAGCTACACCTCGCAGCGTGAAGCGGTTCGCAACCTCGACGCAGAGGTGCGTCCGGGGACAGGGTTCGACGCCGTCCGCGCACGCGCGCAGCGAACCTGGAGCTCACGGCTGCGCAGCATCACGGTCAGCGGTGGGCCGCGCCACACCGAACGGACGTTCTACACCGCGCTGTACCACGTGCTGCTCATGCCGACCACGTTCGACGATGTCGACGGGCGGTACCGCGGCTTCGACGACTTGGTCCATCGACTGCCGCAGGGGCGCCACCACTACACCGACCTCAGTCTGTGGGACACCTACCGGACACAGACGCCGCTGCTGAGCCTCATCGCGCCGCGGGTTGCGCACGATCTCGGAGTGTCCTTGCTCGACGACACCGCGCAGAACGCCGGAGTCATCCCGAGATGGGTCCGCGGGAACCGTGACTACGGGATCATGGGCGGCGACTCTGGGACGCCGACGCTCGCGACGCTCGTGACGAGCGGTGCGTTGCGGGGGAAGTCCGCTCGGGAGGCGTACGCCGACGCGGTGCGCCAGGCGACCACCGTTCCGCCCGTTGCCCCGAGGTCCGGCCTCGACAGCTATCTCAAGCTCGGCTACATCCCGCTGAACATCAGCGACCGCGGCGCCTCGGTCACGCTCGAGTACGCCATCGATGACGCCGCGATTGCGGCGCTCGCCCGGCACTTTCACGACGGCCCGCGCATTGCCGAGTTCACCCGGCGTGCGGGCTACTGGCGCCATCTGCTTGACCGCAGGGACGACTTCCTGCGGCCGCGGATGAGCAACGGCGCATGGGCCGATCCCACGAACCTGGGCGTTACCCACGTGTGGAACCCGATCTTCCCGGACGGGTGGCAAGAGGGGACCGGCTGGCAGTACCTCTGGCTGGTGCCGCAGGACGTTCGAGGGCTCGCGGCGGCGATCGGCAAGCCGACGATGCTGAAGCGGCTCGATCACTTCTTCGTCGCGGCTCTCGACCGGCAGGCCGCCCCGGTCGTTCCGCAGGCCCAGACGCAAGCATCGTTGTTCGGCGTCTACTACGTCGGCGACCAGTACACGCCGGCCAACGAGACCGATCTGGAGGCGCCGTGGCTGTATGACTGGCTCGGCGAACCGTGGCGCACCCAGCAGGTTGTCCGCGCGGAGACCCGCGCGTTCAACGCCTCGCCGTACGGTCTGCCGGGCAACGACGACGCCGGGACGATGTCGGCTGCCTATGTGCTGTCCGCGATCGGGCTGTACCAGGCCCAGCCTGGGGTCGATGCCTGGGAGCTGTCCTCACCGTTGTTTCCCAGCGTGCTGATCCGCCATGCGATCGCGATCACCGCCGGCGGGACCACGCCGGCTCGCGAGTACATCGCGTCCGCCCGGCTGAACGGTCACGCGCTGAGCCGCGTGTGGCTGACGTACGAGGAGCTGCGCGGGCATCTCGTCGACACCATGGCGTCGCGTCCGACGAAGTGGGGATCGCAGCCGGAAGCCGCACCGCCAAGCCTGAGCGACCCGCGATGACCGCAGGGCCCGACGCCGTCAGAAGTGGTGGGTGAACGTCGTGACGCCGATGATGACGGCGATCACCGCGGCGCCGATGGCGAGCAGCGCGAGCGGCTCACCTCGCACCTGGCTCCGGTAGGCGAGCGCGGCCGGTACGAACCCGATGATCCCGAAGCCGGTCGACAGCGCAATGAAGATGTAGATCGCGGTGACGATGAACGTCCACATCGCGGTTTGGTTCTGGTGCCAGAACGTGTTGTTCTGCACCTGCTGGCTGCGCATGAGGGAGGCGTACGACGACTGTCCCTGGCTGTCGAAGGGCGACTTGGTCCCGTACGCCGTAGCCGGCGCTTCGATCCCGGCCGTCTGACCTGGCAGCGCGGCGCCCTGGGTGGCGCCGCCGCCGAACATCGGATTCGGGGTGTAACCGGTCTGGGCGGCGCCGTACTGCGGAGCTGCCGGCGTCGTCGGGGCCACCGCGGCAGGCGCGGCCTGCTGCGGCGCGGCTGTGCCGCCGTCGTGGGTCGCGGTGGTCCAGGCCTGGCCATCCCACCAGCGGTACGGCGCGGCTCCACCCGGATCGGGGTACCACCCAGGAGCTGGACTCGTCACGCTTGATCCTCGATGCCTCGTGCTGCTTGGGCCTGGAGAAACGGTACCGGTAGCAGGGTCGAGTTGCTCGGGACTCGGCCGAAGGTCCGAGGATTTCGCTCCGGCGGCGCAGTTCGCCCACCCGCGTGCGGGAACTGGTTGCGATAATGGGAAGAACGCCGGTGTGGCGGCCATCACGACATTGCTCGTCGTCGTCGCGGTCTCGCTGCTCATCACGCGCGTCGCGACGGTGATACTCACTGCGACGGGAATGTCGCGGGAAGCGGCCCGGTTCCAGGCCCGGTCGGCATTCAGCACGGCGGGTTTCACCACGCGCGAGTCGGAGGCGGTGGTTGACCACCCGATCAGGCGCAAGGTCATCGGCAGCTCACAAAGGTGATCAGCTGGGGGTTACGACGGTTCACCAAGCTGCCGACGCGGGATGTGTCGTCGCTGCTGGACCTCGACAGCGGCTACGCGGTGCACGAGCTGGCCGTCCGACCCACTGACTGGGTAGCGGGCCGGACGCTCGGAGTGGTCGCGCTGCGCGACGAGGGAGTGGTGGTCCTCGCGGTAAGCCGTCAAGGCGGTGGCCGGATCGCGGCTCCGACCGGCCGCACCGTCGTCCGGCCAGGTGACGTCCTGATCCTCTACGGACGCGGCGAGAGCCTGCGTGAGCTCGACGAACGGCTTGCCGGGCCGGCCGGTGACGCCGCGCACCACGAAGCGGTTGCCGAACAGGCGCGCCGTGAGCGGGATGAGGAGCGAGCCGACCGCACGGACGAGGAGGTCAGTCGGGGATCTTCGCCACGGTGAGCAGGATTGCCGAGTCCTCGAGGGCTTCGAGCGCGTGGCGCTTGTCGGGCACGACCACCAGGTCACCCGTCCGGCCGTCCCATGCCTGTCCGTCCGCCGTCAGTCGGACGCGTCCGCTCAAGACGTAGACGGTTGCCTCGCCCGGGTTCTCGTGCTCGCTCAACGATGCGCCGGCGTTCAGCGCGAGCACGGTCTGGCGCAGCACGTGTTCATGGCCGCCGTACACGGTCTCGGCGGCCCGGCCACTACCGGCCCGGCCGGCGGCCTCGCGTAGCTGGCGAGCGGTTGCTTCGAGCGAGAACTTCTCCACGCCCGCAGCATGTCACTAGCGCGAGGCCGCCGAACATCCGGCCGGGTCAGTAGCCGTAGCCGCCGCTCCCCGAGCTACCCGAGCTGGACGAGCTGCTGCTCGTGATCGGCGTGCCGGACGGGCTCAGCACCCACCACGTGCCGCCGAAGCTCTTGATGCCCTGACCGCGTGCCTGGCCCGGCGCTGAGTCCGAGGCGTACTCGTACATCAGGTAGCCGTTGTACGTCGGGTAGGTCTCGCCGTCGCTCTCCTTCTTCGTGCCGAGCAGCGACGCCATGATGCCGCTCCCTGCGTTGGCGGAGGAGACGCCGTCCGGCAGTGACAGGTCGGGCCAGATCGCGGTGCACCCGTTGCCGTCGGTGCAGGACACGTTCTTCTTGCCGGGCGCGGTGAGGATGTACACGGTGCGGCTGCGGCCGTCGACCACGACCTGACCGAGACCCGACACGTTCTTCGTGCTGAACGACGTCGACGGAGAGCTCGACGAGCTGGCCGTGGGGCTGGACCCGGACCCCGACGAGACGGCGCTGTTACCGCCTGAGCTGCTGCTGCCACACGCGGCAAGCCCGACCGCCGCGAGGGGAATCGCGGCGGCGAGTTGCAGCTTCCTGCTGTTCGACTTGCGCTGGTCCGTGGACATCCGGGGCGTGCCTCCTTCTCGTGTTCCTTTCCCGACTTCACGCAACGAACCGCGAGACGGTTCATACGGGCAGGCCGCGGTCAGTCAGAGGTTGCGCGGCCGGTTGACGAACCGACCTTCAGTTGGCGAGAAGAACCAGCGGCCGCCGGCCAGCGAACCGCCGTCGACCGGGATGTTGTGTCCGGTGACGTACGCCGAGAGATCCGAGGCGAGGAACAAGGCGACCCGCGCGACGTCATCGGGCCAACCGAGCCGACCGGCCGGCGCCCACGAGGGCCACAGATCGGTCTTGTCCTCATAACCGCTGAGGTAGTCGACCTGCGGCGTCTGGATCAGGTCGGGTCCGATGCCGTTGACCCTCACACCGTGACGGCCCACTGCGATTGCAAGGTCGGTCGTGAAGGCCGCGGCGGCGGCCTTCATGGCGCCGTACACCGGATCGCCGGGGTATCCCCGCATCGCCTCGACCGAGTGGACGTTGATGATCGACCCGCGTCGCTGCCGCATCATCGTCGGCAGGAACGCGTGGGTCACCGCGAAGATGTGCTGCAGGTTGACGGCGTACATCGTCTGCCACGACTCAGGTGTCGAGTCGGGAAAGCGGACGAGCGGCCGGTAGTCGCCGACGTTGTTCACCAGCACCGAGAGAGCGGGATGATCGGCGAGGACGTCGGCCGCGAAGGTCGAGACAGCTTCCGGCTTGGTGACGTCAACCACGTGGGATCGCGCCGATCCGCCCGCGGCGATAATTTCGGCAACAGTGGTGGCTGCAGCGTCGGCATCTACCTCGGCGACCTCAACATGCACTCCGTGGCGAGCGAAGAGCACACAGACCGCCTTGCCGATGCCGGCGCCGCCGCCGGTGACGACTGCGGTACGCCCGTCGAGCAGCCGGTTCCAGTCATCGATCGGCGCGACGTCAGCGGGGGACGGGCCCGACGTATCCGTCATGCGTCCTCCGGCAGGCCGGCGGGAGCGCGCATGCGCCACGCGTCCGTGATGAGCTCACGTAAGCGAGTCACGTCGACCTCCTCCAGGCGGAGCAGCACATACGGCCAGCCATCCCACCCGGGCGGGGCGGAGAAGACATCGGGCTCGCCGAGCAGGAGGGCTTGCTTCTCCGCTTCGTCGCCGACGTAGAGGACGGCGATGTCGGTGCGGATCACCCGTGACCGTCCGGGGCGCCGTTCGGGATAAGACCAGATGAACCCCTTGTTGCCGACCCGGAAGTCGAAGCCGTCACTGTCGATCTCGACGGCGTGCGGCAGGCCGCGCGCGATGCGTCGCACGTCGGTCGCAGTGGCCACGATCTGACGCTATCGATCAGCGCCGAGCCCA
>JAICMG010000100.1 GCA_025929365.1 Frankiaceae bacterium
GCTGCACCAGTGCGGCCTGCCGAAGCAGATGGCGCTCGAGCTGTTCAAGCCGTTCGTCATGAAGCGGCTGGTCGACCTGAACCACGCGCAGAACATCAAGTCCGCAAAGCGCATGGTGGAGCGGGCGACCGGTGGTACGGCGCGCTACGCGATGGTCTGGGACGTGCTCGAAGAGGTCATCACCGAGCACCCGGTGCTGCTCAACCGTGCACCGACCCTGCACCGTCTCGGCATCCAGGCCTTCGAGCCGCAGCTGGTCGAGGGCAAGGCGATTCAGATCCACCCGCTCGTGTGCACGGCGTTCAACGCCGACTTCGACGGCGACCAGATGGCGGTGCACCTTCCGCTGTCCGCCGAGGCGCAGGCCGAGGCACGGATCCTGATGCTGTCGTCGAACAACATCCTGTCCCCGGCGCACGGCCGGCCGATCACGTCGCCGACACAGGACATGGTGCTCGGGATCTACTACCTCACGCTGATGCGCGAGGGCGGCAAGGGCCAGGACCGGACCTTCGGCTCGGTGGCGGAGGCGATCATGGCCTACGACACCAGTGAGCTCGACCTGCAGGCACGGGTGAAGATCCGGATCGACGACGTTCCCCCGACCCGCGACGGTTCCAGCACTCCTGACGTCATGCGCGGGGTGGACGCCGACGAGCGTCCGTTCACTGGTCCCGAGGACTGGCAGCCCGGACAGCCCGTCCTGGTCGAGACGACCCTCGGCCGCTGCCTGTTCAACGAGGCGATGCCGCTGGACTACCCGTTCGTCGACTTCGAGGTGCGCAAGGCGCAGCTCGGCGAGATCGTCAACGACCTGGCGGAGCGCTACCCGAAGGTCCAGGTTGCGGCGACCCTCGACGCGCTGAAGGAGGCCGGTTTCCACTGGGCCACGCGCGCCGGCGTCACGATCGCCATCTCCGACGTCGTCACGCCGCCCGAGAAGGCCGAGATCCTCGGTCGCTACGAGGAGCAGGCCGAGAAGGTCCAGAAGCAGTACGAGCGCGGTGTGATCACCGACGACGAGCGTCGTCAGGAGCTCATCGAGATTTGGACCCGCGCCACGACCGAGGTCGCCACGAAGATGCGGGAGAACTTCCCGAAGGACAACCCGATCCAGATGATGGTCGGCTCGGGTGCCCGAGGAAACATGCTCCAGGTCCAGCAGATCGCCGGTATGCGCGGTCTGGTCGCCAACCCCAAGGGCGAGATCATCCCGCGGCCGATCAAGACGAACTTCCGCGAGGGCCTGACCGTGCTGGAGTACTTCATCTCCACGCACGGCGCCCGCAAGGGTCTCGCCGACACGGCGCTGCGGACGGCGGACTCGGGGTACCTCACCCGGCGGCTCGTCGACGTCAGCCAGGACGTCATCGTGCGCGAGGTGGACTGCGGCACCGACCGCGGGATCATGGTCCCGATCGCGGTCGAGGGCGACGGCACGATCACGCTCGACCGCGACAACGTCGAGACCCGCGTCTACGCCCGGACCCTCGCCGAGGACGTCGTCGTCAACAAGAAGGTGCTGGCCCAGGCCGGCGCCGACCTGGGCGACGTACTGATCGGTGAGCTGGTCGACCAGGGCGTGTCCGAGGTGCGGGTGCGCAGCGTGCTCACCTGTGACTCCAAGGTCGGCATCTGCGGCCTGTGCTACGGGCGTTCGCTCGCCACGGGCAAGACCGTCGACGTCGGCGAGGCGGTCGGCATCATCGCCGCGCAGTCGATCGGCGAGCCGGGCACGCAGCTCACGATGCGTACCTTCCACACCGGTGGTGTCGCGGGTGAGGACATCACCCACGGTCTGCCACGTGTGGTCGAGCTGTTCGAGGCGCGTCAGCCCAAGGGCCGCGCGCCGATCAGCGAGGTTGCCGGGCGGGTCAGCATCGCCGAGACCGACAAGGCCGCGAACTTCGTCATCACGCCGGACGACGGTGGCGAGCCGGTGGAGTACCCCCTGTCGAAGCGGATGCTCTCGTGGCGCTGGTACGACGCGGAGTCAGAGCGCGCACGTGGCCAGTGGCGCGTCGAGGAGGGTCAGCACGTCGAGGTCGGCGACCAGCTGCACGCCGGTGCGGTCGACCCGCACGAGGTGCTGCGCATCCTCGGCCCGCGCGCGGTCCAGCTGCACCTGGTCAAGGAGGTGCAGGAGGTCTACCGCTCGCAGGGTGTGACCATCCACGACAAGCACATCGAGATCATCATTCGCCAGATGCTCAAGCGGGTGAACATCCTCGAGTCGGGCGACACCGACCTGCTCCCGGGCGAGCTTGCCGAGCGACCGAAGTTCGAGGAGGAGAACCGCCGGGTGGTGGCCGAGGGCGGCACGCCTGCGGCGGGTCGGCCGGTGCTCATGGGCATCACCAAGGCCTCGCTCGCGACCGAGTCGTGGCTGTCGGCGGCGTCCTTCCAGGAGACGACGCGAGTGCTCACCGACGCGGCGATCCACGCCCGTTCGGACTCGCTGCTCGGTCTGAAGGAGAACGTCATCATCGGCAAGCTCATCCCGGCGGGTACCGGCATCAGCCGCTACCGCAACGTCCGGGTCGAGCCGACGGAGGAGGCCAAGGCCGCCGTCTACACGATGATGCCGTACGACGACGCGGGCTATGACTTCGGTCAGGGCACCGGCGAGGCCGTGCCTCTGGAGGACTTCAGCTTCGGCCAGCGTCCGCAGAGTGGCTACGGCACCGACTACGGCAGCTACCGCTAGCCGACGCTCACGCGCTGCTCCCCGTCCGGGTTCCGGGCGGGGAGTTCGCGTTTGTGCCCCACACTGGTGAGGTGAGCGATCAGGGGCAGCCCGGCTGGATGCCGCCGCCCGCCCCGAGCTGGCAGCCGCCCCAGCCGCAGTGGCAGCCGCCGCCCGCGCCGTACGGCGCCCCACCCGGTCCGGCAGGCGGTTGGTACGGCGGTGGCTACGGCTACCCGCGGCCGCGCGACACCAACGGCTTCGCGATCGCGTCGCTCGTGTGCTCGCTGGTCGGCATCTTCCTCTTGGTCCTCGGCCCGGCACTCGGCATCGTCTTCGGCACTGTTGCCCTCAGGCAGATCCCACGTCTCGGCCAAAGCGGCCGTGGCCTCGCGATCGCCGGCGTCACCATTGGGGCGATCGTGTTGCTGCTCGACGTGATCGGCTTGATCGCGATCGGCACCAGCGGCTCGAGCGGTGGCTCCAACGGGGTCAGCGTCTAGCACACCGCTTCGCGCAGCTCGGCGTACGCCGCGGTGAGCGCAGGCTGCTGGTAGTGCGCGTTGAGCCCGCTGGGGTTCGGCAGCACCCACACTCGTGCGGACTCGAACCGCTCCGGCGCCTCACCGACCGTCGCCTTTGGTGCGGCAAACGCGATCCGGTACGTCGAGATGCCCAAGAACGCGACAACCGCCGGTCCCCATCGCCGGACGAGGCGGCGAAGCGGCTCGACGCCGGCGCGGATCTCCTCAGCGCTCAGCTCGTCGGCGCGCGCGCTCGCCCGAGCGACCAAGTTGGTGATCCCGAGCCCGGCCGCGCGGATCCCCGCCTCGTCGGCGGGGTCAAGGAGCGTGGGCGTGAGGCCGGCGAGGTACAGGGTGCGCCAGAGCCGGTTGCCCGGCCGCGCGAAGTGGTGCCCGGACCAGCCCGACCACAGGCCGGGGTTGATTCCGACGAGCAAGATCCGGGTCTCGGGGCCGCCGAGGTCCGGGATGGTGGCGCCGTACGACGCCAGCAGGTCGGTCCTACTGGGGCGGGGGCGGTCCACCGGTCGATGATCGCGTCATCCGGTTGAGGTCGGTCAGCGCCACCACGGTCGCCTTGTTGCCGGAGACCGTGGCGCGCAGCTGCACCAGGTCACCGTTGGCGACTGCGCGGAGCAAGGAGGCAGTGGCGGCGTAGGTCTTGGTGAAGCCGTCAGCGCTGCGTACCGTGACCGACCCCTTGCTGACCTTGGTCACCGTGCCGCGCTGGACGTCCACGGTCTCGTACGTGCCGTTCGGGCCGGCGAGGGTGCCCTCACCATGCAGCAGGCGGCCGGCCAGCGGCCCGGCGAAGCTCGGCCCGACCCCGAACCGGCGCAGCTGCGGCCCACCGTGTCCCGGCATCGGGGGGAGGACCTGGAGCCGTTCTCGCATCGGTCCGCCACGGAACGGAAGGGGTCCGAACCGCTGCTCGAAGTAGGCGCCGGCCACCTTGGCGAACGGCCGCTGGTGGTGGGACGTGCCGCCGTTCGCGACCGCCACCCCAAGCGCAACTCCCGCCACCACGACTGCGCCGGCGCCGATCAGCGTCGCGCGATGCTTGGACCAGTCCATGGCAACCCCCTAGCTCCGGACACCAGGATGCCGCGCCCCCCTGAAAACGGGCTGTGAGTCACGTGCGATCGGGCCTCGCCTTCGGGTCCGGCCCGCAAACCCGCTAACTACCCGGGGGAGGCTGCCGCCTTCGGCTGGCTTGCGCTGCCCGGTTGCGTTCCAGTGCGGTCGGCGCCTCGGATTTGTTCTCTGTACCGCCTAATTAGGTCGATTTGGCAGTACAGCGCATAAATCTGGCGAGGGTTGGTAGTGGGTCAGTTTGAGCGGGCCGGATGATTGGGCGAGCTAGTAGCCGCGATACCGCCGCACGCAGGTCGGGTCTAGGTGGTAGTAGCCGCCTTCGTTCGTGTCGCACATCTGCTGAATGAACCTCGAACTCGGGCCGTGAGGGTGATCTCCCGACCTGGAGACGGCGTAGAAACCGACCGCGACTCCGACGACGATGCCAATCAGGACGATGGCTAACAGCCAGATACAGCCCCGCCCAGTCGGCGGGGCCGGTTCGGTGGGTGGCGCGGCGTCCGTCATCTGCTCGCCACCGTCCCAAAGCCTGCCAGCGAAGGCAACGCGTGGCTTGCGATCCCGGCATATTCACATTTGTGTAGTTCCACAAGCGTCGTTCCGTTATCCACAGGTTTCGCGACATATTGACGCGGCCTTTGTCGTCCTTCCCCGACCGTGAGGCCTTCGCATGGCGTCGAACCATCTCCACTACGGAGACAACCTCGACGTCCTCCGTGAGCATGTCGCCGATGCCAGCGTGGACTTGATCTATCTGGACCCTCCTTTCAATTCGAACCGCGCCTACAACGTCTTGTTCCACAAGGATGGCAACGCGGACTCCGCCCAGATGCAGGCATTCGACGACACCTGGCATTGGACCGCTGAGACTGAGAACCAGTACAGCGAAGCAATCAATGGCGGCGTGCCCTATGACGTCGCCGATGCCCTAGGTGCTTTTCGGACGCTGTTAGGCGAGGGCGACATGCTCGCCTACCTCGTGAACATGGCCCCTCGGCTGGTTGAGCTGCGACGCGTTCTCAAGAAAACCGGCTCGATCTATCTACATTGCGATCCGACCGCGAGCCATTACCTCAAGCTCATGTTGGATGCGATCTTCGGACCCGAGGCGTTCCGTAACGAGATCACCTGGAAACGCACGACGGCCCATTCGAGCGCTAAGAAGTTCGCCCCCGTACACGATGTCCTGCTGTACTACGCGGCCGGTAAAACGCCTACCTGAGTTGCGTCCCCTGACGTGGTGTACGACGGCCGCGCCGATGTCGAGCGTGGCGTCGTGAGCTGAGACAGCCACCGCGTGATCCTCAAGAAGTTCTCGCCAAAGAACCGACTGAGGAGGCACGCGATGGCCGCTGGTTCCACGATGGACCCTGCCGAGTGGTTGAGCAAGGAGCTGCAGCAGGCGAGCCCTGATCTGTTGCGGGAGATGCTCTCGACGTTCGTCGACCAGCTGATGGGCGCTGAGGTCGACGGCCTGTGCGGTGCCGGCTACGGCGAGCGGTCGCCTGATCGGGTGAACTCGCGCAACGGTTACCGGCCGCGGGAGTGGGACACCCGCGCCGGGACGATCGAACTGGCGGTGCCGAAGCTTCGGTCAGGGTCGTACTTCCCGGACTGGCTGTTGGATCGTCGGCGCCGGGCGGAGCAGGCGTTGATCTCGGTGATCGCGACCAGCTACCTGCTCGGGGTCTCGACGCGGCGGGTCGACAAGCTCGTGCAGACGTTGGGGATCGAGGGGATCTCGAAGTCGCAGGTCTCCCGGATGGCGAAGGTCCTCGACGCCGAGGTCGAGGCGTTCCGCAACCGGCCGCTCGACGCCGGCCCTTACACGTATGTGTGGATGGACGCGCTGACCCAGAAGGTCCGCGAAGGCGGTCGGGTGGTGCAGGTCGCGGTCGTGATCGCCAACGGGGTCAACGCCGACGGGCAACGCGAGATCCTCGGCCTCGACGTCGTCACCACCGAAGACGGGGCCGGCTGGTTGGCGTTCCTGCGCTCGCTGGTCGCCCGCGGCCTGTCCGGGGTCAAGCTCGTCATCTCCGACGCCCACGAAGGTCTCGTCGACGCGATCGCTTCGGTGCTCGTCGGCGCCGGTTGGCAACGCTGTCGCACGCACTTCGCGAACAACCTGCGTGCGAAAACCCCGAAGCACGCCTTGGCCGATGGTCGCGGGAATGTTGAAGTCGGTGTTCGAACAGCCCGACCGGCCCGCGGTGCACCGCCAGTTCCGGGAGGTCTGCGCAGCGCTGGAAGGGAAGTTCGACGAAGCACTCGCACTGCTCGAGGCTGCCGAGACCGACGTGCTCGCCTTCACCGCGTTCCCGACCGAGCACTGGAAGCAGATCCGCTCGAACAACCCGCAAGAACGACAGAACAAAGAGATCCGCCGACGCACCGACGTCGTCGGGATCTTCCCCGACCGCACCGCAGTCATCCGGCTCGTCGGCGCGGTGCTCGCCGAACAACACGAAGAATGGGCCTGCGGCCGCCGCTACATGAGCGCCGAGTCCCTCGCCAAAGCCCGGCTCACCGTCATCGACGGCGGCAACCCCCTCGCCGAGGAGGAGGTGCGCCAACTCACAGCAGCGCAATAACCTGACCCTGGATCACGTGGTGGAGCTCAGCTCATACACCACGTCGAGGGACGTGACCCCTACCTGGAACACGCCGAGGACCGGCTACACCGACGAGTACCTGGCGAAGTACTACAAGTATGACGACGGGGATGGTCGCCTCTACTGGCGTAACAGCCTGACGGCGGCGGGAACGCGAAACGGTTCGTCCGGCAAGCCCTGGCGCGGGATTGACGTCGCCGCCACGGGCCAGCATTGGAAGTTCACCACCGAGCGGTTGGACGAACTCGACGCAAAAGGCCAGATCTATTGGCCGCCGCGTGGCGGTTTCCCTCAAATCAAGCGCTACCGCGACGAGCTGAAAGGCAAGGCCGTAGCGGACATCTGGGATGACATCGATCGCATCAACCCGGTCGGTAACGAGCGTCTTGGATATCCGACGCAGAAGCCGGTCGCGCTTCTTGAACGCATCGTCCAGGCAAGCTCAAATCCCGGCGACGTCGTCCTTGATCCGTTCTGTGGTTGCGGCACGAGCATCGCTGCGGCCACACAACTTGACCGCAGATGGATCGGAATCGACGTCACCTACATCGCGGTGGATCTGATTCGTAAGCGCTTGGTCGACAGCTATGGGCCGTCGATCGAGGCGTCCTACGACGTAACAGGGATTCCGCAAGACTTGCAAGCGGCGCAGGCGTTGTTCGAGCAATCGCCATTCGAGTTCGAGCGGTGGGCCGTCTCACTAGTTGGCGGTACGCCGAATGAGAAGCAGGTTGGTGACAAGGGACTCGATGGGCTGATCCGTTTCCATCACTCTGGCGGCAAAGGCGCAGCCGATGGGAAGATCCTCGTGTCGGTCAAGGGCGGACGCCAACTAAATCCATCAATGGTGCAGGCACTCGACGGCGCGATCAGAACGCACCGTGCACACATGGGCATCTTCGTCTCGCTCAACCCGTCTACGCGCGGTATGCGAGAGATCGCGGACCGTGCAGGCAACTACACCTGGCCCGCGAACGGGCAGCACTTTCCGCGTCTGCAAATCTTGACCGTGGCGGAGTTGCTGGCAGGAAAGAAGCCTCAGTCGCCGCCGCGATTGCTGCCCTACATCTCGGCGGTTCGTCAGGCACCCGCAATCGAACAGACCGCCATGGAGATCTACCCGTCATCCGGGGAGCTCGTAGTCCAGCAGCCCACCGATGTCCTCCAAAGTCCACACACGGCTTGACTTGCCGGCTGCCATCGCAGGCGTCGTCTTGCGTCCACCGTTAGCCTTCGTCAAGGTCTGATGCGGGCGGGCGAAGTTGTGGTAGACGAAGTGAAGCGAGACCGCTGCCGCCAGGTTCTCGACCTTCTTGGAGAACCCGTTGGTTAGGCGGGTGAACTGTCGCATCGACATGCGCATTGTCAGGTTCTGCCGCTCGACGTAGGACGTCGAGATGTGCGCTGGATCGGGGTTGCCGTTGATCCGCTTGATGTCGATGCCAGTGCAGACGGCCGGGGAGTAGCGGCGCTCGTTGTCCTTGCCGGTCGGCTGGTCGTAGATCTTGTGGAGCATCGCGTAGTCGATGTCCCCGACGAATGCGGCGTCCACAGCCTCTAGGTAGGGCTTGTGCCCATCGGTGGTGAGCTGGACCCGACCGCGAATCCGGTAGGCGGCGTCGGAGAGCAGCGCGTAGGCGCTGGCGGTTGAGCGGTCCCCGACGTAGTACGACATGACGAGCTTCGTGTCGGCGTCGATGGCGGTCCAGGTCCACACGTCGCCGTAGCCGAACTCCCCGATGTGCTCTTCCGGGATGTTCTTGGCCTTGGAGTAGCAGAACGACCAGATCTCGTCGGCCTGCACCCGCTTGGAATCCAGGTCGACCAGCAGCTCGTTCGCGGCGTAGCTGCAGGCGTCCCCGAGGTCCACCAGGAGCTTGGTGATCGTGTTCTTCGCCACCCCGGTGGTGCGCACCGTGGCGCGGATCGACATGCCCTCGACCAGGCAGCCGACGACCTGCGCCCGCTTCGCGGTGGAAAGGCGATTCATACTGACCATTATGCGTAAGGGTTAGGCGGTTGTCAACCGACTCGGAAATCCTTTCCTTTGTTCTTCAGAACAGATAGTATCTGTTACGAGGATGGACGGAAAGGAAGTTACGATCATGTTGTTCGACACGCCTGAGGTGCACGGCCCAGAGGAGGCCGTGATCGCACAGATCGACGAGCTGCGGTCGAACATGCGCGCTCGACTGCATGAACCACGTAGGTGGGTTGGGTCCCTTCGCCGAAACCAGTTCGCCCGTGCCGTCCAGGGCTCGAACAGTATCGAGGGGTATGACGCACCTTTGGACGACGCTGTGGCGATCGAAGTCGGCGAGCCTCCGCTCGATGCCTCAGAGGAGACGACACTCGCGCTTAAGGGCTACCGGGACGCCATGACCTATGTTCTCCAACTCTCCGAGGAGCCGCGCTTCCACTACGGCGAGCAGTTGATCAAGAGCCTCCACTTCATGATGACCAACTACGCGCTGAGTAACCGGCCCGGCCTATGGCGGACCGGGGCCATCTATGTCCGAAATGACGAGACGGGCGAGATCGTCTACGAGGGCGCCGACGTAGATGAGGTACCGGATCTGATGCACGAGCTCGTCATGCAGCTCGAAGCAGATAACGACACGCCCGTCATGATTCGTGCTGCGATGGCGCACCTGAACCTCGTGCTTGTACACCCATTCCGCGACGGCAACGGCCGTATGGCGCGTTGCCTACAAACTCTCGTGCTGGCACGCGAGGGCATCCTGGCGCCGGTGTTTTGCAGCATCGAGGAATACCTAGGAAGGAACACCCAGGCCTACTACGACGTCTTGGCGGACGTGGGCGCAGGGTCCTGGCAGCCCGAGCGTGATGCTCGACCGTGGCTGCGGTTCATCCTGACGGCCCATCTGCGGCAAGCGCGGACGACTTTGCAGCGCATCAAAGAAAGCGAGCGCCTATGGCTCGAGTTGGAGCAGATCCGAGATCGGGAAGGTCTACCCGAACGCGTGCTCGTGGCGCTCTATGATGCGGCGTCCAACTTCCGCGTGCGTAACTCGGTCTACCGGGCCACGCTTGCCTACGCCGATGAAGAAATCACGGAGCAGGTCGCAAGTAGAGACTTGCGCGCGCTGACGAATCTCGGCCTATTGGTGCCGCACGGCGAGAAGCGAGGACGCTTCTACGTCGCAGGAGCGTCGCTCCGGGAAGTGCGGACGAAGATCATCGACGCCCGCGACCCACGGGATAACTCAGATCCCTTCGCGGCTGCGGCGTGACGCCGCCCACCTAGCCTCAGCTGCCTTCCGCGCAGACTCCGACCGAGCCTCGGGCGTCATGTTTGCCGCACGGATTCGCCCTCCGATTCGGCCACCCTTGCGACCAAGTGCCACCGCCGCCGGATCCTTGCCGGCGCCGGGGTCGGGCACGCTGTCCGGGTCGGTACCCTCGTTGACGAGCTGGGCCGCGAGCTGGTTGATGTCGCGGGGGCGTTTGCGTGACCGGTCAGGCATGGTTCCAACGCTCGCATGTGAACGTTCATGGGTCAAAGAATGTCCGTTTCAAACTGACCCACTACCGCGAGGGTTGGTTTTTTGACCCGCGTGTTCGCGCTCGGCTAGGGTGTCATCTTGTGCCTGGAGCGATCCGGGCATGTCGGCACGTCCGTGACTGGCGCGGCAACCGCGCGGGGCAGGGTGCCGGAACCTCCGAACGAAACCTAGCGCCGACTCCGGCGCGGGCGGAGCACGGAGCGTGCGACACGCCCGACCGCGTGGGTCGGACGGCAGAAGCACGAACAGCGGCAAAAGTGCGATCAAGCAGGAACCAACGCAGAGTTTCCGACAACGAGGAGTACGGCGAGTGCCCACGATCTCTCAGCTGGTCCGCAAGGGCCGGCAGGACAAGATCGGCAAGACCAAGACGCCGGCGCTTAAGGGCAGCCCGCAGCGTCGTGGCGTCTGCACGCGCGTCTACACGACGACGCCGAAGAAGCCCAACTCCGCGCTGCGCAAGGTCGCACGTGTCCGCCTCACCAGCGGCATCGAGGTCACGGCGTACATCCCGGGCGTCGGCCACAACCTGCAGGAGCACTCGATCGTGCTCGTGCGTGGCGGCCGGGTGAAGGACCTCCCCGGCGTTCGCTACAAGATCATCCGCGGCTCGCTCGACACCCAGGGCGTCCGTGGTCGCAAGCAGGCGCGCAGCCGCTACGGCGCAAAGCGCGAAAAGTGAGCGCTCAGATGACAGAGCGGGAGAAGTAAGAGATGCCTCGTAAGGGTCCTGCGGCGAAGCACCCGGTCATCTCCGACCCGGTGTACGGCTCGCCCATCGTCACCTCGCTGGTCAACAAGGTGCTGACCGGCGGCAAGCGCTCGCTCGCGCAGCGCATCGTGTACGGCGCGCTCGAGGGCTGCCGCGACAAGACCGGCACCGACCCGGTGGTGACGCTCAAGCGCGCGCTCGACAACGTCAAGCCGGCGATCGAGGTCAAGAGCCGCCGCGTCGGCGGCGCGACCTACCAGGTCCCGGTCGAGGTCAAGCCGGGCCGCAGCACCACGCTCGCGCTGCGCTGGCTGGTCAGCTACTCGCGGCAGCGCCGTGAGAAGACGATGACCGAGCGGCTCATGAACGAGCTGCTCGACGCCAGCAACGGCCTCGGGGCCAGCGTCAAGCGGCGCGAGGACACCCACAAGATGGCCGAGTCCAACAAGGCATTCGCTCACTACCGCTGGTAGTGGGCAGACCCAGTCGATCGAAGAAGAAAGAGAACAAGCAGTGACGACCGCCGTGGCATCCGCACTCGCCAAGACCCGGAACATCGGGATCATGGCGCACATCGACGCGGGCAAGACCACGACGACCGAGCGCGTTCTCTACTACACCGGCATCAACTACAAGATCGGTGAGGTCCACGAGGGCGCCGCCACGATGGACTGGATGGAGCAGGAGCAAGAGCGCGGCATCACGATCACGTCGGCCGCGACGACCTGCTCGTGGA
>JAICMG010000073.1 GCA_025929365.1 Frankiaceae bacterium
GACTGACCCGAGCCGATCGCGACGGCGAACAGCGGGTTCGGCGCGATCACGATGGGCATCCCCGTCTCGTGGTGCATCCGCGCGTCGAGGCCGTTGAGGAGCGCGCCGCCACCGGCGAGCACGATGCCGTGCTCCATGATGTCGGCCGCGAGCTCGGGCGGCGTCTTGTCGAGCGTGACCTTCACCGCGTCCACGATCGCGGCGGCAGGCTCGTCGAGCGCCTCGCGGATCTCCTCGGTGGAGGTGACGATGGTCTTGGGCAGGCCGGTCACGAGGTCGCGGCCCCGGATCTCGGCGAACATCTCCTCCTCGAGCGGCCAGGCCGACCCGAGGGCGATCTTGACCTCTTCGGCGGTGCGTTCGCCGAGCGCGAGGCTGTACTCCTTCTTGATGAACTGGATGATGGCGTTGTCCAGCTCGTCGCCGCCGACGCGGATGGACTGGCTGGTGACGATGCCGCCGAGGGAGATGACCGCGACCTCGGTCGTGCCGCCGCCGATGTCGACGACCATGTTGCCGGTCGGCTCGTGGACCGGAAGCCCGGCGCCGATCGCGGCGGCCATCGGCTCCTCGATGATGAACACCTTGCGCGCCCCGGCCTGGTAGCCGGCGTCCTTGACCGCGCGCTGCTCGACACCGGTGATGCCCGACGGCACGCAGACGACGAGCCGGGGGCGAGCGGTACGGCGGCGCCGGTGCACCTTCTGGATGAAGTAGCGCAGCATCCGCTCGGTGGTCTCGAAGTCGGCGATGACGCCGTCCTTGAGCGGGCGGATCGCGACGATGTTGCCCGGCGTACGGCCGATCATCCGCTTCGCCTCAGTGCCGACAGCGAGGATTCCGGCAGTATTGGTGTTGATCGCCACCACGCTGGGCTCGTTCAGAACGATGCCGCGACCCCGCACGTAGACCAGGGTGTTGGCCGTGCCGAGGTCGACAGCCATGTCGCGACCGAGGAAACCGCTGCTGTTGTTCGCCATACAGCGCGTGCCTTCCGTAGGGGAAATGTGAGCACTACCAACGAATCGGTGGTGCTCTCGGGGGCAAGGACAAACTCTAGCGTCGAATCGCGCCAGCCCGAAACGGGCGGGTTATGGATTCGCTCTGATCATGTGACCTGAGACGTCGTCGCTCTAGTCGAGGTTGGGGAAGAACAGCGCCACCTCGCGCGCCGCCGACTCCGGCGAGTCGGAGCCGTGCACGAGGTTCTGGCCGATCTCGAGAGCGAAGTCGCCGCGAATGGAGCCCGGCGCGGACGCGACCGGGTCGGTGACGCCCATCAACGCTCGGACCGCCTCGACTGCCCGATGACCCTGCGCGACGATGGCAACGAGCGGTCCCCCGGTGATGAACTCGACGAGCTCGCCGAAGAACGGCTTGCCCTCGTGCTCGCCGTAGTGAGCGCTCGCGGTCGCACGGTCTAGGGTGCGGAGTTCGAGCGCCGCGATCGTCAGACCTTTGCGTTCGAGCCGCCCGACGATCTCACCGATCAGCCCCCGCCGGACGGCGTCAGGCTTGACGAGGACAAGGGTGCGCTCGGACACGTCGTATCTCTCCTAGGGGTACTCCGCCAGATCAGCCCGCGACAGCCTACGTGGTCACCCTCCGGGGCCCAGCTGTCCTCGATTTCAGCCGTCTTCGCCGGTGGCCTGGCGCGGCGAGCCGGCTGGGTCGCGAGAACGGGCCGCGACGATACGGGCGTAGGACCACTGCCGGAGCCAGTAGATCCAGATCCCGGCGAAGACGACCCCCACGGCGTACATCGGCCAGGTCACGACGCCGCCGGCGATCACCAGCGGCTGTACGGCGCTGGCGAACACCTTGCCGCCACGCCGCCGCAGCACGACGGCCGCGACGATCAGCAGCACGACCAGGCCGGCGAGGTAGCTCACCCCCGCCACCGACACGTGACCGCGCTGTGCACTCACCACGGCCGGTACCGCCAGCAGCAGCACCACGGCCTCGATCGCGAGGCCGGCCGTGCCGATCGCGTACAGGCCGCGGGGCGCGGTCGCCGGTGACGTCATGGGCCGGCGGGGTGCAGCAGGTGCCGCGCCTCGCCCACCGTGACGATCGAGCCGGTGATGATCACGCCGGCGCCACCGATCGCGGCCTGCGACTCGGCGCCCGCAACCGCCAGGTCGATCGCGTCGTCGAGCCGGGCGGAGACCTCGACCCGGTCCTCGCCGAAGACCTCCCTCGCGGTCCCGGCCAACACCTCCACCGACATCGCTCGCGGTGAGGAGTTGGTGGTGACGACCACGCTGCTGACCACCGGCTCGAGCTCCTCCAGCAGCCCGGCGGCGTCCTTGTCATCGAGGACGGCGATGACCGCGACCAGCCGGTCGAAGGTGAACGCGTCATCGAGCGCTGCGGCAAGCGCCGCCGCTCCCGCCGGGTTGTGAGCGCCGTCGATCAGGACGGTTGGGCTACGGCGGAGGATCTCCAACCGTCCCGGTGAGCGCACCGCAGCGAACGCGGCCCGCACGCCCTCAGCGTCGAGCGGGCCTCGCTCGGTCGCTCCTACGAAGGCCTCGACCGCCGCCAACGCGCAAGCGGCGTTGCTCGCCTGGTGCTCGCCGTACAGCGGAAGGAACACCTCGGGATAGCTCCCGGCGAGACCCTGCAGCTCGAGCAGCTGGCCGCCGACTGCGACGCTTCGCGATCGAACGCCGAAGTCGATGCCCTCTCGAACGATCGAGGCGCCGACCTCAGCAACCCGAGCGGCGAGTACGACGCCGGCCGACTCGGGCTGCGGCGCCGACACGACTGTCGCGCCGGGGTAGATGATGCCGGCCTTCTCCGCCGCGATCTCGCCGATGGTCGAGCCGAGGATGCCGACGTGGTCGAGGCTGATCGGGGTGACCACGGCCACCGGCGCCTGTACGACGTTGGTGGCGTCCCAGCGCCCGCCCAGACCAACCTCGACGACCGCGACGTCGACCGGCGCATCGGCGAAGGCGGCGAAACCCATGGCGGTGAGCAGCTCGAAGAAGGTCACCCGGTCCGGGTGCCGGCCGTCCACGAGCTCCGCGAACGGCGCAACCTCGTCGTACACCGCGGCAAACCGCGCCGGCGGCAGCGGTTCGCCGTCGATGCAGATTCGCTCGGTCACGCTCTCCAGGTGGGGCGAGGTGTGCCGACCGGTCCGCACCCCGAGCTCCCGCAGCAGGCCGTCCACCATCCGCGCGGTGGAGGTCTTGCCGTTGGTGCCGGTCAGGTGGATCGACGGGTAGGCGCGGTGCGGGTCGCCGAGCAGGTCGAGCAGGTCCACGATCCGGTCGAGGTCCGGGACCATCCGGGTCGGGTACCGCGCCTCGAGCGCCTTGTCGACGCGGGCGATGTCGGGGTCGACGTCTCCCCCCGGGTGAAAACTCACGCGATCGATCGTATGGGCGATCCCTAGACTTGCCCGCTGTGAGCATCCCGGACAAGCCGACTCTCGACGGCCTGGAGGAGCGCTGGTCGGCCGCGTGGGAGGCCGACGGCACCTATCGCTTCGACCGCACGAAGGTCCGCGCGGAGATCTACTCGATCGACACCCCGCCGATCACTGCGAGCGGTTCGCTGCACGTGGGACACGTCTTCTCCTACACCCACACCGACCTGGTCGCCCGCTACCAGCGGATGACCGGGCGCGAGGTCTTCTATCCGATCGGCTGGGACGACAACGGCCTGCCGAGCGAGCGACGGGTGCAGAACTACTACGGCGTCCGCTGCGACGGCTCGCTTCCGTACGACCCCGACTTCACGCCTCCTGCGGGCGGCGGAACATCGAAGGACCAGGTCCCGATCTCACGCCGGAACTTCGTCGAGCTCTGTGACCGACTGACCGCCGAGGACGAGAAGTCCTACGAGCAGATCTGGCGCCGGCTGGCCCTGTCGGTCGACTGGGCGACGGCGTACCGGACCATCGACCCGCGCTCGACCGCGATCTCGCAAAAGGCCTTCCTGCGCAACCTGGCCCGCGGTGACGCCTACCAGGCCGAGGCGCCGACGCTGTGGGACATCACGTTTCGGACCGCCGTCGCGCAGGCCGAGCTGGAGGATCGCGAGCGACCGGGTGCCTATCACCGGATCGGGTTCCCACGCTCGGACGGCAACGGCGTCATCAGCATCGAGACCACCCGGCCGGAACTGCTGCCGGCCTGTGTCGCGCTGGTTGCTCACCCCGATGACGAGCGCTACCAGCCGATGTTCGGTACGACGGTTCGGACGCCGCTGTTCCACGCCGAGGTGCCCGTCGTCGCCCACCACCTCGCTGCTCCCGACAAGGGTTCCGGCATCGCGATGATCTGCACCTTCGGTGACCTCACCGACGTTGTCTGGTGGCGCGAGCTGCAGTTGCCGACGCGTGCCATCGTCGGCGTCGACGGCCGGCTGCTGGCCGAGGGACCAGCGCAGGTCGACGCCGCGGCGTACGCCCGCGTCGCCGGCAAGACGGTGTTCGCGGCCCGCGAGGAGATCGTCGGGATGCTGCGGGAGTCCGGTGCACTTGAGGGCGAGCCGTCAGCCATCACCCACCCGGTGAAGTTCTACGAGAAGGGCGACCGGCCACTGGAGATCGTGACGACCCGCCAGTGGTACATCCGCAACGGTGGCCGCGACGAGGACCTGCGTGAGGCGCTGATCGCGCGAGGGAACGAGCTGGCCTGGCATCCCCCGCACATGCAGGTGCGCTACGACCACTGGGTCAACGGACTCACCGGTGACTGGCTGATCAGCCGGCAGCGCTACTTCGGGGTGCCGTTTCCGGTGTGGTACTCACTCGACGCCGAGGGCAATCCCGATCACGACAACCCGATCGCCGCCGACGAGGCCACGCTGCCGGTCGATCCGTCGAGCGACTGCCCACCCGGGTACGACGAGTCGCAGCGCGGCGTGCCGGGTGGCTTCATCGGCGATCCCGACGTCATGGACACCTGGGCCACCTCGTCGCTCACCCCTCAGGTAGCAGGTGGCTGGACCTTCGACGACGACCTGATGTCGCGGGTGTTCCCGATGAATCTGCGCCCACAGGGTCAGGACATCATCCGGACCTGGCTGTTCTCGACCGTCGTGCGATCGCATTACGAGTTCGGCACCGCGCCGTGGACCAACGCGGCAATCAGCGGCTGGATCCTCGATCCGGACCGCAAGAAGATGTCGAAGTCGAAGGGCGAGGTCATCACGCCGATGTCGCTGTTCGAGGAGTTCGGCAGCGACGCGGTCCGCTACTGGGCGGCGTCAGCCCGGCTCGGAACGGACGCGGCGTTCGACACCGGCCAGATGAAGATCGGGCGCCGGCTGGCAATCAAGCTCCTCAACGCCTCCAAGTTCGCGCTCGGGCTCGGCGCGACGCCTGATCTCGCGGCGGTCCGGGAGCCGCTTGACCGGGCGCTGCTGGCGTCGCTTGCCGAGGTGATCGGCCAGGCGACGAGAGCCTTCGAGGACTACAACCACACCCGAGCGCTCGAGGTGACCGAGACGTTCTTCTGGACGTTCTGCGACGACTACGTCGAGCTCGTCAAGGAGCGGGCGTACGGCAGCCGCGGCGAGGCGGCGGCCGGCTCCGCCAAGGCCGCGCTCGGTACGACGCTGTCCGTGCTGCTCCGGCTGTTCGCGCCGTTCCTGCCGTACGTGACCGAAGAGGTCTGGTCGTGGTGGCAGGACGGCTCGGTGCACCGCAGCTCCTGGCCGAGCTCCACGGAGGCGGCCATCGGCGAGGCCGCGGACGCCGGGTTGATCGGGCTGATCGGCACCGCGCTGTCTCAAGTGCGCGGCGCGAAGTCCTCGGCGCAGGTGTCGATGCGGGCGGACGTCACGCGGGCCGTGGTCCGCGGGTTGGCCCCGGATCTCGAGCGGCTGCGGCCGGCGGCCGGCGACCTGGCGGCGGCCGGCCGGATCGCCGAGCTGGACTTCGAGCCGGCCGAAGGCGGCGAGCTCGAGGTCGCCGTCACCCTTTAGTGCCGGGCGGGACGACAACGGTCGGGCCCTGCGGCAGGGCGGGCCGGCGCCGGAACGCCTGTCGCCACCCGCGGCGCCGGATCGGTCGCTCAACGAGGTAGTAGAACGCGCCGGAGACGGCCGCGACGATCGCGGTGTCGAGCAGCATCATCGGGTAGACGTGCAGCCGAGGAAGCGCCCGCACCACGGCGAGGATCACGATCGTGTGGATCAGATAGGCCTCGTAGGAGACCTGGCCGATGATCATGAATGGTCGCCAACCGAAGAACTTCGTGACCGCGGTCTCCTGCCCTGCGACGACGATGCAGTGCCCGATCAACAGGCAGGCACACGCCGCGTAGGGAACGTAGCCGCCGCGGTAGAGGAACCCGGGATGCCCGGCCCCCCGCATCGAGATGACCACCATGCCGGCCAGGCCGACCAGGGCCACCAGCCTGGATCGCAGCAGCAGGCGCAGCCGGCTGCGGTCATTGGTCATCAGCTCGTAACCGAGCGCGCAGCCGATCAGGACGCTCGGCAGCTGGATCGGCGTCGCGTAGAAGGCATGCCCGGCGCCGATGTGTGCGAGCAGGACGATCCCGATCGCGACGCTCGCGGCGGTCGCGGCACCGAGACCGATCAGCACGGCCGCCCGGCGGGCGCGATGGCGCAGCGTCAGCCGGAGGATGGACGGCCAGGTCAGGTAGAACTGCTCTTCGATGCCGAGCGTCCACGCCGGCCCGAGCCACCCGATCCCGCCGGCGGTGCGAAACAGGACCCAGTTGCCGACGAACACCGCGACCGAGCCCAGCGCGAACCACGGGTGGTGTCCGAGCGGTGAGGCGGCGCCCTTGCCGGGCCAGGCGAGCTCCAGCACGGCCATCAGCGGCAGTACCGCCAGCAGCGCGGGGCCGAGCCGTCGGGAGCGGCGAAGGTAGAAGTTCTTCAACGACACGTCGGTGGTGCGCTGGTGCTCGACGACGAGCAGGCTGGTGATCAGGGCGCCGGAGAGGACGAAGAACATCTCGATGTTCAACGTGAGCGGACCGACGTGGTGAAGCCAGTCGGGCGCGCCGGGGCGGAACTGAAGCACCAGTGCGAAGTGGGTGAGGATCGTGCCGGGCAGGCTCAGCCCGCGTAGCCCGTCGAGGGCAGGGATGTAGGTCAGCTTGACGGCGCCCTCGGGGCGAGGAGTCGTCAACAGGGATGGGTCAGGCGGACTTCTCGCGCCGCTCCCGCTTGGCGGGCTGGGCGTCGCGCGGTACGAGCGTCGGATTGACGTGCTCGAGGACCACCTCACCGGTGATGACGACCTTCGCGACGTCCTTGCGGCTCGGTACGTCGTACATCACCGAGAGCAAGACCTCTTCGAGGATGGCGCGCAGGCCGCGGGCGCCGGTGCCGCGCAGGATCGCCTGGTCGGCGATCGCGTCGAGCGCGTCGTCGGTGAACTCCAGCTCGACGCCGTCCAGCTCGAACAGCCGCTTGTACTGGCGCACCAGCGCGTTCTTTGGCTCGGTGAGGATCCGGATCAGCGCGTCGCGGTCGAGGTTGTGCACGCTGGTGATCACCGGCAGCCGGCCGATGAACTCCGGGATCATGCCGTACTTCAGCAGGTCCTCGGGCATCACGTCGGCGAAGGTGTCGGCGGTGTCGACGTCACGCGAGCTGCGGATGTCGGCGGCGAAGCCGATGCCCTTCTTGCCGATGCGGGCCTCAATGACCGTGTCGAGCCCGGCGAACGCCCCACCGACGATGAACAACACGTTGGTGGTGTCGATCTGGATGAACTCCTGGTGCGGGTGCTTGCGACCACCCTGCGGCGGGACGCTGGCGGTCGTGCCTTCGAGGATCTTCAGCAGCGCCTGCTGCACGCCCTCGCCCGAGACGTCGCGCGTGATCGAGGGGTTCTCGCTCTTGCGCGCGATCTTGTCGATCTCGTCGATGTAGATGATGCCGGTCTCGGCCTTCTTGACGTCGTAGTCGGCCGCCTGGATCAGCTTGAGCAGGATGTTCTCGACGTCCTCGCCGACGTAGCCGGCCTCGGTGAGCGCCGTGGCGTCGGCAATCGCGAACGGGACGTTGAGCATCTTGGCCAGCGTCTGGGCCAGCAGCGTCTTCCCGCAGCCGGTCGGGCCGAGCAGCATGATGTTGGACTTCGCGAGCTCGACCGGCTCCTTGTCGGTGCCGCCGGCCTGTACCCGCTTGTAGTGGTTGTAGACGGCGACGGACAGCGTCTTCTTCGCGGTGTCCTGCCCGATCACGTAGCCGTCGAGGAACTCGTAGATCTCCCGCGGCTTGGGAAGGGAGTCGAACGAGACGTCCGAGGACTCGGTGAGCTCCTCTTCGATGATCTCGTTGCACAGGTCGATGCACTCGTCACAGATGTAGACACCCGGACCAGCGATGAGCTTCTTGACCTGCTTCTGGCTCTTGCCGCAGAAGGAGCACTTGAGCAGGTCGCCACCGTCACCGATGCGTGCCACTCGTTCTCCTCTGTGCTCGCCAACCGCAGCTGGGGCCGTGCCTGGGTGTGCCCGTGCACCGAAGCGCCAGGCTAGGTACGACGGTATCGCGCCAGGCGGACATCGCACCCCCAAAACACCCTCCCGATCGGCCGGGTGGCGTGTCGCCTTAGCCCGGGAGGGCCGCCAGGACCCCCTAGGAGGGGTTCGGTACGGCGGTGAGCTTGCGGCTGCGGATGACCTCGTCGACCAGTCCGTACTCGACGGCTTCCTCCGCGGTGAGGATCTTGTCGCGCTCGATGTCCTCTTTCACCTGTGCTTCGGTGCGGCCCGTGTGACGGGAGATAAGAGTCTCCAGCAAGGCGCGCATCCGCAGGATCTCGCGAGCCTGGATCTCGATGTCGCTTCCCGAGCCCCCGCCCTCGCTGTAGGGCTGGTGGATGAGGATCCGGGAGTTCGGCAGCGCGAGCCGCTTGCCGGGAGTGCCGGCCGCGAGCAGCACCGCCGCGGCCGAGGCCGCCTGGCCGAGGCAGACGGTCATGATCTCGGGCCGGATGAACTGCATGCAGTCATAGATCGCGGTGAGCGCGGTGAACGAGCCGCCGGGTGAGTTGATGTAGATGGAGATGTCCCGGTCGGGGTCCATCTGCTCAAGACACAACAGCTGGGCCATGACGTCGTCGGCCGAGGCGTCGTCGATCTGCACGCCGAGGAAGATGATGCGCTCCTCGAACAGCTTCGTGTACGGCGAGAGCTCCTTGAAGCCGTAGCTGGTGCGCTCGGTGAAGGTCGGAAGGATGTACCGACTCTGTGCCGGATGTGCAGCGGAGCTGCGGGGTGCGTCGTACATGTCTCGATCTCCTGATCTGGTGGCGGTCAGGAGACCGCGCCCTCGGACGGCACTTGGTTGGCCCGTGCCACAACGTGGTCGACGAAGCCGTACTCCTTGGCCTCATCGGCCGTGAACCAGCGGTCGCGATCGGAATCGCGCTCGATCTGCTCGACCGTCTGCTTGGTGTGGAACGCGATCCGCTCCTGCATGATCTTCTTGGTGTAGAGCATCTGCTCGGCCTGGATCGCGATGTCGCTCGCGGTGCCGCCGATCCCGCCGGACGGCTGATGCATCATGATCCGCGCGTGCGGGGTGGCGTACCGCTTGCCCTCGGCGCCGGCGCACAGCAGGAACTGGCCCATGCTCGCCGCGAGCCCGACGGCGACCGTCGCGACGTCGTTGCTGACGAACTGCATCGTGTCGTAGATCGCCATGCCGGCGCTGACCGAACCGCCCGGCGAGTTGATGTAGAGGAAGATGTCGCGCTCGGGGTCCTCTGCCGACAGCAGGAGGAGCTGGGCGCAGATCTGGTTGGCGATCGGGTCGTCCACGGCGCTGCCGAGGAAGACGATCCGCTCGCGGAGCAGCCGCTCGTAGACGGAGTCGTTGAGGTTCAGGCCGGAGCCGTTCGCCCGCATGTCCGGGTTCGGATCGCTCATGACACGACACTAACCGCCGGGTGTGCCGATTCCTGCCCCGGTGGCGCCCCTGTTCGCTGTGGGCATGAACGTGTCCGCCGATACGTCGCGTTCACGCTCTACTTGTCGGCGTCACCGTGCTCGTGCTGCTCGTCGTCATGGTCATGACCGTCGTGAGCGTGGTCGTCGTCGGACCCGTCCTGGTCGTCCGCCCCGGCCGCATCCGCCCGGCCGCTGAGCTTCTCGAGGTCGACCGGGCGGCCGGAGGCATCGGTGATCGTGGCCCGCTCCATGACCAGTGCGAGCGCCTTGCCGCGCAGGATGTCGGCCATCAGCGAGCCGAGCGCTCCCGAGTTCACGACCTGCTGGGCATAGGCGTCGGCCCGCACGCCCGAGCGAGCAGCGCGACGCACGATCTCGTCGGTGAGGTCGGATTCGTCGACGCTCAGCTCCTCCTTCTTCGCGATCGCGTCGAGGACGAACTGGGAGCGGATCGCCTTGGTGGCGTTGTCCCTGATGCCACTGTCGAGCTCCTCGATGCTCTTTCCCTCTGAGCTCGCGAAGTCCGCCTTGGACAGCCCGGCGTGCTGCAGCTGGTGGTCGAGGTCCTGGAGGCGATAGCTCACCTCGTCGTCGAGGACGTTCTCAGGCACCGGGACGTCGACCTGCTCGAGCAGCGTCTCGAGGACCTTCTCGCGCGCCTGCACCCCTTGGGTGAGCGCCGCGACCCGCGCAAGCCGATCCTTGATGTCGGACCTGAGCTCCTCGATCGTGTCGAACTCACTCGCCATCTGGGCGAAGTCGTCATCGAGGTCGGGGACTTGCTTCTCCTTGACCGCGCGCACGGTCACGGTCGCCTGAGCGGTGCGGCCGCCTTCGTCGCCGATGCGCAGCTGGGTGTCGAACTCCTTCGACTCACCGACCGACAAGCCGACGAGCGCGTCATCGAGCCCGGTGACGAGCGAGTCGCTGCCGACCTCGTAGGACATGTTGTTCGCGGCGGCGTCCTCGACGACCTCTCCGTCGACGCTCGCCGACAGGTCGATCGAGACGAAGTCACCGCTCGCCGCGGCGCGCTCCACGGCGGCGAGCGTCGCGAACCGGTTGCGCATGCCTTCGAGCTGTTCGTCGACCTCGCCGTCCTTCACCTCGATGTCGTCCACCGAGACCCGCAGGCCGTCGTACGCCGGCAGCTCGATCTCGGGGCGTACGTCGACCTCGGCGGTGAACACCAGGTCCTCGCCGTCGGCGAAGTTGGTGACCTCGATCTCGGGCTGGCCGAGGATCTCGACCTCCTGCTCGCGGACCGCGTTGCCGTAGAAGCTGGGAAGCGCATCGTTGACCGCCTGCTCGAGGACTGCGCCTCGGCCGACCTGCTGGTCGATCAGGCGCGGCGGCACCTTCCCGGGACGAAAGCCCTTGACCCGGATCTGCTGGCCGATCTTCTTGTAGGCCTCGCTCATGGCCGGCTGCAGCTCGTCGAACGGCACCTCGACGGTGAGCTTGACGCGAGTGGGGCCGAGAGTCTCGACGGCGCTCTTCATCGGGGCGCAAATCTCCTGTGCTGGATCGACCGAGGTCGGACGGGTTTGGAACCAGTGCTGTCGGGGCGGGGAGACTCGAACTCCCGATCTCCTGCTCCCAAAGCAGGCGCGCTAGCCACTACGCTACGCCCCGCGGCGTGCCCTGCGATCTTAGGTCGGCCACACCCGCGCGGGCGTAGCTCAATGGCTAGAGTTCCAGCCTTCCAAGCTGGCTATGCGGGTTCGATTCCCGTCGCCCGCTCTGCGTGAAGTGGCAGGTCAGGCGGTTGCTGACGCCGGCTGTTGCCGACGGATTTCTGTCTCGTGCCCGCCGCGTGCCACTGAGTGGCACGCGCTATACGGCCCCCGAAACTGCTCCCTACGGCATGTCCTCGTGCGGGGGGACGTCCTGGGGGACGTCGCATGACCGGCTTTACGGGCGTGAGCCGTCGCCGCACCTTCGGACGGGTACGACGGCTGCCCTCCGGCCGGTTCCAGGCGCGCTACCTCACACCCGGTGGTCAGCAGCGGCGAGCGCCTTGCACCTTCGCGACCGAACGCGAGGCCGAGCTGTTCCTGGCCGGTGTCGAGACCGACCTGCGGCGCGGGACCTGGTTCGACGCGACCGCGGGTGACATCCGGCTGGACGTCTACGCACCGCGATGGATCGTGGAGCGACCGGTCGAGCTGCAGCCGCGAACGCTGGAGATCTACGAGTCGCTGCTGCGCAACCACATCTATCCGGAGTTCGGCCGTCTTCATCTGAGCCGGATCACGTCCGCCGCGGTCCGGACGTGGCACGCGTCACTACGGGAGCGCGGCATCGGGCAGGTCACAGTCGCGAAGGCCTACCGGCTGCTGAAGGCGATCTGCGCGACCGCCGTCGAGGACGAGTTGATCGCCAAGAACCCGTGCCGGCTGCGCAACGCCGGCGTCGAGCGGACTCGAGAGCGCAAGCCGCCGTCACTCGAGGAGGTCGAGCGGATCGCCGACGAGATCGAGGCGCGCTACCGGGCGATGGTGATCCTCGCGGCGTGGTCGGGGCTTCGCTGGGGTGAGCTGGCTGCACTGAGCCGCAAGCGCATCGACCGGCTGCACGGCACGGTCCACGTCGAGGAGTCGATGATCCAGCTGTCCGGCGGGAAGCGCTTCATCGGTCCGCCGAAGTCCGCGGCTGGCCGTCGTACCGTCGCGATCCCGCCGCACCTGTGGCCCGTCATCGACGAGCACCTTGCGACCTACGTGGGGCCGACGGCTGATGCGCTCGTGTTCACGAAGGCGTCGGGAGTATCGCTGGATCGCGCGAACTTCTACGCGGTCTGGCGGCGGGCAACTCGTCGGGCAGGTGTCGGTGAGTATCGCTTCCACGACCTACGGCACCTCGCCGCAACGCTGGCCGCGGTCAGCGGCGCGACTACCCGCGAGCTGATGCACCGCATCGGCCACTCCTCGTTCCGCGCCGCGCTGATCTACCAGCACGCAACTGAAGACCGGGACCACGCGATCGCGGAGGCGATGAGTTGCCTGGTCGAGCCGACTCCGCTCTCGCCGCGTCCGCGGGCCGTCGACACCGATGGGTAAGCGCCAGCGGCGCCGCCTCCGAGAGCAGTACCGGGTGCTCCCGCGACCACGGCCCGACCTGGAGCTCCACCGAGACCCCGCGGGCGAAGCAACCGCTCGACTGAGGCACCTCGTCGAGCAGATGGCAGGGCTCCAACACGAGGTCGATACCGAGGTGGACCTCCTGTACAGCTGGGGCTTCGACTGGCCAACGATCGCCAACGCCCTCGGCGTCACCCGCCAAGCCGCACGCCAGCGCCATCACCGTCGGCACTCGACGAACGCGACCAGCACCCACTCCCGTCACGAATAGCTGGAAACTATCGAGGCCTGAACCTTCGAGACCCTCAAACATGTTCGGCGTCCTGGGTCGCCGCGTCGTCGCTGTGCTAGGGCTGCGGACGATGGCTAGCTTGGCGCGAAGGTGATCTGGTGTACGGCCGGAGGTCCTTGGTCTACGTAATACAGGTTTCCGTCGCCCGTCGAAGCGATCAGGCTGGGGATCGCAGGAACGCTCGTAGGCCTGGATTGGGGGGCAGAGGGCCCAGACGGGAGCCCAAACGCCACTGATCCGAGATCGACTTGCGCGATGCGCTGGCCAGTTGTATCGGCGATGACGGCGATCGATCCGGGCTGGCTATAGGCGATGTCACCCGGTGCGATGTAGGCGGATAGGGGGGAGGCCGGTAGGGCGCTTGCGGGCGTTGTTGGCTTCGCGCCCGCGGTCGAGGGTGAGGTAGCTACGCAATCGTCGCCGTCGACGGCCAGCCCCGCCCCGTTCGCCTCGAGCCCTCTCGGGGCGCAGCCCTGTGATGCCTGTTCGGACCAGGACGATCCGTCCCACTGGTCGAGATGGGCCACGGAGCCATCCCAAAGGACTACGGCTACCTTTCCCGACGAAAGTGGTGTCATAGGCATGGCTCCACCCGTGTGGAGCACTTCAGTGCCCTGGGGTAGCGCAACTCTTTGGTACGTGTTCGCACTAGGGCTGTATTGCTCGATCGCGGAGGCGAAGTCTTCGGTGACCAGAACTGATCCCGCCGGCCCGGCAGCGACTCCTGATATGAGTTCGAAAGCCTGCGGTGGTGGGGCGTTGCCCACCGATGTCGCGGGTGTGCTCTCAAGCGGGCCAGTCGGCACGGTGGAGACAGTCCACGTCTTGCTCCCGGGGTCGAACGACACCAGACGTTGGTTGATACCGATGACAACCACACCGGACGGCAAGACCGTCATCGGTGTCTCAGCGCCTGCACTCAGGTCAGGATCCGGGTTCGCAAGGTTGTATTGCGACGCGCTGCCGCCTACCGTCCAGTGAAAAAGCGTCTTAGACGACGCGCGTTCGGCGAATGCCCAGACGCCACCCTGCGCATCCGCAGTGATGCCGCTCGGACGGTCATATCCAACGGGCAAGGGCATGCGAAGGTTCGCTGTCGCCGCAGCGCTCAAGTCGTTGCGCGTCGAGGCAGCTGTGCCGGATCTGCCTAGGCGCGAGGCGCCCAAGACCACTGCTGCGACCATGGCGGCGACCGCAAGAACAGCGCCGACGCTGCGCGAACCTGCCGAGAGTCTCATAGCAGCTCAACTCACCTTGAAGACGGAGTCGCCGGTGCCGCTCCCATACGTAATCGAGTACGGATTGCCGGTCGATGGAGTATTCATCTCGTTCGACGGGAACGCGCTGTCTCGCCACTGGCCGGCAACGCCCGCCTTGTTGAGCTGCAGGTATGAACCTGCGTCCCAACTGGTTAGGGAGCCGTAAGTACCAAACAGCGCAGCCGTCATTGTGGGACATGTCCCAGCCGTTCCCATCGCTGCCTCCACGGTCGCCTGTGCGTACAACGCATACGTGTGAGGGAACCAGCCCTGTTTGAGCGGGTACATGGTCGACGTCACCTCGTTGTACTCGTACGCGTAGTACTCCGTGCGGCCGCTATGTCCGGTGAGTCCCGTATCACTGATGATGAACCCGTTGGAATCTCCAGTGGGCAGGGAACTGAAGTAGGCACCTTGGTAGATCCCGGTCACGTCACCTTCTTCGACGTACGTCGCCTTACTCGATGCGTAGACCGAATCCACCGCGCCAACCCCGAAGCCCGCTTGGAGCCAAGCCCATCCGCCCGACACGGCGCTGTCCGGCTGGAGGATGTCGAGATAGGCCAGCAAGTGATCGTTGGAGTGCGAGACCGCCAAACTGTGGCCCGCGATGTTGCCAGCTACGCCGTCGTACGAGCCCGTATTGGTCTCGATGCCGCGATACAGGAACTGGCCCGCAGAGCATGAGGCCGCGAACGCGGGCGGCGACCCGGCTCCTCATCCGAATGCCGCTACTGACGTAAGTACGGCGATCGTGACGAAGCGCCGTGTCCGCACGAGTGGCCGAACGGAAAGACTCACAACCGACTTCCCCCTTGTGGTCAGATCCATTGGCTGCGCGTCCTTGCAACGCTCTTGTCCTGGCAACCTCGGAGGAGTGTTCCAGCAAAGACGGAGCGGACGCAGGGGACCAAGGTCCCGACTTGCCGGGTCATTGGACAGCGACGCCGGCGTGTGGGGTGAACAACTACCAAGCGTGACAATTGCGTCATCGGAGCGACAGGGACTCATGCCGGCGCTTCATCGAGGCGATGTCTAACTGGCAAGCCAAGTGGGTGGAGGCATCGAGCGAAGACGGCTCAGCACCAGTCAGCCACCATGCAGTTGATAGCGGCGGCTGTCAGTATCGAGTGACCACGTCAGTTGTCGGTAGATACAAGTGTGTGCGTATGCCTTGTTGGTCTTGTCGTGGTCCTTCCGCATGACTAGAATCCTGGTCATGGAGACACTTCCGCTTGCCACGGTCAAGGCGCAGCTGTCGAGCCTGGTCGACCAGGTCGAGGACACCCATCAGCGTGTCGTAATCACCCGCAACGGAAAGCCAGCGGCGATTCTCATCAGCCCTGACGATCTCGAGGGCCTGGAAGAAACCCTGGAGATCCTCTCCGACAAGGAGACGATGAAGCGGATCCGACAGTCCCAAGCCGACATCAAGGCGGGTCGAGTCGAGACGCTCACGAAGGAAGACGCCCACAAGCTGATCAATCGCCGTCGTTGACGCCCCCGCCGTACCAGATCGAGTGGACGGCCACCGCCAAGCGAGGGCTGACACAACTCCCCGAGAAGGTCGCCACTGCAGTTGTCGAGTTCGTCTACGGAGCACTCGCGGAATCGCCGCGCCGCGTCGGGCACGAGCTGCATTTGGAACTCGCCGGCAGCCACTCGGCGCGACGCGGGAGTTTCAGAATCGTGTACCGAGTCGACGACGACGCCCGGCGAGTGGTCATTATTGACGTCAACCACCGCCGCGACGTCTACCGGCGCCGCTAGCACTGACGTCCCCCGAGGCGTCCCCCGGACGTGTTCACTTCGTGCCCGATCCAGCGCATACTCGGTGCCCCAACGCACCGATTGGAGCTCGCTTCGCCATGACCGCCTGCGCAACCCGGCGCAGCAGCCGGTCACCGATCGCCGGGCTTGTCGCTTCCAAGCTGGCTATGCGGGTTCGATTCCCGTCGCCCGCTCCGCTTCCCTCAGCAGGCGAGCACGGTGACCAGCTGGCCGAGCTTCTCGGTCCAGCCGTCGAGGTGGCTCGGGCGTTCGGCTTCCGGCAGACC
>JAICMG010000084.1 GCA_025929365.1 Frankiaceae bacterium
CGGCAGCGGACGCAGCGCATTGAGCGTCAGCCCGGCGCCGACGGCCGAAAGCCGCACCCGTCGCTTTCCCATGCAACCAGTTTGCCAGGCCGGGTGCGCCGCCTGTTCAGATCCGGCCAGGCTTGCCGGTGGGCGACGGGATGTTCCGCACGACCGGGGCCAAGAAGGGTTACATCTACGCCTGCTCGCAGTACGCATCATCGCTGAACAACGGCCAGGGTGGCGCAAGCTCGCGCGGCCCGTGGTTCACGAACAACAACACCGAGTACCAGGTCAACGACAAGGTTCACGTGCAAGGTGACGTGTCATGGCCGAGCGCGACGCACGCCATCAAGACCGTGGGCACGAAGCGCAAGATCACCACCAACGACCTGCCGACCAGCCACACCACGGGCACCTTCCCGGTCGCCAGCGACGACCCGGCACATCAGTACGACGCCAACCCGAACTCGATCACCGCGCAGAGCGTCTCCTTGTCGCTGGCCAAGAGCCCGAAGTACGGCGCGGCCCGGTGCATGGGCGGCGAGGTCGGCGTGATGACCACCGGCTTGCTCCTCTTCAATGCCTTGGACGGCGAGGGTCGCGACGCCGGCGCATGGGAGACACAAGACCACTGCGACGGGCACCCGGAGATGAACGGTGCCTACCACTACCACACGCTGTCGAGCTGCATCACCGAGCTGAGCGTGCACCACGTCATCGGCTGGGCGCTGGACTCGGTCAGCTGCTTCCGGGCCGAGCCGTACACCACCGGCCCGATCGTGTAGACCACCTGACGGGTAGTCAGTTTCTCCGTACGATTCCCGCCATGCAGCGACTTGGTGGGATGGATGCGGCGTTTCTGTACTTCGAGACGCCGACGATGCACATGCACGTGGGCGGGCTCATGCTCGTGGACCCGTCAGCCGCCAAGAGGCCGTACTCGTTCGAGGACTACCGCGAGTACATCGCGTCGCGAATGCATCGCGTGCCGCAGTTTCGCCGCAAGCTCGCAACGGTTCCCCTCAACCTGGGCAAGCCGTCGTGGATCGAGGATCCGGATTTCGACCTCGACTACCACCTGCACCGCGCTGTCGTCCCCGCGCCGGGCGGAGACCGCGAGACCGCCGATGTCGCTGCAGACGTGCTATCGCGACAGATGGACCGCAGCCGGCCGCTGTGGGAGATGTGGATCGTCGAAGGCCGCGCCGACGGCCTGGTCGCAATTGTGAGCAAAGTCCACCACTCGGTGATCGACGGCGTGACCGGCGCGAACATGATGGCCGAGCTGTTCGACCTCGAGCCCGACGCTGCGCCCGCCGCCGAGCCGGTTGTCGATGACTGGGAGCCCGAGCGCAAGCCGAGCGACCTCGAGCTCGTCGGCCGATCGCTGCTCGACGTAGTGAGCCGGCCGGTCGGGGTGGTGAAGCTGCTTCCCGGCACGCTCGTGGGTATGGGCAAGCTCGCGAGGCGTCGTGGCGGCGGAGCACCCGGCATGCCGGCGCCGTTCCGCGCGCCCCGTACCTCGTTCAACGCGACGGTCACCGCGCACCGGACCGTGGCCTACACCCATGTGTCGCTCGATGATCTCAAGACCATCAAGAACGCGTTCGGCGTGAAGATCAACGATGTCGTCATCGCAGTGTGCTCCGGCGCGCTGCGCCGGTATCTGATCGCGCGGGAGGAGCTGCCGGAGCGCTCGTTGATCTCCGCCATCCCGATCTCCGTGCACGCCAGCAGCGAGGAGAAGGAAGGCACCACGAAGATCTCGATCATGTTCGCGAGCCTCGCGAGCGACGTCGAGGATCCGGCCGACCGGCTGCGGCAGATTGCGCGGACGAACGACGGCGCGAAGGCCGACCACGAGCTGGTCGGCGCCCACATGCTGCAGGACTGGGCTGAGCACGCGGCGCCCAACACGTTCTCACTCGCCGCGCGGATGTACTCGGGGCTGCGCCTCGCCAACCGTCACCCGGTCGTGCACAACCTGGTGATCTCCAACGTGCCCGGGCCGCCGATCCCGCTGTATTTCAACGGCGGCCGGCTCGTGGAGCTCCACCCGCTCGGTCCGGTCATGGACGGCGCCGGCCTCAACGTGACGGTGCTGTCCAACATGGACGCGATCGGCTTCGGCTTCATCGCCTGCCGTGAGCTGATGCCGGAGCTGTGGGACCTCGCCGACGCCGTACCTGAGGCGGTGGCGGAGCTGCTCGAGGCTGCGAGAGGTCTCGGGAAGGCAGCACCGCACGCCAAGAAGAGCGCGAAGGCTAAGCAGCCCGCCGAATCCGTCGGGTGACGGACTCACACGCCTCGAGCAAGACCGGCACGAACTCGTCCGCGCCCAGTACCAGGCCCGCGTGGCCGCTGCCGAACTCGTAGCTGATAGCACCGGGGATCGAGGCGGCCAAGCTGTGCTGGCGGCGCGAGGGGATCGCGCGGTCGCGGTTGGCGACGATGACGCTGGTCGGTACGTCGACCCGCTTGATCCAGGCTGAGGAGTCGAACCGGCCGATCGCATCCATCGCGGCGAACAGCGCCCAACCGCTGGTGCTGCGGAACTCCGCCATGGCCCATGGCCCGACCTTCGAGGCATCGGCGGTCAGCGGCGCAGGGGAGTCGGCAAGGCGGGACGACATCCGTTCCATGCCGAGCCGCGCCCGGGTCGCGAACCGGTTCATCGCGATGCCGGTGAGCCCGAACCACAGGCGCTCCTGTGGGGTGCCGCGGAAGTTGCGTGCCGTCGCCGCGAGCACCAGGCCTTCGACGCGACGCCGATGGCGCCGCCAGACGAGCTGCGCGACCGCGCCCCCCATCGAGTAGCCGGCGACCGTGAACTTGTCGACGCCCAGGGCGTCGGCCACCGCGACCACGTCGTCGGCGCAGTCCTCGAGGCTGAACGACTCCGAGCGGATCCCTCGACCGTGCCAGCGCTGGTCGAAGGCGATGACGCGGTAGTGCGCTGCCAACGCCGGCATCGACGGGTACCAGGACAGCGCCGCGGTTGTCGCCAGGGCGTGCACCAGGATCAGCGTCGGCGCGCCTGGCGGGCCGGCCATGTCGATCACGCAGGTGCGGCCACGGCCGGGCAGCTCGAGCGGAACCCCGGGCACCAGGTCGCAGGGCGCCGCTGCTTTCGCGAACCGGCCGAGCACCGTGGTGACCGCCGGCGAGATGCTTGCCATTGGCTAGCAACGTACCCGGTGGAGCGCGCGGTACCGGGGACCGGACGGCCCATGTCGCCAGGGAACTTGGTCCCTCCATTTGGGCTCCGGCCGCGGCTCTGTCGCGGAAGTGGAACCTGTTCTAGTATTCGGGGCGTGCGTCCAGCAGCGCTCGCGGTTTCCGACGAGCAGACGGCCCTCGCTGAAGCGGTCCGCGGGTTCGCCGAGCAGGCCCGGCTCGTCGCCGCGGCGCGGGAGGTCGCCGACCAGGGCGACGGCGACGCGCTGCCAGCGGCATGGTCCGGCCTGGTCGCCCAAGAGCTGCTGTCGCTACCGTTCGATGCGCCGGTTGCCGACCTCTGTGTGGTCATCGAAGAGCTCGGCCGCGCGCTCGCACCCGGCCCGATCGTGCCCACCTTGCTGGCCGGCTTGCTGGTCCGCCAGTACGGCTCCGAGGAGCTGCAGGAGCAGGTAGCGGCCGGTCTGCGGGACGGCAGCTTCTCCGCTGCGGTGAGCATCAACGGTCACCTGCTCGGCGGTGCGGGTGTCAGCGCGGTGATCGCGCCGGTCGACGGGCTCTGGTACGTCCACGACACCGCGACGCTGACCATGACGTCGGTCGCGAGCAGCGACCCGACCCGGCGGATTGCGATTGCCGAAGGGCTGACCGCCCACCCCGATCGGCTGCTGGTTGGGCTGATCGACAACGAGGCGATCGCGAGTGCGGCGGTCCTGCTGGCCGCTGAGGCCACCGGCATCGCGGCGGCCTGCCTCGACATCGCGGTCGACTACGCGAAGGTCCGCGAGCAGTTCGGCAAGCCGATCGGTTCCTTCCAGGCGGTGAAGCACCGGTGCGCCGACATGCTCGCGTCGGTCGAGCTCGCCGGTGCCACCGCATGGGATGCGGCGCACGCGTTCGACGAGGCGCCGGCGGGCGACCCGTCCCGTTCGATCGCGGTCGCGGTTGTCGGCGCGCTCGCGCCCAGCGCCGCGGTCGACGTCGCGAAGGGTCTCATCCAGGTCCTCGGAGGGATCGGCTTCACCTGGGAACACGACGCGCACCTCTACCTCAAGCGGGCGTTGTCGATCAGACAGCTGCTCGGGCGGCGAGCCCGCTGGCACCTTGCGGCAGCCGGTCTCGCGCGCGCCGGTGTACGGCGCAGTCGAATCCTGGACCTCGGCGCGGCGGCCGCGGCGCCGCGCGCGGAGGTTCGCAAGTTCTTGGCCACCCTTGACGGACTCGACGCGACCGGCCGTCGCGTCGCGATCGCCGACGCCGGCTATCTCGTCCCGCACTGGCCCGCGCCGTACGGCCGCGGTGCCGGCCCGATCGAGCAGCTCGTCATCGACGAGGAGTTCGAGAAGGCCGGAGTCGTTCGGCCTGACTTGATCATCGGCAACTGGGCGTTGCCGACGATCCTGCAACACGGCACCGACGCACAGCGGGCCCGCTTCGTGCCGCCGACACTTCATGGGCGCATCAGCTGGTGCCAGATGTTCAGCGAGCCGGGCGCCGGCTCGGATCTGGCTTCGCTCACGACGAAGGCGACCCGTGTCGACGGCGGCTGGTCGCTGTCGGGCCAGAAGGTGTGGACGTCGGCCGCGCGCACCGCGGACTGGGCGATCTGTCTCGCCCGGACCTCGACCGGTGAGCGTCGCCACGACGGCATCACCTACTTCTTGGTGGACATGGCCTCACCAGGCCTCGACGTGCGGCCACTTCGCGAGCTGACCGGCGACGCGCTGTTCAACGAGATCTTCCTCAACGACGTCTTCGTCCCCGATGACTGTGTCGTCGGAGATGTCGATGGCGGGTGGAAGCTCGCTCGTACGACGCTCGCCAACGAGCGGGTCGCGATGAGCAGCGGCTCGGCGTTCTCCTCGGGAATCGAGGAGCTGCTCGCGACCCTCGGGAGCACTGGCAACAGTGACGACCCGTTGGCGCTCGAGCGGATCGGTGAGCTCGTCTGCCGCGCGCAGGCGGACGCCATGCTCGGCGCGCGGGCAACGCTGGCCCGCGTGTCCGGCACCGATCCCGGCGCGGCGTCGAGCGTCCGAAAGCTCGTCGGCATGCACCTGCGCCAGGACGCCGCCGAGATGGCGCTGGAGATCATCGGACCGAAGGCCGTGTCCATGGCCGACGACACCAGCGTTACGGCGCTGCGCCGCATGCTGTCGACCCGGTCGCTGACCATCGCCGGCGGTACCAGCGAGGTGCTGCACAACGTGATCGGTGAGCGCATTCTCGGTTTGCCGCGATAGGGGAGTGACGCCGCCATGACCGCTGATCTGAAGCTAGGCCTGATGCTCGGGTACTGGACCAAGGGTCCGGACGATCAGACCGAGGCGGTCCTCGCCGCGGAGGATGTCGGCTTTCATTCCGTGTGGACGGCGGAGGCGTACGGGTCGGATGCGTTCACGACGCTGTCCTGGTACGCGGCCCGAACCTCGCGGATCAAGCTCGGGACCGGCCTGGTGCAGCTGTCGGCGCGAACACCGGCGGCGACGGCGATGAGTGCGGCAACCCTCGACGGGCTGTCCGGCGGCCGCCTGCTCCTCGGTCTCGGCGTCTCCGGTCCGCAGGTCGTCGAGGGCTGGTACGGCGTGCCGTTCCCGAAGCCGTTGGCCCGCACCCGCGACTACGTCGACATCGTGCGCCGGATCTGGAAGCGCGAAGTGATCACGAGCGACAGCGAGCACTATCCGCTGCCGTACCCAGGTGGCACCGGTCTGGGCAAGCCGATCAAGCTGCTCATGCATCCGGTGCGCGAGGACATCCCGATCCTGCTCGGCGCCGAAGGTCCGAAGAACGTCGAGCTCGCCACGCAGATCGCCGATGGCTGGCTGCCGATCTTCTACCACGTCGAGCGAGGTGAAGAGCTCTACAAGGAGTCGCTCGCCGGTGCGCCCGACGGCTTCGAGGTGGCCTGCCCGGTGACCGTCGTCGTCAACGACGACGTGGCAGCCGCGGTGGAGTTCGTGAAATGGACGCTGGCGTTCTACATCGGCGGCATGGGCGCCGAGAACCTCAACTTCCACCTCAATGTGATCGGGCGCTTCGGCTTCGCCGAGGAAGCCAAGGTCGTGCAGGGTCACTTCATGACCGGCGACCGTGAGGCGGCGATGCGCGCGGTCCCCGACGAGCTCGCCGACGGCATTGCGCTGTGCGGGCCAGTCGACCGGATCAAGGAGCGACTCGAGATGTGGCGTAACAGCCCGGTCTCGACGATGCTCGTCGGCGGCGTGCGGAACCCGGATCACTTGAAAGCGCTCGCCGACATGGTTCATGGATGAGCAGGGCGAACGGGTGACCAGGGTCTTCCAATGAGCACAGTCGACCCGGCGAGGCTCGATGCCCTGCGGGCGCGTGCGCGGCGTGACGTCGACGACGGCATCCTTCCCGCCGTACAGCTCGCTGTCGGCTACGAGGGCGACATCGTCGCGTTCGAGACGTACGGCGCGCCCGCGGGCTCGAGGTTCGTGACGTTCAGCGTGACGAAGGCGTTCACCGGTGGGCTCGCGTGGTTGTTGAAGTCCGAGGGTCTGCTGTCGGACGCGACCCGAGTTTCCGACGTTGTTCCGGAGTTCGCAGCAAACGGCAAGCAGGACGTCACGATCGAGCACCTGCTGACGCACACCGCCGGCTTCCCGCGCGCGCCGATGCGTCCGCAGGAAGGCGCCGACCGCGAGCAGCGGCGCAAGCGGTTGTCATCGTGGCGGCTCGACTGGACGCCGGGCACCCGGACGGAGTACCACCCGACCTCGGCGTACTGGGCTCTGGCCGAGGTGGTCGACGAGGTGACTGGCGCGGACTTCCGGCAGGTGTTCGCGGACCGGATCGCCGCGCCGCTCGGCATCTCGGGACTGACGCTGGGCGCGACCGGGGACGTCGTGCGGATCGAGAGCGTCGGTGTCGTCGGCGACGACACCGAGACCTTGGGCGACCGCGTGAAGGAAACCGGCGAGGACTTCCTGCTTCGCTTCAACCAGCCCGAGGTGCTGGCGAGCGGCGTGCCCGGCGCGGGCGCGGTCGGCACAGCCGCGGATGTGGCGGCCTTCTATCAGGCGCTGCTGCACAACCCGGGCCAGCTGTGGGCCCCGGCGGTGCTCGCCGACGCGACCGGCAACGTGCGCAACACGATGACGGACCCGCTGTTCAACTGCGCCGCGAACCGCACGCTTGGTCTGGTGGTCGCGGGCGACGACGGACGGGCGGCGGTCCGGGGCTTCGGCGCGCACACCTCGCCCCGCGCGTTCGGCTGCCTCGGCGTCGGCGGGCAGATCGCCTGGGCCGACCCGGAGACCGGGCTGTCGTTCAGCTACATCACGGCGGGGCTGGACGTCGACGTCGTCGCATCGTTCACGCGGTCGGCAAAGATCGCCGGCCTAGCCGCCAGATGCGTGACGCCCTAGGTCTCGCGACGCCGCACGTCCGCCATTGCCGCTTGACGACGTTAGAGCGTCTCCAGGCGGCAATCGCGTGGGCGTTGGTCAGTACAGCTAGGCGTCGAGGAGCTGGGCGGCGATCAGCTCGTTGCAGTAGCGGTCGTCCCAGTTGTTCAACTGCATCGACTTGGCCCGCCGGAAGTAGAGCTGGATGTCGAACTCGACGGTGAACCCGTTGCCGCCGAAGATCTGTACGGCGGTCGCCGTCACCTTGCGGTATGTCTGGCACGCGTAGCTCTTCGCCATCGGGGCGAGCGCCTCGATCGAGCGGCCTTCCGCGCGCGCCCACGCGGCTTCCCATGCGAGCGTCTGCGCGCCGTCCACCGTCGTGACGGCATCGGCCAGGTAGTGCGAGATCGCCTGGAAGGCGGCCAGCGGCTTGTCGAACTGCTCGCGGGTGTTGGCGTAGTCCCGCGCGAGCTCGAGCGCGGCGCGGGCACCGCCCGCTGCCTGCGCGGCGAGGAGCGTCGCGCCGTCGAGCATCGTGTCGTGCCACGCCGACCACGCCGTACCGGTCTCCTGGACGACGGCGCTCGCCGACACGTTGTCGAAGTCGACCCGAAACTGCGCGTCGGAGGCGACCGTGAGCTGCTGAGTGAGCGTGATCCCCTCCGCGCCGGCCTCCACGAGCAGCGCGACGATGCCCGACTCGTCACGCCCGTCGTCGGTGCGAGCCAGGACGATCATCGAAGTGGCGGCCTGCGCGAACGGCACGTGCCGCTTGGCTCCGCTCAACGTCCAGCTCTCGCCGTCGCGCGATGCCTTGAGCTGCACGCCCGAGGCGGCGTAGCTGTTGTCCGGCTCGAGGCTCGCCACGGCCACGATCGCCTCACCGGATGCGATCTTCGGCAGCAGGTCGGACTTCAACGCCTCGTTCGACGACCGGGCGATCAAACCGGCCGCGAGGACGGCGCTCACGAAGTGCGGGCTCGGCACGAGGGCGCGACCGAACTCCTCGTAGACCACCGCGGCGTCGATCATCGACATGCCGCTGCCGCCGTACTTCTCATCGATGACCAGCCCCGTGACGCCGAGCTCACTGAGCTGCTGCCAGAGCTCGGGTGAGTAGCCAACCGGGTCGTTCTCGAGCTTGCGGATGACGTCGAGGCCGCAGTGCCGCTCGCAGGCGCGCCGCACCGAGTCGCGGAGCAGGTCCTGCTCGGGAGTGAAGTCGAGGTCCATGTATGCGCGTCTCCTACGGCTTCCAGTTCTCGCCCTTGCGAGACCAAGGATTGTCGTCCGGGCTTGATGGCAGCGCGATCCGCGCCTTGGCGGTTGTACATGTGCGGTCGCCGACCGCCACCGTGATGTCGATCCCGACCCAGCCGCAGCCGGTCTCGTCGGACTCGGCAGAGGTCACGGTGCCGGTGAAGGTCATCGTGTCGCCCGGAAAGATCGAGTCGAGCATCCGGAAGCCGAGCCTGCCCATCCGGCCGCGCGGGCCGGTCCAGTCCGTGACGAAGCGCTCGAGCCACGCCGCCTGGTTGGGGGAGTTCAGGAAGATGTCCTTCACCCCGTTGCGCTTCGTCGCGAACGCGTAGTCGTGGTGTTGCGGCCGCCAGTCACGGCTTGCGAGCGCACCGAGTACGACGGTTGTCGCCGTCACCTCGTAGGACAGCGCAGGCAGTGCGTCGCCGACCGCGACCTGGTCGAAGGTCCGCACAGTGTGCGTGGCGGTGGCGGTCATGCCGCGGCCTCCCGCCGGTAGCCGAAGCCGGTCCAGGACTCGATCCCGACGAGCTCATCGCGCTGGTTGCGGTACTCGACGTCGATGACCCAGAACCGGCCGGTGCCGAGCTTGGTCTGCTTCTCCGCACTGACCGAGCGCAGCTTCTGGCAGGTGCGCAGCACGTCGCCGACACGGACCGGCTCGTAGTAGGTCACCGTGTTGTCGCTCATCACCGCTTCCGGGAGGCCGAGGCTCTCCTTGAGGTCGAAGTGGACCTGCAGCGGCATCGGCTGCACGTCGCGGCCGGGCGCCCAGTAGTGCGGACGGAACCAGTTGGAGATCATCGACGGCATGGCGATCGGCCCGCCCGTGAGCTCGTCGGCGACCGCGTCGTCCCAGAACAGCGGGTTGCCGTTCTCGACCGACGCGCACGATGTCCAGATGTAGCCGCGCTCGACCGGGAACTCGCTGACCTCGTCGTATTGCGGCACGTCGATCAGCGCTTCGATCTCCGGGGGCACGCCGCTCATGCCACGACTCCTTGGCTACGCAACGCGGTGATCTCCTCAGTGCTGAACCCGGACTCGGCGAGCACGGCGTCGGTGTCCGTCGTGCTGCGGTCGGGCAGCTTGTACGTCGGCGCTCGCTCGGCGCCGGCTAGCAGCGGCGTGAGCTGCGCGAAGTCCTCGCCTTGAGCGGGGTCGGCGATCGCAATCGCGTTGCGTGCAGCGACCACGCCGGCAGCGACCTCGGTGGCTGACAGGACGGGGGAGACGCAGGTGTCTGCCGGCGCCAACAGCTCGACCCATTCGTCGCGCGGCTTGGTCGCGAACGCCGCCGCGAGCGCGGCGCGGAGCTCATCCTGCGCGTCGACGTCCATCTGCCGGTCGACGCAGTCCGCAATGCCGAGCGCGGTGCACAGGTTCGCCCAGAACTTCGCCTCGATGGCGGCAACCGCGACCCAGCCGCCGTCGGCGCAGCGGTAGGTGTCGTAGCAGGCGTAGCTGCCCGACAGGGGAGCGCTCTTCGGCGGTTGCTCAGCCCCGGTCGCGAGGACGTCGTCGACCTGCAGCGACATCAGCGCGAGCATCCCGTCGGCGACCGCGACGTCGAGGTAGGTGCCCTCGCCGGTCCGGTTGCGGGCGACGAGCGCTGCGAGGATCGCGGCGACGGCTTGCAGCCCGCCTCCCGCGCTGTCGGCGATCGTCGCGCCGGGCACCATCGGCTTGTCGCCCGGACCGCGTTCACCGGTCGCGAGAAAGCCGCTGACCGCGAGGTAGTTGAGGTCATGGCCGGCCCATTGCGCGCGAGGTCCGGTCTGGCCGTAGCCGCTGGTGGAGCAGTAGACGATCCGCGGGTTGCGGCTCTTGACGTCGTCGTAGCCGATGCCGAGCCTGGCAACGACGCCGGGACGGAAGCTCTCGATGACGACGTCGGCCGCCTCGGCGAGGCGAAGGAACGCCTCCCGGCCGGCGTCGGACTTGAGATCGACCTGGATGCTGCGAGTGCCCCGGCCGCCGCTGTAGTAATGCGGCTTCGGAGTGATCTGCGAGCCCGCGTCGCGCGGCACCGGACCGACCCTGACCACCGACGCCCCGTAGTCGGCCAGCCATCCGGACGCGCGGACGGCGGGTCCCACGCTGGCGAGGTCCAGCACCCTTATCCCGTTGAGCAGTCCGGACATGTGAAACGACCTAGAAGTTCTTCGGCAGGCCGAGCTTGCGGCGCGAGATGATGTTCTTCTGCACCTCGGAGGTGCCCCCGCCAATGGTGTCGAGCACGGTGTAGCGGTACGTCGACTCGGCGCGGCCCCGCATCGGGGCCTCCTCGGTACCGACGCGAAGCTGCGCGCCGGCTCCGATGACGTCCATCGACGCGTCGGCCAGCGCCTTCGAGAACTCGGTGGCGAACAGCTTGTACTCACTCGCCTCTGAGGTCGGCGCGGCGCCACCGGCGACGGACTTGGCGAGGAAGCGCAGCCCGAGCACACGAGCTACCTCCGCCTGTGTCGCAAGAGCGGCGATGCGCTGCCGGGTGACCGGGTCGTCCTTGAGCGGCTCGCCGTCGCGCGTCGCATCGCGGACGTAGTCGATCAACAGCTCGAGGCGCGCCTTCGTGGGGGAGAACGTGAACATCGTGAAGCGCTCGAGGTCGAGGGCCTCGGAGATGTACTGGAAGCCGCGTCCCTCCTCGCCGACGACGTAGTCGTTGGAGATGCGAACGTCGTCGAAGAAGACGGAGTTGGTCCGCTCGTCGCCCATGGTCCAGATCCCCTGGACGGTCAGCCCGGGATGGTCCATGGGGATCAGGAACAGCGTGATGCCGCTGTGCTTCGGTGCGTCCGGGTTGGTGCGCGCGCCGACCCAGTACCAGTCGGCGAAATGGGCCGAGGTGGTCCAGATCTTCTGCCCGTTGAGCACCCACTCGTCGCCGTCGCGCACCGCCTGAAGCTGCATCGAAGCGGCGTCGCTTCCGGCCCCCGGCTCGCTGTAGCCGACCGCGAACTCGACCTCCGCATTGAGGATCTTGGGCAGGAACTCCGCCTTCAGCTTCTCGCTGCCGTGTCGCAGGATCGTCTTCCCGACGATGCCGACACCCTTGCCGATCTGCGGCCCGCCCCGCCGGGCAAGCGCCTCGTTCAACAGGTACTCGTAGACCCCGTCCCCTTCTTGGCCGCCGTGTTCCTTCGGCCAGGTGATCCCCATCCAGCCCTTCTCCGCCACCTTCCTCATGAAGGCGCGACGCTCGGGGGTGTCGACGATCTGCGCCATGTTCTCCCGAGTGGGGTCGAACACCTCGGGGTCCGCGTTGGCGTCGAGGAAGGCTTCTACCTCGGCCAGAAAGGCCTGCTGCTCAGGGGTGAAATCGAAGTCCACGGAGGCCACTGTAGTCAGAATCTGACGGGTCGTCAGAAACTCCGGATACGATCGGCCCGACATGGACTTCTCACTCACCACGGAGCAGCTCGAGCTGCGCCGGATGTTGCGCGAGGTCTCGGCCGAGCAGTGCTCGTCCGCCCACCGTCGCGAGGTCATGGCAACGTCGAGCGGCGAGGACGCAGCGCTGTGGAAGCTGCTCACCGCGGAGCTCGGATTGCTCGCCGTTGCCGCTCCCGAGGAGGCGGGTGGCACCGGCGGGAGCTTCGTTGACGCCGCGGTCGTCATCGAGGAGGCCGGCCGCGGGCTGTGGCCGGTCCCGATCGTTCCCGCCCTCGCCGCGGTCAGCGCGGTCGGCAGGTCGGAGGGTGTCGCTGACGTCGTCGCCGAGCTGGTCGGCGGCGATCATCGTGCCGCAATCGTTCCAGGCGAGGGTGTCAGCGTGAGTACGGCGCGGCTGACCGGAGACATCGACCACGTCCTCGGTGCCGCGGGCGCCGACCGTCTGCTCGTCGCGGTGAGCGACGGGCTATGGCTCGTGGAGTCGGCGTACTCGAAGGCCGAGAGCCGGGCCGGCGTGGATCCGCTGCGACCGCTGAGCACTGTGCGTCTCGCGGACGCGCGGGGGCGCCGGCTTGCCGACGGGGACGCCGGAGCTCGCGCGGTCGACATCCTCAGGGTGGCGCTCGCGGTCGAGGCGGTCGGTGTCGCTGGGTACTGCCTCGACACGACCGTCGAATACCTCAAGACGCGCGAGCAGTTCGGCCGGCCGATCGGGTCGTTCCAGGCACTCGCTCACCGCGCGGCCGACCTGGCGGTGGAGCTGTCGGGAGCGACATCGACGGCGTACTACGCCGCTTGGGCGGTGGACGGATCGCCCGAGGAGCTGCCCGTCGTCGCACCACTCGCCAAGGCGGTCTGCTGCGACGCGGCGTACCGGATCGCCGCCGAGTCGATTCAGATGCATGGCGGCATCGGGTTCACGTGGGAACACGACGCGCATCTCTACTTCAAGCGCGCCACCGCCTTGCGCTTGCTGCTCGGTGACAGCCACACCCAGCGCCGCCTCGTCGCGGACCGGGCGCGCCTCTTCTCCGCCTGACGTCCCTCGACTCGGGCGTCCGCGTCGGCGGAGAATGCTGGCGTGAGTCTCGGCGGGGTCAGCGCACGCGTTCCGGCGACACATCGGCAGTGGATCTTCCTCAACTCGGTGCTGATCACGGCGTTCATCAACATCGTCATCAACGCCGGCCTGGCCTCGTTGGGAGCACGCGGCCATCACGTCGCGTGGTGGACGAGCAACCCGTTCAGGACAAACCTGCTGTACAACACCTTGGGCACGCTCTTCTTCCTGCCGCTCCTGACGACCGTCGGTGTGACATCGGCAGTGGTCAAGGAGCGCCAGGCGGGAACGTTGACGCCGATCGAGGCGCCCTTTGCGACCCGGTTGTGGTCGTGGATCTGTGTCCCGTCCGCCTGGTATCGCGGGCTGCGGTTCGGCATCGTCACGCTGGTGGCGCTGGCGCCGATCGACGTTGCCGCCGTTCTCCTCCTCGGCCGGGACGGCGCGGGTCCGCTGCACTTCGTGATGGTGCAGGTGCTGTTCGCGGTACTGCTCGGCGCGGTTGTGACGCCGCTGACTGCGCTCGCCGCGATGTGCGACCAGCCTGCCGCGACGTAAGTCCGCTCTCGGCTTGGCATAACCCTGGAGATCAACGGGAATCGCCTCCCCGAG
>JAICMG010000150.1 GCA_025929365.1 Frankiaceae bacterium
CCATCTTCCCGACTGCCTAGGTGCCTGTGCCGGGGGGCTCGTAGCTGAAGATGCCGCACCCGATCGGTACGCCGTTGCGGGTGATCAAGTTGGGGCACTTGTCATACGTGTGGTGGGCCGCGATGAAGCCACCGACCGCAAGCACGACGCTGATAGCGGCCACCCCTGCTGCCTGAAGCCGGTCCCGGGACGGCCCGCGAGGCGCGAAGGCGTACACCGCCGCGACCGCGCCCCCCACGACGAGACCCCCCACGTGTCCGCGCCAGTCGATGTTCGACAACGAGAACGTGATGACGAGGTTGATCGCGATCGTGGTCGCGATGGGGCCGGCGTTGAGGTTGAGATGCCGCGCGACGACATAGAACGCCGCGAACAACCCGAAGATCGCACCCGACGCGCCGGCCGCTTGCTCGAACGGGGGGCCGATCGCGAGCGACAGCAGACCGCCCCCGATTCCGGCGAGCAGGTAGAGGACGAGGTACCGAAGCCTGCCGAGCGCCGCCTCCAGCTGTGGGCCGACGCTCCACAGCGCGAACATGTTGAAGCCGATGTGAAGGATTCCGTAGTGCAGGAAGGCCGCCGTGACGAGGCGATACCACTGCCCGTGCGCGACATCGATCGGAATGAGCGCGAAGCGGTCGTAGATGGTCGACTTGCCGGTGTTGCCCGTGAGCACGTTTGCGCCACTCGTCGCCGTCACGATGAAGACGACGACGTTGATAGCGATCAGCGCGCGCGTGACCAGTCCGGGTGCCTGACCCGGACGCACCCGTCCGCCGTACACCGTCCGCGCGGCTCGCGCTGTCTTACGTCCTTCCGCGACGCACTCCGGACAGTGGAATCCCACCGACGCAGGGATCATGCACTGCGGACAGATCGGCCGGCCGCACCTGACGCAGTGGACCCCGGTCTCGGTGTCCGGGTGCCGGTAGCAGTGCTCCACCGCCGTGACCGGCGCGTCGGGAGCGCTCAGCTGGCCACCCGCTCGACGGTCACCTTCTCGACGACCACATCGGTCTTCGGGCGGTCCATCGCGCCGGTCTCGGTAGCCGCGATCCGGTCGACGACGTCTCGGCTCTCCTGATCGGCAACCTCGCCAAAGATCGTGTGCTTGCCGGTCAGCCACGTTGTCGGCTCGACCGTGATGAAGAACTGGGAGCCATTCGTGCCCGGTCCCGCGTTGGCCATTGCCAGCAGGTAGGGCTTGGTGAAAGCCAGCTCCGGGTGGATCTCGTCATTGAAGCGGTAGCCGGGCCCACCGGTCCCGGTGCCGAGCGGGTCGCCGCCCTGAATCATGAAGCCGCTGATGACGCGATGGAAGATCGTCCCGTCGTACAGCGGCGTCTTGCCGCGCTGACCGCTTCGGGGGTCGACCCACTCGCGGGTGCCCTCGGCGAGCTCGACGAAGTTGGCGACCGTCTTCGGTGCGTGATTGGGGAAGAGCTGCACGCGCACGTCACCCAACGACGTCGACAGCGTCACATAGATGTCCTCAGCCACGGTCCCTCGTCTCGATGCCCGACCCGCGCTCTCGCGGCTCACGCCATCCTTTCACGGCGCAGTCGTCGCCCGTCACGGACGATCGCACCGGCCGCACCGGTGGTGTCTTCTGACTAGTCAAGGGTCGCCCAAACGGCTGGTGGAGGCTCCTTCGGGCCTGACAGTCATGTCCGGACACGGGTGGGTCGTATGGCAGCGAATCGGGCAGCGGGCTAGTCCGATAGGTGGCCCGTAAACCGTCCCGCTTCGTCATGTCCGTGGCGCACTTGGTTGTCGATTGTTCCTCAGACGCCGAACTGCGGGGTCGATCTTGGAAGGGACGTTCCATGCACACCATGTACGCAGCGATCGCGCGCGTTCGGCGCGCGTTCGGCAACGACGACCGCGGTGCCACTGCTGTTGAGTACGGCCTCATGGTCGCGCTGATCGCAGCGGTCATCGCCGGCGTCGTCTACACCCTCGGTCAGACGCTGAACAGCAAGTTCACCACCGTCAGCAACTGCGTCCAGACCCCGTCGTCCACCACGGCTTGCCCGGTCACGTCCTCGTCGCCCTGAGGCAACGTCTCGCGTCGACCCGCGGTGGTACGCAGCCGTCCGCACCGGCCGCGTACCGCCGCGCTGACCCAACCCGTCACGCAAGACCCTTTGAGAAGGGCACATCGTGCGATCGTCACGTCGCAACAGCGGACGCCGCGAAGATCACGGCGCCGTCGCCGTCATCGTTGCGATCGTCCTCGCGTTCGCGATGATGCCGGCGCTCGCGCTGGGAACGGGCTCCTACGTTCGTTCGACCACCGGCACCGAGCTGCAGCGGGCGTCCGACTCCGGTGCGCTGGCGGGTGCGGCCGAGATTCCGCTCGGCAACGTCACGTTTGTCACGAACTACCTGAACAAGGCGGCGAACGGCTCCCTGACCGGGCCGCTCAGCGCGTTCGGTCTCACCGACACGACCGTCGACCCACTCACGGACGCGTGCAACGCCGCCAAGCTGGACGCCCAGAACACCAACAACCTCGCGCATTCGTACGCGTCGATGTCGTCGTTGACCTGCACACCAAAGTACGTCGCCAACGACAGCGCGATCAGCCAGCTGGTGTCCTGTGTGAGCAACCTCGACCCGGTCGGCCTCAGCGGCTTCACCCTCACCCTGGTCAACGCCCTGCTCGGCAGCCTTGGGCTGGCGAAGCTCGATGCGTCCTTGGGCTCGCTACTCCCGGCGCTGCTCGACCCCGGCGTCGAGGTCGACATGAGCTGGCACGTGACCGCCCCGTTCGACTCGGTCTTCGCGTCCAACGGTCACGACCAGGCCTCGACGTCCATCGCGCGACGCCGGTTCAAAAACGTCCTGGTCATCCCCAGCGTGTCGGTCCCCGTCGCCGGTGGCTCCCTTACCATCGACGCAAACGCCGCGACGAGTGCTGCGCTGACGACCGTCTTCCAGACCCTGACCAGCCTCGAGAACCTCCTCGGCGGCACCACGTTTCGCACCTTGTTGCCCGGCGTCTCGTCCTGCATCAGCGCCCTGCAGAACCTGCAAGGCGACGTGAGTGACCTCCTGGACCCGCCGTCGAGCGGGCCCGACCTCACGAGCCTGCTCGACGACGCCGCGTCCAGCAAGCAGCCCGTCCTTGCTCTTGTCGTCGGTACCGGCATCCCGTTCCTCGACTTCGTGCCCGTGTGCATACCGAATGCCACGAACGTCTACAGCGCCGTCGTCGCTTCCGCGTCGAATCTGGGCTGCCTCACGGACGCACCCGGCGTCTTCCGAGCATCGCTGCGGAACTCGTGATGCGACGCACGACCGGGCGCCGTGGTGGCGATGAGGGCGCAACCGCAGTGGAGTTCGCGATCGTCCTGCCGGTGGTCATCAGCGTTTGCTTCTTCGCTCTGTACGGGGCGATGTACTTCTTCTACGGCGCCGTCGCCGACCACGTCGCCCGAACGGTCGCCCGCCAGGTTTCGATCCCCGTCGGCGAGACCGGGAGCGGCTATCCGGATTCGAACCCCGGGACGGTCCTCGGCGACGCGAGGTCCGCAGCAGGCTCCCTGATGCCGGACCCGACGAGCGCCACGTCGACCGGTGCGGCGGCAGAAGGAAAGCTCGTGACCGTCTCGGTCACCTACAAGCTCCCGCTGTTGTCGAACCTCGCCAGCGTGATTCCCGGCATGTCCGAAATCGACAGCGTCACGCGCACGGCTTCGGAGCGCCGCCAGTGACCCGCCGCCACGCGGACGAACCCGACGCAGGCGTCGCGGCCGTCGAGTTCGCCCTCGTCTTCGGCCTGCTGCTCGGCGTCGTCGTCCTCGTCTGGCCGGTCGGGGAGCTCCTCCTGCAGAAGATGGCGCTCGACCGCGCGATGTCGGATGCGATCCGCTACGCGACAACTGCACCGAGCTACCCCGAAGACAACGCGGACGGCACGACGGGCACTACGCGCCGTCCGACGTGTGCGCAGGTCGGCCAAGAGCTCGCCCACGCGTACGGCGGCGCGACGACTCCAAGCGACTTCAGCAGGATCGCGCTCAGCGGCACGGTCGGTGGGGTCCCCACCTCGGATATCTGCCCGGACGGACCACACGGTCTTCGCTCGGGGGACACGGTGACGATCACCGTCAGCAAGACCGAAAGTCTCGGTCCGCTCGGCGACCTGCTGAGCATCGCCGGCATCACCCACTCATCGAGCGTCACCGTCTCAGCGGCCGCCTCAGGGCGTGAGGAGTAATCATGCGCAAGCTCAACATCACCGTCGTCGTCGGCATCGTGGTCGCGTTGATCGGCGCGGGGCTCGTTTTCGTCTACGGCCACAGCGTCGACAACAAGATCTCCGCCGGCAAGCAGACGGTCGACGTGCTCGTCGCGGACCAGCCGCTCGGCGCGGGCATGACGGCGAGCGATGTCGTCTCCCACGTCCACGTGGCGCAGATCCCGTCGGCGTACGTCGTCAAGAACGCGATCCCCGCGGCCGGCTCGCTGAGTGCGCCGCAGGCGGCAAGCGCGGTCCTGGTCGGCGCCGTGCCGCAAGGCGGTCAGCTGTCCTACAACGACTTCGCCACTTCAGCCGCGTCCGGCAGGCTCACGCCGAGCAAAGGCAACATCGCGCTGTCGATCTCGACCCCGGTGACCTCCGGTGTCGCGCGCTACCTGCAGCCCGGGCAGCTGGTCGACGTGTTCGTCACCTACTCCAGCGGTGGGTCGAGCTCGGGTGGCGGCGCGGTCGCGTCGCGGACGAAGCTGTTCGCCAGCGGTGTGAAGGTGCTGTCGGTCAGCGTCGCGCCGCCGACGACCAACGGCACGACCGACAACAACGCCAACACGACGGCCCCCGACGGCGGCGTGATCGTGCTGCTCGACCTCAGTCCGATCAACGCCGAGAAGGTCGTCAACGCCGTCACGCTCGGTTCGATCTACCTGGCGTACACGACGAACCCGAACGACAAGACGCCCGCCGGTGCGACTCCGAACGACGTGATCCGGAGCAACCGGTGACGCTCAGCGTCATTCGCGCGATCGGGACCCTGGACCGCACCGGCGCGGTCCAGGCAACCCTCGCGCGGATCGACGCCGAGCGATTCGACGAGCTCGACGTGGTCCGCCCCGGCGATCTCGACGAGTGCGAGGTCGACGTCGACGTCCTGATCGTCGGGTCGAAGGAGCTCACGACCACGGGGCTGCGCCGCGTTGCTCGGTGGCGACGTGACCACCCGGTCTCGATCGCCATCGCACATCTCAACGGCGCCGCGATGGACAAGGCCGAGCTCGCCGGCGCGGGCATCGCGCAGTCGGTGCGGGGGCCACTGACGGTCGCCAAGCTTCGGGCCGCACTCGACCGCGCGGACACTGCGCTCTGGGACCTGCTCGATGCCGCTGAGCGACACGGGTTCGCCGAGGCCGACGCATCCCCGGCGGAGCCCGATGACCTCGCCGACAGCTACGAGCTCGACGACGAGGAGTACGCCGAGTACTCGGACGAGGCGGAGTACGAGAACGTCGAAGACGAATACGACGAAACGGAGTACGCGGAGGAAGACGCGGCGACGACCGAGGTCGATGCCGTCGCCGAGATCAACAACGGTGTCAGCTCGGCCGCGAACCGGTTCACCGGCGTGATCCGCGGGGTGATCGCGGAAGTCACCGGCGCTGCCGACGCCACCCACCGCCACTCGGCTCTCGCCGTCGACGACCCCCCGATCCTGGTGCCGGCACAGCCCACCGTCCGCCACGACGACCTCGACGACGCGGAGGCCGCATACGAAACCGAGGACTACTCCGACGAGGAGGACGAGCACGTCGAGGACGACACCGACGAGTACGAGGATGAGGATGACGTCGAGGACGTAGTCGAGCCGCGGACCGTGGTCGACTACGACGACGCCCCCACGCCGATGCCGGCCGGACGCGACGGGCGCATTGTCACGATCGCGTCAGCGACCGGCGGTTGCGGCAAGACGTTCTTCGCGACCTCCACCGCGACCGTGCTCGCCCGGCTGGGGCACCGCGTCCTGCTCGTCGACCTCGACCTGCAGTTCGGCGAAGTTGCCGCCGCACTTCAGGTACACCACCCGTACAGCATCTACGACGGCCTCTACCGCGCGAACGGCCAGCGACTGGCAGAAGAGGAGTTCGAGACACACCTTCCCGAACTGCTGTGTCACCACGAGCTCGGGTTCGACGTGCTCTCCGCGCCGCGTGATCCCGCGCTCGCTGACTATGTCGGTGCCCGCGACGCCGGCATCGTGCTCGACGCCGTGGCGCCGCGCTACGACGTCGTCCTCGTCGACACGCCGCCCTCGCTGAACGACGTGGTGATCGCGGCCCTCGACCGCTCCGACGTGGTCGAGGTGCTGGCGACGCCCGACGTGCCGTCGCTGCGCAACCTCACGGCGTTCACCGATGTCCTTCGTCGGCTCGGCCTCGAGGACGAGCGCCTGCGCCTTGTCCTCAACAAGGTCGAGCCCGATGTCGGGGTGACGGTGGCACAGGCGAACGAAGCGTTCGGCGGCCGCTTCCGCACCATTCTCCCGGCCGACCGCGCGGTGAGCCGGGCCGTCAACCGCGGCACGACCGCGCCCGCGCACGAACCACGCTCGAAGATCTCGAAGGCGATCGTCCCGGCTGCCGCGCTCATGGCAGCGCAGCTCGCGCTGACGCCACGCGCAGCGTCCCACCACGCCGTCCCGACCCACACAGCCCGCCCACCGCTGCGCCGGCTCTTGCGCGCGATTTCCGGAGGTAACTCGTGAAGCTCCCATCCCGCCCCGGCGACGAGGGGCCGGCGGAACGTACGACGTCGGGCCTGGCGGGCGCCCTGCAGGAGCGGCGCAGATCGCCCGGGACGCGCGCCGACCGCGGGACGGCGCGGGTCGCACCTGGGCGGGCGGGTCGTACGACCGGCGCGCCGTCCACGACCCCGAACGCCGTCGCCTCCGTGACGCCGCTTCCCGAGCAACGCATCGAGACCGACCGGCTCGATGATCTGCGGACCGAGGTCCGCCAGGCTGTCGTCGCCGACTTCGGCCCCGCACTGTCGGAGTCCAACGTCGACGAGTCGCGGATCCGCGCCTCGATCGCCAAGCAGCTCGACCGGGTCCTGCGCACCTCGACGATCAGCGTGGCGCCGGCCGAGCGCGAGGACTTCATCGACTCCACGCTCGCCGACATGCTCGGATGGGGCGCGCTGACGCCGCTCATGACCGACCCTGACATCACCGAGGTCATGTGCAACGGCCCGCACACCGTCTACGTCGAACGCGCGGGCCAGATCTCGCTCAGTGCCGTGCGGTTTCGCTCCGAAGCCGCACTACGTCAAGTGGCCGACCGGATGCTGGCCGTGGCCGGTCGCCGGGTCGACGAGGCCAGCCCGATGGGAGACGGCCGGCTCGGCGACGGCAGCCGCATCAACG
>JAICMG010000001.1 GCA_025929365.1 Frankiaceae bacterium
CGAGGTCGAGTCGAGCGGGTCGACGGCCGGGTAGATGCCCTTCTCCGAGATCGACCGCGAGAGAACGGTCGTCGCGTCGAGGTGGGCGAAGGTGGTGTGCGGCGCGGGGTCGGTGATGTCGTCCGCCGGGACGTAGATCGCCTGCAGTGACGTGATCGAGTGACCGCGCGTCGACGTGATGCGCTCCTGCAGCTCGCCCATCTCGTCGGCCAGCGTCGGCTGGTATCCGACGGCGGAGGGCATCCGGCCGAGCAGCGTCGACACCTCTGAACCGGCCTGCGTGAACCGGAAGATGTTGTCGATGAACAGCAGCACGTCCTGCTTCTGCACGTCGCGGAAGTACTCCGCCATCGTGAGGCCGGCGAGCGCGATGCGAAGCCGGGTGCCCGGCGGCTCGTCCATCTGACCGAAGACGAGGGCGGTGTCCTTGAGAACGTCCGCCTCCTCCATTTCGAGGTAGAGGTCGTTGCCCTCACGGGTGCGCTCGCCGACGCCGGCGAACACCGAACGGCCACCGAACTGCTGCGCAACCCGGCGGATCATCTCCTGGATGACGACGGTCTTGCCGACGCCGGCGCCGCCGAACATGCCGATCTTGCCGCCTCGCACGTACGGCGCGAGAAGGTCGATGACCTTGATGCCGGTCTCGAACATCTCGGTCCGGGGCTCGAGCTCGTCGATCGGCGGCGACGGGCGGTGAATCGGCCAGCGCTCGGTGACCTCGATCTTGTCGGTGGTCGTGTCGAGCGCTTCGCCGAGCACGTTCCACACGTGACCGAGCGTGGCGTCGCCGACCGGCACCGAGATCGGCGCGCCCGAGTCCTGCACCTCCGCGCCGCGGATCAGGCCGTCAGTGGGCTGCATCGAGATCGCGCGAACCATGTTGTCGCCGATGTGGCCGGCGACCTCGAGGGTCAGCGTGCGCACGTCCTCGCCGAGCGTCCGCTCGACGGTGAGCGCGTTGTAGATCTCGGGCATCTCGTCGGGAGCGAACTCGACGTCGACGACCGGGCCGATGACCCGGACGACGCGGCCGGTCCCACCACCGTGGCCCGTGGTCGACTGCTCGCTAACGGTTGCGGTCACTGGTCTCTCCCTGCCCCGGCGAGCGCCTCTGCGCCACCAACGATTTCCATGATTTCCTGCGTGATCTCCGCCTGTCGGGCCGCGTTGGCGTCCCGGGTCAGCTTCTTGATGAGCTCATCCGCGTTGTCCGTCGCGGACTTCATCGCGCGGCGTCGCGCCGCCTGCTCACTGGCCGCAGCGTCGAGCATCGCGGCATAGATCCGAGCGGTGAGGTACCGCGGCAGCAGCGCGTCGAGCACGCCCGCGCCCTCCGGCTCGAACTCCATCAGCGCGCTCTGGCCCGCCTCCTCTTCCGAGTCGGTCTCCGGCACATCGGCCGGATCCAGTGGCAGCAGGCGCGACACCGTCACGCGCTGCGTAGCCATCGACTCGAACTTGGTGAAGACCAGGTGAATCTCGTCGACCCCGCCGTCCGAGGAGCCCTTGACGAAGTTCTCGAGCAGGTCGTCGGCGACCGCCTTGGCGTCGTCGTACGACGGCTGCTCCGAGAAGCCGCTCCAGGAGTGCGAGACGTCGCGGCCACGGAACCGGTAGAAGCCGACCGCTTTGCGGCCGACCAGGAAGGGCATGACGGTCGAGCTGCCTTGTTCGCGCAGCCTCGCCGTCGTCTGCTCGCCGGCGCGCAGCACGTTGGCGCTGTAGCCGCCGGCCAGACCCCGGTCGCTCGTGATCAGCAGAAGCGCCGACGCGCCGACCGTCTCGCGCGGCGTCGTCAACGGGTGGTCCTCAGAGACCACACCCGGCGCGGTCACCGTGCGGACCACGTCCGTGATGGCGTCGGCATACGGGCGCGATGCGGCGATCCGCTGCTGCGCCTTGACGATGCGAGACGCCGCGATGAGCTCCATCGCGCGCGTGATCTTCTTCGTCGACTGCACCGATTTGATGCGGCGACGAGCCTCGCGGAGCTGAGCACCCATTAGTGCCCCCCGCCAGGGGCGGCCGCGGAGTCAGGCGATGAGCCTCTGGTGGTGGGCACTACTTGGTGCCCTCGCTCGGCGCCGTGGTCTCGAAGGTCTTCTTGAACTCCTCGATCGCGTTGGTCAGCTGGTCGACGATGTCGCCCTCGATCTTGGTGTCGGCGAGGATCGCGTCGTAGATGCCCTTGTGCTGGCGACCGACGAAGTCGAGGAACTCCTTCTCGAACCGCGAGATGTCGGCTACCGGGATGTCGTCGAGCGCACCCGACGTGCCGGCCCAGATCGACACGACCTGGCGCTCGACCGGGTACGGCGTGTACTGCGGCTGCTTGAGCAGCTCGACCAGCCGCGCGCCACGCTCGAGCTGGGCCTTGGACGCCTTGTCGAGGTCGGAGCCGAACGCCGAGAACGCCTCGAGCTCGCGGTACTGCGCGAGGTCCAGACGAAGCCGGCCGGCGACGCTCTTCATCGCCTTGGTCTGCGCGTTGCCGCCGACTCGGGAGACCGAGACACCGACGTTGATGGCGGGACGGACACCAGAGTTGAACAGGTCCGTCTCGAGGAAGATCTGGCCGTCGGTGATCGAGATGACGTTGGTCGGGATGTACGCCGACACGTCGTTGCCCTTGGTCTCGATGATCGGCAAACCGGTCAGCGAGCCGCCGCCGAGGTCGTCGGAGAGCTTCGCGCAGCGCTCGAGAAGGCGGGAGTGCAGGTAGAAGACGTCGCCGGGGTAGGCCTCACGCCCGGCCGGACGGCGCAGCAGCAACGAGATGTTGCGGTACGCGTCGGCCTGCTTGGAAAGGTCGTCGAAGATGATCAGGGCGTGCTCGCCGTTGTACATCCAGTGCTGCGCGATCGCGGAGCCGGCGTATGGCGCAATGTACTTGAACGCCGCGGGGAACGACGCGGGAGCCGCAACGATGGTCGTGTACTCCATCGCCCCGGCCTCTTCGAGCGAGGCCTTCACCTGTGCGACGGTCGAGCCCTTCTGACCGATCGCGACGTAGACGCACTTGACCTGCTTCTTCTTGTCGCCGGACTTCCAGTTGTCGCGCTGGTTGATGATCGCGTCGAGCGCGACGGCAGTCTTGCCGGTCTGCCGGTCGCCGATGATCAGCTGGCGCTGCCCGCGGCCGATGGCGGTCATGGCGTCGATCGCCTTGACGCCGGTCTGCAGGGGCTCCTTCACCGGCTGGCGGGCCATGACGTTCGGTGCCTGCAGCTCGAGCTCGCGACGCTCGGTCGAGGCGATCTCACCCTTGCCGTCGAGCGGGCGGCCGAGCGGGTCGACCATGCGACCGAGGAAGCCGTCGCCCACCGGGATCGACAGCACGTTGCCGGTACGGCGGACCTGCTGACCCTCCTCGATGCCGTGCGACTCGCCGAGGATGACGCAACCGATCTCGCGGACGTCGAGGTTCAGCGCGATGCCGAGCAGGCCGCCTTCGAACTCCAGCAGCTCGTTGGTCATCGCGGAGTACAGACCCTCGACCCGGGCGATGCCGTCACCGGTGTCCGTCACGATGCCGACCTCGTCGCGCGACGCCTTCGGGTCGTAGGAGGCGACGAGGCCCTCGAGGGCCTCGCGGATCTCCTCTGGACGGATGCTGAGCTCGGTCACAACTTGCTCCTCGTATCGATCATTCAGGCGCGAGCCGGGCGGGCGCCCGACCGGCCGGTAAGAGTGCGGCGGGCTTCGTCGAGCTGGCGGGCGACGCTCGCGTCGATCAGCTCGTCGCCGACCCGGACGGTCAGGCCACCGATCAAGGACGCATCGACGATGACCTGCAGCTTCAGCTCGTGGCCGAACGTGCGACTCAGCGCGGCAGCGAGGTCGCGTTGCTCGTCGGCGGACAGCGAGGTGGCGCTCGTGACGTGAGCCACCAGGCGGTCCCGGCGCTGTGCGGCGAGAGCTGACAGGTCCCGCAGCGCCCGTTCGATCGTGCGGCCTCTCGGCTCGACCACCACGCGTTCGATCAGCTTGTAGGTGACGATGTTGACCTTGCCGTCGAGCAGGCCGTGCAACAGCTGCCGCTTGCCGTCCGCGGCGAGGTTGCGGTCCGTGAGCGCAGCGCGCAGTGTCGGCTCACCCTCGACGATGCGGCCGAACCGGAACAGCTCGTCCTCGACGGCATCGAGGTCGCCGGCGGTCTGCGCGGTGACGAGCGCCGCATCAACCGCGATCTCCTCGAGCGCGTCCACCAGGTCGCGAGTCTGCGACCAACGGGAGCGAACGGCCGTCCGCAGGATCTCGAGCGCTGTCGCGTCGAGCCGCGAGCCGAACAGCGCGTCCACCACGTGGGTCTTCGCGGCTCCACTTGAGGCCGGGTCAGCCACTGCGCGACGCAGGGAGGCCTGGCCGCCCAACATCGACACGACGGCGAACAGCTCATCGGAGAGTCGAGTGAGGTCGCCCGAGTCAGGGAGCTGCCTTCGCAGTCCGGCGAGTGAGTCGCGGCTGGCACCTTGCATTTCGCGCGTCTGCCTCTTCTAGCTCTGCTCGGCCAGCTCGCCGGCGCCGACGCCCGCGATGAAGTCCTCCACGAGCTTGCGCTGGCGCGCGTCCTCGCGAAGAGCGTCGTGGACGACACGCTCGGCGAGGGTCGTCGCGAGCTCGCCGATCTCCGCACGCAGCGCGAGGATCGTCTGCTGACGCTCCGTGGCGATTCGCTGCTCGGCGTTGGCGAGCATCTCCTCGACGCGGACCTGGGCCTCGCTGCGCGCTTCCTCCACGATCTGCGCCCGCTCGGCCTGAGCCTGCTCGCGCAAGCGGGTCGCTTCGCGCTTGGTCTCGGCAAGGGCCTCGGCGTACTCGCGTTCCGCCTTCTCCAAGCGGGCCCTCGTCGCCTCAGCTTCTTCGAACTGCTTCTGGATCGCGGCCTGCCGCGCGTCGACCATCGCCGTGATCCGCGGGATGACCTTCTTGGCGAGGAAGACCACGACGAGTATGAAGACGATCCACTCGAACACGAAGGTCCCATTGGGGATCAGGAAGTTGTTCGTCTTGTCGCCGCTGGAGGAAGCCGCGGCGATGACGAGGGAGTGCGCAGACACGAGCAGCACTTACTTCCCGAGCACGAACGCGAACAGAGCGGCGAACGCGAGGTTGATGAAGTAGGCGGCCTCGACCAGACCGACGGTCAGGAAGAACTGACCGGTGAGCTGGCCCTGCGCCTCCGGCTGACGGGCAATGCCGCTGATCAGCGCGTTACCGGCAATACCGTCACCGATACCGGCACCGATCGCGCCGCCACCGAGCGCGAGACCCGCGCCGATGAGACCGCCGGCCTTGGCGATCGCCGCGGGGACTGTGGTTGATGCCGCCACTGTTTCTTCTCCTTAGATGGTCCGCGCCCGATCCCGAGCGCGTCAGTGCTCCTCGGCCACTGCGAAGCCGAAGTAGAGGATGGTCAGGAACGAGAAGATGAAGGCCTGGATAGGCGCGATCAGGCCGGAGTCGAAGATTCGCCAGCCGAAGTCGGCGAGACCGTAGAGCGGGAACAGGTAGAACGGCAGCAGCGCGATGACCCCGAGCATGATGCCGCCGGCGAAGATGTTGCCGAAGAGCCGCAGCGACAGCGAGAGCGGGTTCACGACCTGCTCGAGCACGAGGATCGGACGCCGGATCGCGGGCTTCGCGGTGAACCAGTCGCCCACGTAGCGGCCACCCTTCCGCGAGACACCGAGGTAGGTGTAGAGCACGACGACCGTGAAGGCGAGCGCGTAGACCAGGTTGACGTCGGCGGTGGGGGGAGCAAGGCGCTCCGGGTGGTGCCCGGACGGGATCCAGCCGAGCCAGTTGCAGAAGAGGATGAAGAAGAACAGCGTCGCCCCGAACGGAACGAGCCACGCCGGGACGTCGTGCCCCACCGCCTCCTCGACGTAGTTGCGTGCCTGGGTCAGCACCGTCTCGGTGATGATCTGCACCCGGCTCGGCACGCCGCTGGTCGCCTTGCGGGCGACGTACATGAGGAACGCGACCGTCACCACCGCAGCGAGCACGGTGGTGTACATGGTGTCGTAGTTGAAGCTGAGTCCGACGAAGTGGAACGTGGGGTGGTCACCGACGGAGATGTCCGCGGCAGGCAGCGGGGCGAGCGAAGGGGCGATCACGGGGCCACCACCCGGCGCAGCGGGCGCAGGAGCAGCGACATCATCTCCAGCTGGAAGGCCACGAGGCCGACGAAGATCCCCCAGCCGTTCGTGCGCCACAGCGCGGCAACCAGAAAAGCGAGGACGGTGATGAGCCCGAGCCGGGCCAGCGAGGTCTTCATCACGGCGGTCTTCGGGCTCGGCGTCTCCGGGTTGAGCGCCTGCGTGTCCGTCCAGAGCTTGCGGGCGTTGTAGCCACCCATCGCCAGACCGATACAGATGAACAGCCCGACTGCGGGACGGCCGGCCACGAGACTCACGGCAATGGCGGCCACACCGAGGGCGGCAGCGAGGATCAACGCGTTTCGATACCCGCGCGCGACGGCGCTCCATTGAGCGTCGAGGGCCACCGTCTTCCTCTCACTGTTCGTCGGATCGGACTTCATCGTCAGGTCTGGCGGATTCAGTTGTGGTTGAGGCTGCGCTGATTCGAGCGGGGCTGGATCGGGTGAATGGCCGGATCACCTGGTACGCACCGGCTGCGCCACCCAAGATACCAAGCGCCAATCCGAGCAATGCGAGGAGGGGTGAGGTCCCCCACGCACGGTCGGCGAGGACACCGAGGAACACGCCGAGGCCCACGGTAGTTCCGAACGTTGCACCGACGCCCAGCAGCGTCGCGAGGTTCATCGTCCGCGGGTTGTCGGGCACCTCCGGCTACGGATGCCCGCCGCTTTGCGGGCCCCTGGTGGCGGTCCGCAAGCGGGGGATGTTGCTCGCGACGAGCAGCACCGCGACGGCGGCGAGCACCACCGCGGTCACGACGAGCGGGCGCCCGTGAGAGAGCCCGAGCGCGACGGTGCCGCCCGCGATGAGCGCCGACCACGTGTACATGATCAGGACGGCCCGGGCGTGGGAGTGCCCGAGCGTCAGTAACCGGTGATGCAGGTGTTGCTTGTCGGGCGCCCACGGCGCCTGCCCCGCACGGCTGCGGCGCACGATGGCGAGGATCAGGTCGAACAGCGGGATCGCCAGGAGCGCGAGCGGCAGCAGCAGCGGCAGCAGCGTGGGGACGAACTGGTAGTACCCGAGCGCGTTGGGGTCGAGCTGACCGGTCAGGCTGACTGTAGCGGCGGCGAAGACCAGCCCCAGGAGCATCGAGCCGGAGTCGCCCATGAAGATCCGGGCCGGGTTGAAGTTGTGCGGCAGGAACCCGATGCACGCGCCTGCAAGGACCGCCGAAAGCAGGGTCGGCGCCGCTGCGCGGTCGAAGTGGTGGACGACCGACAGCTCGTAGGAATAGGCGAAGAAGGACAGCGAGGAGATCGCGACGACGCCGGCCGCGAGACCGTCGAGACCGTCGATGAAGTTGATCGCGTTGATGGTGACCACGACGAACAGCACCGTGATCGGGACGCCGAGGTCCGGCGACAGCGACAGCGCGCCACCACCGGGCAGCGGCACGTAGAGCAGCTGAACGCCCTGCAACACCATGATCCCGGCCGCGACGACCTGCCCCGCGAGCTTGGTCAGCGCATCGAGACCCCAGCGGTCGTCCGCCGCGCCCAGCAGGACGAGCACGCCCCCGCCGTACAGCACGCCCTGGACATCGCTGGAGGCGAAGACGCGCTGCAGCGTGGGAAGCCGGCTCGCCACCAACAGGCCGGCGCAGATGCCCGCGAACATGGCCACGCCGCCCATGCGCGGGGTGGGAATCGTGTGGACGTCTCGGTCGCGCACTTCGGCGAGCACGTGGAGCCGGACCGCGAGACGAAGCACGAAAGGTGTCAGGAGGTAAGTCACCGCTGCGACCAGGACACCAGTGAGCACGTACTCACGCACAGCGGATTGCCACCTCCTTCCGAATGAGGAGTGCGCTCACTTTACGACGCGTTCGCCGCACATTCGCCGCATGGCAACCGCGCGTTTACCGCTAATCGGACAACAAGGCGAGCGGGACTCCGAGCGCCTTGTCGATCATGGCGGCCGCGCGCTCGTATCCGGACATCGGCCCCCCGAACGGATCGGGGACGTCGTCGTCGGACGGGTGGCGGGGCGGTGCGTATCCGCGGCGGGCGAACGCGGCGGCAGTGATGGCGCGAAAGCGCTCGACGGGGTCCCCACCGGCAGGGGGCAGGTCGGCAGCTGTCACACCACCGAGGAGGCGGGCGTACTCACGCAGCGTCAGTGTGCGCGCCGACGCCCGCGGTACCAGGGTCACCACCGCCCCGCGATGTTCGCGAGCGAGAGCGAGGATGAGGTCCGCCGCCTCGACCTGCTGCGCGTCGAGGCTGCGCGCGACAAACCCGTCGGAGGTGCCGCCGAGACGGTGCAGTGTCTCGCTCGCCTCGGGCATCATGCTCTCGCCGGCCAGGCCGTAGGTGCCGGCACTCGCGACCTCGATCCGCTTCGCCTCGGGGCCGAGACGGGCATCGAGCCGGGCCCGAAGCAGGCGCTCCGCGAACGGCGAGCGGCAGATGTTGCCGGTGCAGACGAAGAGGATCGCGTACGTGTCCGTCACGACTCGACCTCGAGATCAGGCACGACGTCGCGGAGCTTGTCGATGTCGAGGGCACCCGCTCGAAGCACGCGTGGGCGCTCACCCGTCACGTCGATGATCGTCGACGCCACCGAGCCGCCGCTTGATCCGCCGTCGAGGTAGACGGCGACCGCCGCGCCGAGCTGCAATCGGGCGTCCATCGCGGTGGTCGCGGCGTCATGACCGGTTCGATTCGCGCTCGACACGGCGAGGGGCCCCGTGCGGCTGATGAGGTCTTGCGCGAGCTCGTCAGCGGGCATCCGAACCGCAACCGTGCCGCGGCTGTCGCCCAGGTCCCAGACGAGATGGGCGGTGTGGCGGACGACCAGTGTCAATGCGCCTGGCCAGAACACCTGCGTCAAGGCCGCAGCGGTGTCGGGCATCTTGTCGACAAGCGCGTCGAGCATCGCGGGCGAGGACACGAGCACCGGGACGGGCATCGACCGATCGCGGCCCTTCGCGGCAAGCAGAGCCTCGACGGCGGCGGGAAGGAACGCATCCGCACCCACGCCGTAGACGGTGTCGGTCGGCAGCACGACGAGCTCGCCACTGCGGACCGCCGCCGCGGCTTCTTCGAGTGCGACCTCTCGCTCGTCAGGCTTCGTGCAGTCGAACACCCTGCTCATGACAACCCCGTGCTCATGACGGCCTCGTCCCAGTAGTGAAGCGCGGCCGGCCGGTGAGATCCAGGTGGTCACTCACCGCGACGAGCCCGGCGGCGGCAAACACCTCAGGCGCGGACTCACCCTGCCGGTCCGAGTGTTCGACGACGAGGACTCCACCGGGGCGGAGCAGCACCGTCGCTCGCTGCACCACACGGCGGATCACGTCGAGCCCGTCCTCCCCCGCCCACAACGCGACGCCAGGGTCGTGGTCCTTGACCTCGGCGTCGACGAGATCGCGCTCGTGCAGCGCGACGTACGGCGGGTTGGAAACGACGACGTCGACCTGACCGTCGACGTCGGTCGGGGCGGCCTCGAGATCGGCATGGTGGACTCGCACGCGCTCCTGGGCGTCGTCACGCAATGCTCCGAGGTTGCGGCGCAGCCACTCGACCGCGGTCTCTGATACTTCGACGACGTCCACCCGGGCGCTCGGGTGTTCGTGGGCCACCGACAAGCCGATCGCGCCGCTGCCCGCGCACAGATCGACGACGCGCGGCTGCGGGTGGTCCGGGATGGCCGCAAGCACGGCCTCGACGACAACCTCCGTCTCCGGTCTCGGCACGAAGACGCCTGGACCGACTGCCAGATCGAGATATCGGAAGCCGGCCGAGCCCACGAGGTGCTGCAGCGGCACTCGTGACTCCCGCGCGGCGACCAGCGCCTCCGGATCGGCGCCCGTGGCCTCGGCGTGACGCAACAACAGTCGCGCGTCGTTCTCGGGACTGGCCACTCCCGCGGCGGCAAGACGCCGCGCCGCCTCCCGGATGGTGATCATTCGCTCCCGCTGAGGGCGGCCGCCGTGTCTGCGTCAGCCAGCGCCTGGATGACCGCGTCGAGATCACCGTCGAGCACCTGGTCGAGGTTGTAGGCCTTGAACCCGACCCGGTGGTCGCTGATCCGGTTCTCCGGGAAGTTGTACGTGCGGACGCGCTCGCTTCGGTCGACGGTACGCACCTGGCTGCGGCGGGCCTCCGAGGCCTCAGCGTCAGCGGCTTCTTGCGCGGCCTGCAGCATGCGCGCGCGAAGGATGCGCATTGCGCTCTCCTTGTTCTGCAGCTGCGACTTCTCGTTCTGGCAGGACACGACGATGCCGGTCGGGACGTGGGTGATCCGCACGGCGGAGTCGGTGGTGTTGACGCTCTGACCGCCCGGCCCCGACGAGCGGTACACGTCGATGCGCAGGTCGTTGGGATCGATCTCGACCTCGACCTCTTCGGCCTCCGGCATCACGAGGACACCGGCCGCACTGGTGTGGATCCGGCCCTGCGACTCCGTGACCGGCACTCGTTGCACGCGGTGCACGCCGCCCTCGTACTTCAACCTGCTCCACGGCATCGGCTCGTTGCGGCCCCGCACCGCAAGCGTGGCTTCCTTCACGCCGCCCTTGAGATCGCTCTCGGTCTCGGCGAGCAGCTCGACCTTCCAGCCCTGGCGCTCGGCGTAGCGCTGATACATCCGCAGCAGGTCGCCGGCGAACAGCGCCGACTCCTCACCGCCCTCGCCGGCTTTGACCTCGAGGATCACGTCCTTGTCGTCGTTGGGGTCGCGCGAGATCAGCAACACGCGCAGCTCGTCGGTCAGGCGGGCAAGCGCGACCTCGAGATCAGGGACCTCGGCACGAAACGACGCGTCTTCGTCGCCGAGCTCCTTGGCGGCGGCAAGATCATCACCGGTTCGCTTCCACTCGGCGTACTTCGCGACGACCGGACCGAGCTCGGCGTAACGCCGGCCGACCGTGCGCGCTCGGCCCGTGTCGGAGTGGATGTCCGGATCGGCGAGCTGCTTCTCGAGATCCGCGTGCTCCGCAACCAGGTCCTCAACCTGTTCGAACACGCAAACACCCTCTCAAACCGAACCACAGAGAACGAACGAGAGCGAGTGATCAGATTCGCGCTCGCGAGGCCGCAGGGAGCGCCGCGGGCTAAGCCCGCAAGCGACCGAGAACGAAGCGAGGGCGGATCTGAGCCTCGCTATCGGCGAGCAGCGCTATGGCTTCTTGGCATAGCGCTGCTCGAACCTGGCGACGCGGCCGCCTGTGTCGAGGATCTTCTGCTTGCCCGTGTAGAAGGGGTGGCAGGCCGAGCACACGTCGGCGTGGATCACACCGTTCTTCGCCGTGCTCCGGGTGGTGAAGGTGTTGCCACACGTGCACGAGACGGTCGTCTCGACGTACTCGGGGTGGATGTCGGGCTTCACGTCGTCGCTCCTCATCGATTGGTCGCCGGGTCCCCGGGCGGGGTGAACCGGTACCTGTAGCTCCAGTGTGCCTGAACCAGGCAAGCGGCCGGGTTTGTTCCCGGGTCTAGGCCTCGGGGCCGGGGCTGGTCTTCTGCACCTGCAGCAGGAAGTCGTAGTTGCTGTGCGTCTCCTTGAGCTTGGACAGCAGCAGCTCCATTGCCTGTTGCGAGTCGAGCGCGTGCAGCACGCGACGGAGCTTCCAGATGATCTGCAGCTCCTCGGGGGAGAGGAGGATCTCCTCCTTGCGGGTGCCGGAGGGGTCGATGTCGACGGCCGGGAAGATCCGCTTGTCCGCGAGCTTGCGGTCGAGCTTCAGCTCCATGTTCCCGGTGCCCTTGAACTCCTCGAAGATCACCGTGTCCATGGTCGAGCCGGTCTCCACGAGCGCGGTGGCGAGGATCGTGAGCGACCCGCCGTTCTCGATGTTGCGTGCGGCCCCGAGGAATCGCTTGGGTGGGTACAGCGCAGTCGAGTCAACACCGCCGGACAGGATCCGGCCGCTTGCGGGAGCGGCGAGGTTGTAGGCGCGGCCGAGGCGGGTGATCGAGTCGAGTAGGACGACAACGTCATGACCGAGCTCGACGAGACGCTTCGCGCGTTCGATCGACAGCTCCGCAACGCTGGTGTGGTCGGTCGGCGGGCGGTCGAAGGTGGAGGCAATGACCTCACCCTTCACCGACCGCTGCATGTCGGTGACCTCTTCCGGCCGCTCATCGACGAGGACGACCATCAGGTGGCACTCGGGGTTGTTCGTGGTGATCGCGTTCGCGATCGCCTGCAGCACCATCGTCTTGCCGGCCTTCGGCGGCGAGACGATCAACCCGCGCTGGCCCTTGCCGAGCGGCGCGACGAGGTCGATGACGCGTGTCGTGTAGACGTTCGGCTCGGTCTCCAGGCGCAGCCGCTCCTGCGGGTACAGCGGGATCAGCTTGTTGAAGTCCGGACGCTTCTTGGCCTCTTCGGGGTCGATGCCGTTGACGGTGTCGAGCCGAACGAGTGCGTTGAACTTCTCGCGCCGCTCCCCCTCGCGCGGCTGGCGGATCATGCCGGTGACGGCGTCGCCCTTCCGCAACCCGTATCGGCGTACCTGTGACAGCGAGACGTAGACATCGTCGGGGCTGGACAGGTAGCCACTCGTGCGCACGAACGCGTAGTTGTCGAGGATGTCGACGATTCCACCGACCGGGACGAGTACGTCGTCCTCGGCGATCACCGGCTCGGCTTCGTTGCCGAAGCGCTCGCGGCCGCCACGGCCACGGTTGCGCTCGCGGAAGCGGCCGCGACGCGAGCGGTTGGAACCGAACTCGTCGTCGCGCTCGGCGCCACCGTCCTGCCGGTTGCCCTGACCGCCGCGTTGCTGGCCGTCACGGTTCGGGTTGTTCTGGTTCTGGTTGTTCTGCCGGTTCTGGCCGCCGCCCTGCCGGTTGCCCTGCTGGCGGTCGTCGCGCGGCGCGCGCTCGTCGGAGCCGCGCTGCTCGCGGGACGCGGAGTCCTCGCGCGGCGCGCGGTCGTCCAACGGGGCGGATTCGGCCGCGGCCGGTCCGCCGGAACGCGAACCGCCGCTCTGCTTCGCCTGGATCGCCTCGATCAGCTCGCCCTTGCGCATCTTCGCGGTGCCGGTGATGCCCAGGTCGCCGGCGAGCGTCTGAAGCTCGGGCAGCAGCATCCCGGACAGCCCCTTGCGGCGGCCGTTGCCGGATCCGTTGGCACTGGCCGACCCGCTGGTCGACGTGGTGGCGGTCGGGGCGTCGTGAGTTTCGCTCACCTAACGTTCCTTCCTTACTTCTTTTCGGTGCAACCGGATCAACCGGGTGAACACCGGAACCCGCCTATGCGGCGGGGGCTTGTGGAGCCGATCCCGGGCTGGTTCTCGCGCATGCGCCCCGCGGTGGGGGCGGGGAAGCTGCGGATCAAAGGACGGCAATGAGACTTTGTCAGGCTCGCTACCGGGATCGTTGACTCGCTGCAGAGCGGAAACCTCGCCCCGATGGGGCGGCTATCGCTTGTACAGCGTAGACGTCGCCGTCCACTCGTGCCAACAAAGGTCCGCACAGCGCTATTCCCGCGTGTCGCCCCGCCCCTCTCCCCGAAGTAGCACACAAAGTCCCTCCAGGCGCGCCCAGCCACGCTCAGGACGCGTGTCGCCGGGCCACTTTGTGTGCTACTTCGGACTGGGCGGCGGCCAGGTTGTCTCCGACGAGCTGTACGACGTAGTCCGGATCGTCGACGACGTCGTGCCAGCTGACAACCGCCACCCGCCAACCGGCGCGGACCAGTGCACTCCACCGACGGCGATCACGAATGAACGAGTCGCGGCTGGCGTGGTGTTGGAAGCCATCGCACTCGAGCACGACACGAGCTTCGGGCCACGCGAAGTCCACTCGCCCGATCCACCGGCCTCCCGGCGTACGAATCGTGTATTGCGTGCACGGAGCCGGAAGCCCGGCGTCGGCGAGCAACACCCTGGTCATCGATTCGAAGACCGAGCCCGACGACGGGTCTGCCAGGTTGGCCGTGCGAATCGCAGCCGGCCGCCTGGGTCCAGCAAGAGATTCGGCGTAGGACGACAGTGAGGACACAGTCGTAAGTCCGAGACGTAGATATCCGTCGGCGACAGCTACCGCTACCTGCAGCGGTGCGCTCCGCGCAATATCGGCGACCGTGCGGTCAGGTGCTGTGACGCGAACGCCTCGCACCAAGCGCACGTCATCGGGTTGCAGAACCGCGCGGTGAATCTGCACCCCGACGGCCGAGTCGGACCGCCGACCTCTATTGCGAGGGGCGGTGACATGCAGATGGTCCACGGGACCGGGGAGATCGACCCCGCACCAAGCAGCCGCGGACTGATGGCTCACGACAACCCTCATGGAGCGCGTGACGCCCCGCGGATCGGGAAGGCCAAGCACCTCCCCGGTCGTGTACCAGCCCCGCCATAGGCGGGTGACGACGCCCAACGCGACGAGCGCAGTGAGCTCAGGGCCGGTGACGCCGGTCGCGAGGATCTGGTTGCGGTGAATGAGCTTGTCAGGTTCGAACACTCGCAGGCGGTCGGACGTTCGGCGCGGCGCCACCACACGGTCGTCCTGCGCTGTGGACGGACGCGTCGCCTGACAATGTTGTGGATTCCGCCGAAGTAGCACACAAAGTGGCTTCGGCCGGGCCCGCCCACGCTCACGAGGTGCCTGCGCGGCGGACTTTGTGTGCTACTTCGAACTGGGGGTGGGGTTAGAGGGGGGCGAGGTGGGCGCCCTTCCGGTCGACGTCGAGAGGTAGCGCGCTCCACCCGCGGCGGGCGAACGTCACGGCCCGGTCACGGCTGTCGGTCGTGGTGAGCGCGAGCACGCTCGGGCCCGCGCCGGAGACGACGGCGGGAATTCCCGCGTCGCGAAGTTCGGCGACCAGCGCGGCCGTCTTCGGCATCGCCTCCGCGCGGTACGGCTGATGCAGCCTGTCCTCGGTCGCGCCGAGGAGGTCGTCGGGATGCGAACGAAGCGCTTCGACGAGCAGCGCGGCGCGAGCGGCGTTGGCCACCGCGTCGGCGTGCGGCACCGACTCAGGCAGCAGCTTGCGCGCGGCCTTCGTCGACGAGCTCGATCCGGGGACGAAGGCAACCGGTGCAAGGGCGTCCGACACCGGCACCTTGATCGCGCGCGCACCGGACTCGTCGTTCCACGCGATCGTCAAGCCACCCAGCACGCAAGCAGCAACGTTGTCGGGATGCCCTTCCAGCTCGGCGGCGTGCGCGAGTACGGCCGCGTCATCCATGCGCTCGCTGCCGCCGACGACGAGGCCGCGGGCGGCGACGACACCCGCCACAATCGCGGCGGCCGACGAGCCGAGACCGCGGCCGTGCGGAATCCGGTTCGCGCAGACGACCTCCAAACCGGCCGGGGCACCACCCAGCACCTTGAACGTCGCGCGCATCGACTTGACGACGAGGTGACGCGCGTTGCGCGGGACGCTCGCCGCACCCATCCCTGCGACATCGACGGTCAGCCCCGCTTCGTCGGTGACTCGCACGACGACGTCGTCGTACAGCTCTAGAGCGAGCCCCAGCGCGTCGAACCCCGGGCCGAGGTTGGCACTCGTCGCGGGCACGCGCACCCGCACCGCCGCAGCCTTGAACGTTGGCCCAGAACGACGCGCCACTAGAGGTCCAAGGCCTCGGCTGCGGCGGAGACTTCGGCGGCGATCGTCAACGGCGCCGGCGCGCCGGCGATCGCCCATTCCGGATCCTTCAATCCGTTTCCGGTCACGGTGCACACGACCCGAAGGCCCGTGTCGAGCGTGTTCTCGCGACGTGCCTGGAGCAACCCGGCGACGCTCGCCGCGCTCGCCGGCTCGACGAACACTCCTTCTTCTCTGGCGAGGATCCGGTACGCCGCCAGGATGTCGCGGTCGGTCACCGCCTCGATCGCTCCGCCCGACTCGTCACGCGCGATCAGCGCCTGCTGCCACGACGCCGGGTTGCCGATCCGGATCGCCGTGGCGATGGTCTGCGGCGAGCGCACCGGCGCTCCTCGCACGATCGGCGCCGCGCCGGCTGCCTGGAAGCCGCGCATGATCGGACGATGCGTCGAGATGCTGTCAGCGGCGTACTCGACGTAGCCCTTCCAGTACGCCGTAATGTTGCCCGCGTTGCCGACCGGCAGGCAGTGCACGTCCGGGGCATCACCGAGGGCGTCGCAGATCTCGAACGCTGCGGTCTTCTGACCTTCGATGCGGAACTCGTTGACCGAGTTGACGAGCGCGACCGGGAACTTGTCGGCGAGGTCGCGGGCGAGGTTCAGGCAGTCGTCGAAGTTGCCGTCGACCTGCAGCAGCCGCGCGCCGTGCACGAGCGCCTGCGCCAGCTTGCCCATCGCGATCTTGCCGCGCGGGACCAGCACCGCGCAGACCATGCCGGCGCGCACTGCGTACGCCGCTGCGCTCGCCGAGGTGTTTCCGGTCGATGCGCAGATGACGGCCTTCGCGCCCTCCTCGGCCGCCTTGCTCATCGCCATCGTCATGCCACGGTCCTTGAAGGACCCCGTGGGGTTGAGGCCTTCGACCTTGAGATGCACCTCGCAGCCGGTGCGCTCCGACAACCGCGGAGCAGTCACGAGCGGAGTGCCCCCCTCGAGCAGCGTGACGACCGGCGTGGCGTCGGTGACGGGGAGGCGGTCGCGGAACTCCTCGATGACACCGCGCCAGGGCGCGGACCGGGTGATCGCCGCCGTCATGCGCCACCTCCCTCCACCCGCATCACGCTGGCGACGGCGCGTACGACGTCCAGCCGGCGCAGCTCCTCGACGGTGGCTGCAAGTGCGGCATCCGTCGCAGCGTGCGTCACGAGATCCAAGGTGGCATCGTCGCCGTGGCCTTCCTGGCGCACGGTCTGGATCGAGACGTCATGGACGGCGAACGCCTGGGCGACGCTGGCGAGCACGCCCGCCTTGTCCGCAACGTCGAGGCTCACGTGGTAGCGGGTGATCGTCTCGCCCATCGGACGGATCGGAAGCGCGGCGTACGACGAGTCGCCGGCACCTCTTGCACCCGACAACCGGTTGCGGCACACCGCGACGAGGTCGCCAAGCACGGCGCTCGCGGTGGGAGCGCCTCCCGCGCCGCGGCCGTAGAACATGAGCTGCCCTGCGGCGTCGGCCTCGATGAACACCGCGTTGTAGGCATCGCGAACCCCGGCGAGCGGGTGGCTGCGCGGCAGGATCGCCGGATGCACGCGCACGCCGACGGACTCACGGCCATTGCGATCGGGAGCGCGCTCGGCGATCGCGAGCAGCTTGACGACACCGTCCATGTCACGCGCGCTCTTCACGTCGCCCGCCGTGACGTCGGAGATGCCCTCGCGGTGCACATCGGCCGCGGTCACGCGAGTGTGGAACGCAAGACCCGCCAGGATCGCCGCCTTGGCTGCGGCGTCGAAACCGTCCACGTCCGCCGACGGATCGGCCTCGGCGTAACCGAGCGCCTGCGCCTCTTCCAGCGCGTCGGTGAAGCTCGCGCCGGTCGAGTCCATCTTCGTGAGGATGTAGTTGGTGGTGCCGTTCACGATGCCGATGACCCGATTGACCCGGTCACCGGCGAGTGACTCGCGCAAGGGTCGCAGCAGCGGGATTGCGCCGGCGACACTCGCCTCGCAGTAGAGATCGGTGTTGCCGCGCTCGGCGGCGTCGTACAACGAGCTGCCGTCTTCGGCGAGCAGCGCCTTGTTGGCGGTGACGACGGAGGCTCCGCGCTCCAGCGCAGTGATGAGGAGTGACCGGGCCGGCTCGATCCCGCCGATCACCTCGATGACGACATCGACGTCGTCGCGCGCGACGAGCGCGGCGCTGTCGGTGGTGAACAGCGACGGGTCGACGGAGACGTCGCGGCTGCGTTGCGGTCTGCGGACCGCGATGCCCGCCAGCTCCACGGGCGCGCCGATCCGGTGCGCAAGGTCCTCGGCGTGAGCCTCGATCAGCCGTACGACCTCGCTGCCGACGACACCGCAGCCAAGGATCGCCACCTTCAGCGGCTTGCTCATCCGACGTCCAGGCCGAGCAGGTCCTCGAGGGTCTCCCGGCGCAGCATCACGCGGCTGGTGCCCCCCTCGACGGCAACGACCGGAGGACGCGGCACGGCGTTGTAGTTGCTGGCCATCGAGCGACAGTAGGCGCCCGTGGCCGCTACGGCGAGCAGGTCGCCGGGCGCAAGGTCGCTCGGCAGCCACAGATCCCGCACCACGATGTCCCCTGCCTCACAGTGCTTGCCGACCACGCGCGCGAGCATCGGAGCGGCGTCGCTGTCCCGCGATGCGAGGACGCAGGTGTACGACGCGTCGTACAGCGCGGTGCGGATGTTGTCGCTCATCCCGCCGTCGATGCTGACGTAGGTACGGATGCCGTCGATCGGCTTGACGGTGCCGACCTCGTACAGCGTCACGCCCGCTGGCCCGACGATGGCGCGGCCCGGCTCGACCGCGAGCCTGGGCACCGGCAGCGACGCTGCCTCGCACTCGCGCTCCACAATCGCGCGAAGCTGCTTCGCGACGTCGGCGACCTCCGCCGGGTCGTCGTCCGCCGTGTAGGCGATTCCCAGCCCACCGCCGAGATCCAGCTCGGGCAGGGTGACGCCGACCGCGTCGCGCACCGTCGCGAGCAGTCCGACCACCCGGTGCGCGGCAACCTCGAAACCCGCCGTGTCGAATATCTGCGAGCCGATGTGGCTGTGCAAACCGACCAGTTCGAGTGACGGCAGCATGGAAACCCGGCGCACCGCCTCGAGCGCGGCGCCACCGGCGAGGGAGAAGCCGAACTTCTGGTCCTCGTGGGCGGTCGCGATGAACTCGTGCGTGTGGGCCTCGACGCCGACAGTGACCCGGACCAGGACGCGCTGCCTGACCCCTGCTGCCTCCGCAACGTGGGCGAGGCGGGCGATCTCGTGCTCGCTGTCGACGACGATTCTCCCGACGCCGGCCGACACCGCCGCGACGAGCTCGTCACGCGACTTGTTGTTGCCGTGCATGAGGATCCGCTCCGGCGGGAACCCGGCGGCCAGAGCGGTGGCGAGCTCGCCACCGCTCGACACGTCGAGCGACAGACCCTCTTCATTCACCCAGCCGGCAAAGCCCTTCGAGAGGAAGGCCTTTGCCGCGTAATAGATGTCGGTGTCCTCACCGAACGCCGCACGATAGCCGCGGCAACGGGCACGGACGTCGTCCTCGGCGAGCAGGTACGCCGGCGTGCCGTGCTGCGTCGCCAGGTCGCGGACGTCGCAACCACCGATGTGGACGACCCCGCCCCGGCGCTCTGTGCCGAGCGGCCAGATCCGCGCGTCGAGCTCACCCAGTGCGTCGGGCGGAGGGCCGAGCGGATGCGGCGGCGACGTGACGTCGCCGTGCAAGGCTCCGGCGGGATGGGCTCTCATGGCCGGGGCCCCCGGGGCGTTGTGAGCGAAGCGAAGAGCGTCATGGGGTAGGCACTACATCCGTTCCGGGGCGGCGACCCCGAGCAGCCCGAGGCCGCCGGCGAGCACGATGCGGGTCGCTTCGACCAGCCACAGCCGCGCCCGGGTCAGGTCGGTCGGCGGGTCGTCGCCCATCGGAAGGACGCGACACGCGTCGTAGAAGCGGTGGTAGGTGCCGGCGAGGTCCTCGAGGTAGCGCGCGATGCGATGCGGCTCGCGAAGCTCAGCCGCGCTCGCCACGATCCGGGGGAACTCCCCCAGCGATGCCAACAGGTCGCCCTCCCGCGGCTCGGCGAGCAGCGAACCGTCGAACTCATCGCCACGGCTGATCCCGAGGTCTGCCGCATTGCGAAGCAACGACGAGATCCGCGCGTGCGCGTACTGCACGTAGAAGACGGGATTGTCGTTGGTCTGCCGCGTCCACAGGTCGAGGTCGATGTCGATCGGCGAGTCGCTGCTGTAGCGCGCAAGTGCGTAGCGCGCGGCATCGACGCCGATCGCTTCCACGAGGTCCGCGAGGAGTACGACGTTCCCGGCGCGCTTGGACATCCGGACCGGCTCGCCGTCCTTGACGAGGTTGACCATCTGCCCGATCAGCACCTCGATCGTGCGGTCAGGGTCGTCGCCGAAGCACGAGGCGATGGCGCGCAACCGGCCGACGTAACCGTGATGGTCTGCACCGAGCATGTAGATGCACCGGTCGAAGCCGCGCTCTCGCTTGTCGAGGTAGTAGGCGCAGTCGGCGGCGAAGTAGGTCCACTCGCCGTCGCTCTTGCGAATCACCCTGTCCTTGTCGTCCCCGTACCGGGTGGTACGAAGCCAGATGGCGCCGGCCTCCTCGAACACCTCACGCTGCTCGGTGAGGCGACCGAGCGCGGCGTGAAGCTCGCCCTTGTCGTGCAGTGACTTCTCGTTGAAGTAGACGTCGAAGACGACGCCGAAGTCGGCAAGCGAGCTCTTGATCTCGGCAAACATCCGCTCGACGCCTTCGACCCGGAAGAGCTCGAGTGCCTCCGCGTCGTCGAGAGCGGTGACATCGGGATGAGCGGCAACGATCGCGGCGGCGATCTCCCCGATGTACTCGCCGGCGTACCCGTCCTCCGGAATCTCCTCGCCACGAGCGGCGGCAAGAAGCGAGCGGGCGAAGCGCTCGATCTGCGAGCCGGCGTCGTTGAAGTAGTACTCGCGCGTGACGTCCGCGCCGGCCGCGCTCAGGACCCGGCCGAGCGCGTCACCGACCGCTGCCCACCGAACTGCGCCGATGTGGACCGGCCCAGTCGGGTTGGCCGAGACGAACTCGAGGTTGATGCGCTGTTTGACGAGGCTGTCGCTGCGGCCATAGTCGGCTCCCGCCGCGACGATCGTGCGAGCCAGCTCGCCCTGCGCCGACGCCGCGAGGGTGATGTTGAGGAACCCGGGTCCCGCGACCTCGACCGCCTGGACTCCGGTGGTGTCGCGCAAGCGGCCGGCGATGACCTCCGCGACCTCTCGCGGCGGGCGTCCGGCGGCCTTGGCGAGCTGCAGCGCCACGTTCGTGGCGTAGTCGCCGTGGTCGCGGTTCTTGGGCCGCTCGACGAGCGTCGTCTCCGGAGCCTCGACCGAGAGCTCGCCGGCCGCCACGGCAGCGCGAACCGCCGCCACGATGGCGTCACCGAGATCGGCTGGAGTCACCCATCGAGGTTATCGGTTGCGATCTAACGATTTGCGGCGCTCAGAACCCACCAGCCGCGGAAACGCGAGGCCGATCGCCGCAACGTCAGGCCGCCTCGCCGGCGAGATTGCGGATGATCGTCACGAGCTCGTCCGGGTCGAACGGTTTGGTGAGGTAGGCGTCGACGCCGATCCGCTCGCCGTGCTGGATGTCCGCGTTCTGCGCGCGCGCCGACAGCAACACCACTTTGATGTGCGCGGTGTCCGGGTTCTGCCGCAGGCGCGTGGCCGTCTCCCACCCGTCGAGTCTCGGCATCATCACGTCGAGCGTCACGACATCTGGCGCGATCTCGCCGATGCGCTCGATCGCCTCCTGACCATCGGTGGCCGTGGCGACGTCGAAGCCTTCGAGCTCCAGGTTGACGGTGATCAGCTGGCGGATCACGTCGTCGTCCTCGACGACGAGGACCCGGATCGGCACGCGTCGACCCTATCCAGCCGGTCGGGCGCGAAGGGCTCGCCACAGCGCGGGGTAGCTGGGCCAGGTGATCGGCTCGGTGACCCAGCCCGCCGCCTCGAGCTCGACCTGCAAGGCAGGAAGGTTGCGCCACGGGATGGCGATGTCGACGTGGTGCGCGAGATGCCAGCCGATGTTGAACGGCACCAGCCAGAAGCGCGCCAGCCAGGATTGGCGGACGTGGTGCGTCGTGAGGCGCCGGTCCTTCGAGCGGACCATGCCGCCGTGTTCCGCGATGGATCGCAGCCGGTTGATGACCCGCCACACCGTCAGCCACGGGCCGAGCCACAGCAGCAGCCAGAGCCACCAACGTCCGACGGCGATCCCGGCCGCGATCAGCGGTAGCTGCATCACGAGGATCTTGAGGACGGTCGGGCGGGCAAACGAGGTCCGCAGGCCGCGAAGCAGACCCTTGAGGTTCTTCCAACCGCTGTTGCCGAAGGCGTCGCGGCGCATCTTCCGCCAGAACGACGCGCGCGTGATCGGGTAGCCGTTGTAGAGGTTGAGGTCGGGTTCGTTGGGCCCGAACTCGTCCTTGTGGTGCGCGAAGTGCACGCGCCGATACAGGTCGAACGGGAAGAACGACGGGTAGCCGATCACCCAGCGTCCGACGAAGTCGTTGGCCCGCTTGTTCGTGAACAACAGGCGGTGCGCGGCCTCGTGGCCGAGGCTCGCGAACCTCGCCTGGGCGGGGCCCATCATCACGAACGCTGCCGCGTAGGCGAAGGGGTTCCCTATCCACACCGCCAGACCGACCGTCGCAAACGCCTGGCCCCAGGTCAGCACGACACTGCCGACATTGCGGTACGACGCGATCCGTCGCAGCTCGGCCCGGATCTCAGGGACGGGTACGCCAGTCGCCGTCAGTCGCTCGGTGGGGAGGACGTCCGGCAGCGCGTCCCCGGTCGGCACGACCGTCGTGCGCGACTCGACCGGCATTGACGTGATCATCACGGAACACATGGTGGCGCGCCACAGCGCACGCGTCGACCACCCCCGCGCGCGCGTCGGCAACGCAGCTATGCGGGGGGCGGCAGGATGGTGACGCTGAACTCGGCGGCCCCCTCGTCCCTATAACGATGGATCCAAGCGCGCTGACGTTCGGAGGGAGCCGACGCTCCCAGTGACCACTGTCCAGGCGACGATCAGGAGTCCGAACACCGGCACGACGCGTACGAGTGACCGGGTGAACTGCATCGAGACCACGACGTCGGTCAGGGGCACCAAACCGGAGAAGAGGGCGAAGCCGATTCCACCGACGACGCCGAGGAGGGCGGATATCCGGTGATCCGTGCCGGCTCGGCCGAGCAGCCATGCGACGGTGGCAACGGACAGCGCCCATACGGCGTCTACCGATTCAACGACGTCCTTCACCCACAACGCCCAGCCGTGGCGCGAGTGAGCGACGCTTGCGCGCCCCAACGGCAGCAGCAGGTGGACGGTCATCGCCACAACGCAAAGCACCGCGATCGGTCGAACGAAATCGAGGACTCGCGCAGGCCCGGGTGGAAGGCCGTCGAAGCGCGAAATGCTGAAGACGAAGACGGCGAACAGAACGTAGCTGGACAGGAGGAACAGGTGTGCGGGCCACCAATCGGCCTGACCGGTCTGGGTGTAGGCCACCTGCGCCATTGTGTGAGCCTTCGGGGCGTGTGGATGAAGGATCACGCCGACGAGGAAGAGGACACCAGCTGCTCTCAGTGAGACCGCGGCGCGCCTTGGAACTCGGGTCGCGGTCATGACAGGAAGTCCACTAGGGCGTCGGCGCAGACTTTCGGTTGGTCGAGCCATACGAGGTGGCCGGCGTCGGCGACGACTTCGAGGCGTGCGTTCGGCATTGATGCCGCGAGCGCCACTCCGGCCGGTGGTGCACCGAGCGGATCCTTGTCCCCCCATAGAAAGAGCGTGGGCTGGTCAAGGCAAGGCAGTTCAGGTGCGAGCTTGTGCGTCCCAAGGCTCTGTCTGGCGAGCAGGCCCCAGCCGGCTGGCACGAAGACTCGTTCGACCATGGTGATCCAGCTCGTGGTGGCGCCTGGAATCTGCGCCCCGGCCGCGAGGCACTCGCAAAGCACATCGGGCATGCGGCCGACATCCGCGACGAGCTTGGCCTTCGCGAAGCCAGCTCGCACGCCGGCTGCGGCGTTCGGAGGCCTGAGCGGACCTTTGTACAGAAGGCGGTTGAGCCCGCGGGTACCGACCAGGCGGTGGAACAAGCGCGGCGCGCCTTCGGCGTTCGCAGGCTCGCCGAGAATTCCTAGCCGCGAGACCCGTTCGGGGTGTGCCAGCGCAAAGACGAGCGCGAAGTAGCTACCGATGGAGTTGCCGACGATTGCGACCCGCTGCTCGCCTAGCGCATCGAGGAGAGACCGGATGAAATCCACACCGTGCCGGCGTAGGTCGATGCCCCGGTAGTCGAAGTGAGACGTCAGGCCGCATCCCGGCCGGTCAGGGACGATGAGCCGATGGGTCGCCGCAAGAGGCGCCAGCAGGGGCAGCCAGGACGCCCCCACGCTGTTGCCGCCGTGAATGAAGAGCACCGGATCGCCGGTGCCCAGCTCGTTGACCCGCACCCGGAGCCTCGGCTCGGAAATCTCCACGAATCGCGACGACACCCGAAGGTCCGCCGCGGCGAAGGCGGCCGCTTCCGCCCGCTCGAACCGTTCCGCAGGGGTCGTCGTGTCCAACACCGGTGCCACCTCATTTCCGATATTATCGGTTATATCGGAATGGAGGGTGGCTCGGCCCGTGGCTGATGTCAAGCGGCGTCGGTACGACGCGTCTCGTCGCCAGGAGCACGCCGGTGCCAATCGCAGGGCAATGCTTGACGCCGCCATCGAGCTCCTGGTCGGGCGCGGCTACGGCGAAACCACCCTCGCCCTCGTCGCTGAACGTGCTGGCGTTGCCGTGCCCACGGCCTACAAGGCGTTCGGTAACAAGCCGGGCATGGTGAAGGCTGCCCTCGACTATGCGGCAGCCGGCGACGATGACCCCACGCCCATTCATCAGCGTGAGCGCGCGATGCGGATCCTGTCCGAGCCGGATCCCGTGCGGAAGCTCAAGATCTATACCGATGGCTTGATCGGGACGCTCACTCGCTCCGCCCGCCTGCAGCTCGTCGCCCGAGCCGCGGCCGAGGTCGACCCTGAGATCGCGGCCATCTGGGAGCACATCACGTCGAGGCGCCTGTTCGGCATGGGAGTCATCGCCACCAACTTGGCCGAGGGCGGCCACCTGCGGCGCGGCCTGAGCAAAAGAGAGGCCCGAGACGTTCTGTGGGCGTACACCTCGCCGGAGCTGTATCAGCTCATGGTGCTGACCCGTGGCTGGTCTCGTTCCCGCTATCGGGACTGGATCTTCCGTTCGCTCGTTGACGCGCTCTTGCCTGAAAGCCGCTGATCGTCCGTCGAAGACGGCTGGCGCGCTCTCGGCTCACTTGCTTGTGCCCCCGGGGCGATTCGAACGCCCGCACCCGCCTCCGGAGGGCGGTGCTCTATCCCCTGAGCTACGGGGGCGACAACGCGCCGAGGCTAGCAGCGGGTGAGTCGTCCTCGATCGACGTCGAAACCGACAGTGTCACGTGTCCATCGCCAACGCGATGGTCAGCTCCTCGACCACTCGGGGATCCTGCAACCGCTCGCCGTACCGCTCGCGCAGCTGGGTCATCCGGTAGCGAACCGTCTGCGGATGCACCGACAGATCGGCAGCGATGTCCTCGCGCCGACCTTGGTGCAGCAACCACGAACGCAGGGTCTCGACCAGGCGGTCCGCCGACGATCCCCGCAACCCGGCGAGTGGCGCGAGCGCCCTGGCGCGCAGGTCCGCGAGCGCCTCACCGTCCGCGGTGCAGACCAGCCGGGCGAGGTAGCTCTCGGTGTCGATCGGCGCACCGTCATCGGTGTGCACGAGACGGTGCACTCGCAGTGCCCGGCGGTACGACGCGGCAACCGCGGTCCACGGGCGATCCGGGCCTACCACCGCTTGCCGACCGACGAGGTGCCGGAACAGGAACTGTCGCGACGCGGCGCCCGTCGACGGGACCAGCAACGCCGTCAGCGGCTGCTCGTCCTCGCCGGGTTCGACCCCTATGGACAACGCGGCACGATCGAGGCCGGCGCGGGCTGCGCGCATCTGGCTCGACGGCAGCAGGACCGCGATCAACGATTCCGGCGGACTCCAGTCGGCACGCTGCGCGGTTTCGGCGAGCTCGTCCTCGGCGACGCCGTCCAACAAAGCTTGAGCCAGACGCTCGAGCAGCCGCTCGCGGACCCGGCCGGTGGTGGCGAGCTCGTCGGAATGGCCCGCGACGCTCGCCGCCGACAGCTCGTCGATGTAGGCGAACACCAGCTCGGCGAACCTGGCGAGCTGCACCGCCGGCAGCCGGGAGCTGACCGCCGTCTGCGACAGCTCCCGCCAGGCGATCCGGGCACCCACGCGGTACGCCGCCAGCAGGGCATCCATGGGGCGACCGGAGCGAGCCTCGCCGCGGCCGAGCGCGTAGGCGCCGTCGAGCGCGGGCTGCAACGGCGTGCCCGCGTCGCTCGCGCGACCGCTGCCGACCAGGTGCAGGAAGCCGGCGAGCGCGAGCTGCACGGCCTCGGCGATCGTCTGGCCCATCGGCCCGTCCCACGCGTCGGCGTAGCTCGGGACGTTGTCGATCACCGCGGCGACGGTCAGCTCGGCGACCGAGGGCAGCTGCTGCCGGAGCGCGTCGACGAGGGGGGCACCGACCGCGAACGCGCTGGCCGCGTCGACGGCGCCGGGAACTGGTACTGATTTGTCTTTCACGAACAAATCTATCGGATCAGTTCACGCTTCATGGTCAGGACTTTAACCCTTCCGGTCAGCCACGCTGACGCTGTGAGCATCCTCGAACGGCCGGCGGCAGCGGGCCGCCCACTTCGACACGGCCTGTCCCGGCTCGGGCGAGCCCTCGCGACGCCGCTGGTGCCGACCGACTTCCTGGACCTGCTGGACCCCCTCGCGTCCGCGGTCGACCTGCGTGGGCGGGTCGTCGAGGTCCGGCCGGAGACCGCCGACGCCGCGACGCTGGTCATCAAGCCGGGGCGCGCGTGGCGCGGACACGTCCCCGGCCAGTACGTCCGGATCGGCGTCGACATCGACGGCGTCCGCCGCTGGCGCGCGTACTCCCTCACCTCTCACCTCGGCCGTGCCGACGGCTGCATCGCGATCACCGTCAAGGCGATCCCCGACGGCATCGTCAGCAACTACCTCGTACGACGCGCCACGCCCGGCCTCGTTGTCCAGCTCGACCAGGCCACCGGGGACTTCACCCTTCCGGCGAGACCGCCGGCACACCTCCTCTTCATCACCGGCGGCAGCGGCATCACCCCGGTGATGGGCATGCTCCGCAACGCGATCGACGCCATGGACGACGTCGTGCTGCTGCACTCCGCGCCGACCGCGCAGGACGTGATCTTCGCCGGCGAGCTGCGCGCGTTGGGCGGCTCCGGCCGACTGCGGCTGATCGAGCGTCATACCGACGTCGACGGCATGCTCGGCGCCTCGGACCTGGCTGAGTTGGTCGACGACATCGGCTTCCGCGAGGTCTGGGCGTGCGGCCCCACGGGGATGCTCGACATGCTCGACGCGGCGTGGACCGCGAGCGGACGAACCGACGTCCTGCACACCGAACGCTTCCGGCCGGCGATCACCGCGGTCGGTGACGGCGGCACCGTCACCTTCACCTCCAGCGACGTGACCGTCGCCGCCGACGGCGGCACGCCACTGCTCGACATCGGCGAAGCAGCCGGTGTCCTCATGCCGTCGGGGTGCCGGATGGGCATCTGCTTCGGCTGCGTGCGACCGCTCCGCGACGGCGCCGTCCGGGACCTGCGCACCGGCCAGGTGACCGAGGCGATTGAAGGTGACGGCGTGCTGGTACAGACCTGCATCTCCGCCGCCGCCGGCCCCTGCTCCATCGACGTATGACCTACGAACGACACAAGGAGAGCTCGTGACCGCGATCCAGCGCCTTCCGCTCGACCCGACCGCGCATCTGCGCGCCGAGGACATCGAGGCAATCGGCCGCGAGCTCGACGCCATTCGCGACGCCGTGCTCGCCACGCGAGGCGAAGCGGACGCGGCGTACATCCGCAAGGTCATCGACGCGCAACGCAAGGTGGAGCTCGCGAGCCGCGCGGTGCTTCTCGTGTCTCTGTTCCCGCCTGCATGGCTGGCGGGAACCATCGGGCTGTCGATCTCCAAGATCCTCGAGAACATGGAGATCGGCCACAACGTCATGCACGGCCAGTGGGACTGGATGCGTGACCCGAAGATCCACTCCACGACCTGGGAGTGGGACAACGCCTCGCCGTCGTCGATGTGGAAGCACTCCCACAACCAGATCCACCACGCGTATACCAACGTGCTCGGCAAGGACAACGACCTCGGCTACGGCATCATGCGCGTCGACGAAGACCAGCGATGGAGTCCCTTCTACCTGGGCCAGCCGCTGTGGAACTTCCTCAACGCGTGCCTGTTCGAGTACGGCATCGCGGCCTACGACCTGGAGATCGGGAAGTACCTCAAGGGCCGCAAGGACAAGGCGGAGTTCCGCCAGCAGGTCAGAGACGTCATGGCCAAGATCAAGAAGCAGGCCACGCGGGACTACGTGCTCCATCCGTTGCTGTCGGGCCCGTCGGCGCTGTCGACCCTCGGCGCCAACGCGACGGCAAACCTGGTGCGGAACTGGTGGACGCACTCGGTGATCATGTGCGGCCACTTCCCCACCGGTATCGCGACCTTCACGAAGACCTCGATCGAAGGTGAGACCCGCGGCGAGTGGTACCTGCGCCAGATGCTCGGCGCCGGCAACATCAGCGGCGGAAAGCTCCTGCACCTGATGACCGGCAACCTGTCGTTTCAGATCGAGCACCACCTCTACCCCGACCTGCCGAGCAACCGGTACGCCGAGGTCGCGCCGAAGGTGCGCGAGGTGTTCGAGCGCTACGGCTTGCCGTACGTCACCGGCTCGCTGCCGCGGCAGGTCGGGTCGGCCTGGAAGAAGGTGCTTCGGCTCTCGCTTCCCAACGACTTTGCCCGCAAGGCGGTCGGCGCGGTGGTCAAGCCCCTGGCCTCGACCGCCACCCGAGCCGAGCCCGAGCGCGCGGCCGCCTGAGCCCCTGCTGGTCGACCCGGTGGTCGCCACCGGCCGGAACGCGATAGAAAACGGTGTCCGCATCGACGCCGGAGGCCGCTCGTGACCGCACCCGTAGCTCATCCAGATCGCTTCTTCATCGGCGGCGAGTGGGTGGCCCCCTCGTCGACGGCGACGATCGACGTGATCGACTCGCACAGCGAGGAGGTCTACTTCTCGGTCGCCGAGGCGCAGGCCGCCGACATGGACCGCGCGATCGCGGCGGCCAGAGAGGCCTTCGACAACGGCCCGTGGCCGTTTCTCAGCCACAGCGAGCGCGCCGACTACCTCCGCGCGCTCGGCAAGGAGGTCGCCGCGCGCGCGGATGCGCTGGGCGACATCTGGCCGCGCGAGTCCGGAATCCTCGCGATCATGGCGAAGTACGCCGCGCCGGCGTTCGCCACGGTCTTCGACTACTACGCGGACCTCGCCACCACGTTCGCGTGGGAAGAGCGGGCCCAGCCGACCGGCGGCGGCGCGTTCGGCCTCGTCGTTCGCGAGCCGGTCGGCGTGGTGGGCGCGATCATCCCGTGGAACGCGCCCATCCAGCTCGCGATCTACAAGATGGCGCCGGCGATGCTCGCCGGCTGCACCGTCGTGCTGAAGGCCTCACCCGAGGCACCCGGCGCGGCATACCTGCTCGCCGAAGCCGCCGAGGCAGCCGGCCTGCCGGCCGGCGTCTTCAACGTCTTGACCGCTGACCGCGAGGTCTCGGAGCGACTGGTCACCGATCTGCGGATCGACAAGATCGCCTTCACCGGCTCAACCGCGGCAGGTCGCCGGATCGCCTCGCTGTGCGGCGAGCGCATCGCGCGCTACACGCTCGAGCTCGGCGGCAAGTCCGCAGCCGTCATCCTCGACGACGCCGACCTCGCGCAGGCGGCGACGGCGATCTCCGGCTCGGAGTGCATGATCTCCGGGCAGGTGTGCTCATCGCTCACCCGCCTGGTGGTCCCCCGCAAGCGCCACGACGAGTTCGTCGAGGCACTCGCGAGCACGTTCTCGAAGGTGGTCGTCGGCGACCCGTTCGACGACGCGACCCAGATGGGCCCGCTCGCGATGGAGCGGCAGCGCGACAAGGTGCTCGGCCTGATCGAGCAGGGCAAGACCGAAGCGAAGCTCGTCACCGGCGGCGGGCGGCCGGCGCACCTCGAGCGCGGTTACTACGTCGAGCCCACCGTGTTCGCCAACGTCGACAACTCGGCCACGATCGCGCAGGAAGAGATCTTCGGCCCGGTCCTGTCGGTGATCCCGGCCGCGGATGAAGAGGACGCGATCCGGATCGCGAACGACACCATCTACGGACTCAACGCCTCGGTTTTCACACCCGACGCGGATCGCGCCCGAGCCGTCGCGGCACGACTGCGCTCCGGCACGGTCGGCCACAACGGCTTCCGCACCGACTTCGGCATCGCCTTCGGCGGCTTCAAGCAATCCGGCATCGGCCGCGAGGGCGGCGTCGAGGGCCTGCTCCCCTACCTCGAGACCAAGACCGTCATCCTCGAGGGAACCCCGAGCGCCTACACGGACTGAGCGGGCGAGCCCAACCGCGCCGGCCGATCAGCCACCTCGGCTCGGGCGCGAGGCGCGATTCGGTGCCGTCACAGGACGGTGACGGTGGCAGACCCGCTCGACGGCCAGCGGCCGGCATACGTGGTGGTGGGCGCGAGCAAGCCGCATTGCTGCGTCGCGGTCGCGACGTAGCGCACGACGCCTTGCCGCATCGCGGCCGCCGGAATGTGCAGCACCCCTGCTGACGCGACGGACTTGTTCGAAAGCTCACGGCTCGCCGAGTACCGGTGCCCACCGGCCCGCCACCAGGTAAGGGTGATCGTGAAGGGCGCGCACAGCAGCTGGTCGTAGGAGTTGTCGACGGCAATCTCCACATTCGCCCTCCGGCTCGGCGGCGACGCCGTCGGGCCGACCGCGACGACGGTCAGCGTGGAGTTGTCACCGGCCGGCGAAGCGGCGAAGGCCTGGCCTCCAGCGGATCCGCATGCCAGCACACTGAGTACGGTTGCGCCGGCCGCGACTCGGCGCCGGCTGCTAAATGTGACCATGGCCCCAGCGTCCGCAGCCAAGCGGCGACGAACATCGGTAGCGCTACCTATTTCGCGAGCTGCTGTACCTACTTGCGACCCAACGCCGCGGCGACCAACTCGGGTCGCGAGCTCAGGCCGAGCTTGGCGTAGATGTGGGTCAGGTGCGCATCGACGGTTCGCCGCGAGATGAACAGCCGACCCGCGATGGCGGCATTCCCGAGGCCCTCCGCGGCGAGCTCAACAACGCGAACCTCGGTCGGAGTCAGGCTCGGCCATCCCGCCGCCGGGCGCTTGCGCCTCCCGGTGCGCCGAGCGACGTTCTTGACCGCTTCCTCGATCGGGGTGCCGGCTCCTTGCGCCCACGAGGTCTCGTACGCCGCGGGGCCGAGCCGTTGCCGGGCGGTCTCGAGCGCGTTGTCGGGGGGATCGGTCCAGCAACCGGCGACACCGGCGGTCCGCCGGTGTCGCGCCGCGGCGCCCGCCAGCCATACGGCGAAGCCGTCGTCTTCGTCGGCGACGGCCAGGACGGCAAGTAGCTCGAGCGCGTCGGCCGAGACGCCGTACATCCCGGTTCGGGCGGCCAGCGCCAAGGCGTCGACGGCGAGGCGTTCGGCCTGCTGCGGATCGTGATCCGCGTGAGCGATGGCGGCCGCAACGACGAGTGCGATGTCGCTCGCGAGGACACTGTCCCGCCGTCGCGCCAGCTCAAGCCCGACCTCGGCCGTCCTCCGGGCCGTCGCGACGTCGCCGAGCCGCCACTGCGCGCGCGCCATGATGGCGTAACCGCGACGTTTCCACGCCGCCGATACCCAAGGCCCGAAGACGTCAGCGGTCTCGATGGCTTGTTCGGCCGCGGCCACGGCGGCGCTGAAATCTCCGTCCATGAGGAGCGCGACCCCGCGAAAGCTGTGACCCGCGGCCATTGCGAAGTTGCGGCCTTGGGGCACGATGACCTCCCCGGTGGCGCAGGCCGCAAGCCCGCCCCTGACATCGCCTCGCCCGAAACGCGCCAACGCCAGGCAGCCCCAGGCGTTGGCCTCCAGATAGCGGTTCCCGGTTCGCGCGGACATCGCCTGTCCGACCTCGGCATGCTCCAGTGCCGCATCGAGATCGCCGGCACTGAGCTCGACGAGTGCAAGGCAGTTCCGGGCCTGGCCCCCGACCACCAGGTCACTCCGCTGCCCGGTCAGGTCGCGGACCCCCAGCAAGGTCGGCCGCGCCGCTGCCGGACCGTCGGCCGTCAGCTGGAACCAACCCAGCTGGCACAGACACACGTGAAGGATCGGTGTGTCGCGCGTCTCGCGGGCGATCTCAATCGCCGCCTCCAGCTTCGGCCGCCCCGCTTCGAGATCGAGCCCTCCGAGCGTGAGGCCGATGCGGGCCAGACACCGACCCTCGAGCCGACGGTCGCGGGAGGCGACGGCGAGCTCAAGCGCCTGCTCGGCGTGGTCGTAGGCGATGGCATAGTCGCCGTGCATCTCTTCGAGCCAGGACAGAGCGAACATCCCGGCTGCGACCGCGGCGGGGTTGCAACCCTCCGAGACCGAGTCCACGACACGTTGCGTGATCGCGCGGCCTTCGACGAATCGGGCCCGACTGGTCCAATAGCCCCAGAGTTCGCCGACCAGGCGCAGAGCGTCGTCGACTCGCCCGGCGGCGAGGGCCCAATCCACAGCGGCGTAGATGTTTTCGCGCTCAGTCTCCACCAAGGTCAGCGCCGCGACCTGGTCTTGTTCCGACAGCAGCCAGGCTTGACTGACCAACTCGAGGAAGTGGTCGAGGTGACGATGCCTGACCACCTCCAGCTCCCCTGAAGCGGCCAGCTCCTCCGCGGCGAACTGTCGGATCGTCTCGAGCATCCGGTACCGACTGCGCGACGACGTCGCATCGACGACGAGAAGGGAACGGTCCGCCAGGCGCGCGAGCACATCGAGCAGCCCCGCGTCCTCCAGTGGCTCGAACGCCGCCACCGACTTCGCGGCGGCCAAGTCGCAGCCGGCGACGAATACCGAGAGCCGGCGCAACAACGCTCGCTCCGCATCAGTGAGCAGGTCGTAGCTCCACCGGACCGAGCCCAGCAGCGTCTGCTGCCGCGGGATCGCCGTCCTCGCGCCGTGGCCAAGGAGCCGAAATCGGTCGGAGAGGCCGGCCGCGATCTCCTGCGGTGACAACACACCGAGGCGTCCGGCTGCGAGCTCGATCGCCAGCGGGATCCCGTCCAGCCGCCGGGCAATCTCACGCACCGATGGCTCATTGTCATCGGTCAGCCGAAACTCGGGACGCACGGCCTGCGCTCTGTCGACGAACAGCTGGAGAGCATCCGGGACTTCCTGGCCCTCGAGGGATGCCACACCAAGCGAGGGAACTCGGTACGTGGTCTCGCCCTCAACGCCGAGTGGTTCTCGGCTCGTCGCGAGCACGACGAGGTCGTCACAGCTCTGCAACAGGTCATGGACTGTCGCGGCGACCGCATCAACGACCTGCTCACAGTTGTCGAGGATCATCAGCAGCTGGCGCCCCGACAGGTGGACGGCCAGCGCGCTGCGAAGCTCGGCCCCGGGCGTCTCCATCACGCCCAACGCCGTGGCGATGCTGCGATCGACGACGTCTGCGGCGGTAGCGGAAGACAGGTCGACGAAGCACGCACCGTCGCGCCACCGCTCGCCGGATTCCCTTGCGAACCGAGTCGCCAGCCGTGTCTTCCCGCAGCCACCGGAGCCCACGACGGTGACGATGCGCCGAGAGTCGAGCAAGCCACCGAGCTCGGACAGCTCGCGTTTCCTGCCGACGAACGAGGTGAGCTCGTTGGGCAGGCTCACGGCCAGGGGCGACAGCCGGTCAGCGGTCACGCCCGTCAGTGTGCACGCTGCCCCGACCGCATGCCCGCTGCCGCCGCGTCAGTCCGCGGTGTCGTCGCGGTCGGCCGTGTCATCGGTGCTCGCGTCAGGTCCTGGTGGCGGCGGCTGCGAGCCCTCGCCGTGCACCGCGTGCCAGAGGATCGCGTCGAGCACTCGTTGCGGCATCTGGTCCGGCACGGAGAAGTCGAGCGCAGCCGAACGCGCCGCGTCCGGGCTCAGCGCGGTGTTGAGCGCCGACCGGCTCTGCGGCGGAACAATCGCCGTGTACGGCGCGAGGTTCACCGGACTCGGGCTGAACACGTCGTACATCGGCGTCGCCAGCCGGTCGAAGAGCCCCAGCGGCTTCATGCCGAGGATCAGCTCGATCGACCGGATCACCGACAGGAAGTCGTAGCGCGTGTGCACGATCGCGCCGGCCGGCGCATACGGGCTGATCACCGCCGCCGGAATCCGGTGCGCGTCGACGTGGTCGGCGCCGTCCTGCGAGTCGTCCTCGATGACGAAGATGGCTGACGAGCGCCAGATCGAGGAATGCGAGATCAGGTCGACCATCTGGCCGAGTCCGTAGTCGTTGTCGGCGATCATGGCCTGCGGCGTCCGTTTGCCGGGCGTCGTACCCACCGTGTGGTCGTTGGCGAGCACGACGTAGTTGAACGCCGGCACGGTCCCGGTCGCCAGCTGCGCGTTGAACCGGGTCTGGAAGCAGTCGAAGCGCGACTCCGCGGTCGGCGAGGCCCCGGCCGGCGGCGTTGCGTCGTAGACCGGTTGTTTGGTCACCGCGTCGGTCTCGATGTCCGCGTCGTTCGGGTAGCACTGCCCGGCGGGTGTCGCCCCAACCCCGATCTTCGTGCCGGCACCCAGGTCGGAGTGGGCGAACTTCGCCGCCACCTCAGCGGTCATCGCGGCGGTGCGGTCCTTGTCGGTCAGCGGGACGACGCCGGCGATCGCCTCGCCGTAGTTGAAGTAGCTGATTCCCTGCTTCTGCGCCTGGTCGAACAGGAACCCCGTCGATGGCCAGGTCACGGAGTACACACCGAAGTCGTACGGCCGACCGCGCGCCGCGTAGTTCTGATACCAGTTCTTCTGCACGTAGTCGGACACCGAGCCGGCACTCGTCCAGAAGTGCCCGTCGATCGAGGCTTCGCTGTCGGCGTAGACGTGGTCGACCAACGGGAAGCGGTTCACCAGCGCGTGGATGTTCGGCGTGACCGATGGCCCGAAGAGCTCGAGCTTCGGGTCGCTGTCGCCACGGCCGAGATCACCGAGGATCTGGTCGTAGGTGCGGTTCTCGCGGACGATGTAGAAGACGTGCTTGATCGGTCCGCCCGGTCGAAGCGGAGTGCCGGCCGGTGCGGCCTCGTGGTTGACGGGCCGCAGCGAAGCGTCGGCTCGGTGGGTGTCGCGCCGCAGCGCCGTCGCGCCGGGCCGGGCCAGCACCCCGACCGCTCCGTCGACGATCGACGGCAGATAGCTGAACGTGTTGATCGCGTTGTCGCTGTCGTCGGGGCTCAACGGGTCGGGACCATGGCGGTTGGGACCGACGCCACGGTTCTTGGCGGACAGGTACACGACTTTCGTCTTCGTCGTCGCGACGTCGGTCGGGAACTCGGCCGTGGGAATGCGGCCGATCAGCCGCAGCCCGGGCGCCCGGCGGGTGTGACCGAACACGGCGAGGTCGTCGGCGCCCTCCTCAGCCACGTACAGCCGGGTTCCGTCCGGTGTCATCGACAGCCCGACCGGCGACACTCCGAGCCCGGACCCGTGGTCGACCGACACGGACCCGACCATCGCAAGCTTGTTCGTGTCGAGGATCGCGACTTGGTCGGAGTTGGTGACGCTGACGTACGCCCGCGCCCGCTTCGGGTCAAGGACGATCGACTCCGGGTGCGAGAGGTCCGGCCCGACGCGGATCGTCTTCGTGACGCGTGCCGACGCCAGGTCGATCACGGAGACCGTGCCGGCGGCTTCGTTCGACACGAGGCCCGTGCGGCCACCCCGAAGGATCGCCGCGCCGTACGGGTAGTGACCGACCGCGACGTCCGTCACCGCGCCGCTATGGGTGTCGACAACTGCCGCGTGGTCAGCGAGATTGAGGGGGACGAGCAGTCGGCGCCCGTCCGGGGAGACCGCGAGCCGGTCGGGCCAGGCCAGCCGCTGCGTGTTGGTCGGCGGGAAGTTCTCCGGCGGACCTTCGAAGCCCGGGACGTCCACGACGCCCTGCGGAATCGGTGAACCGGCAGGTGGGGGCACCGCGATCAGCCGCCGGAACGCGGCGTGGCCGGTCCGGCCGCTGTACCGGAACACCCAGACGACGTCGCCTGAACGACCGGGCAGATGGGGCCGCTGCTGGTCGAGGTGCGCGGAGTCCGCGACGCCGGAGACATAGGCAAGGTGTGCCGTCGGATCCATCGCGATCCCACCGGAGGCGCCAGGCATCGGCACGTTCTGGATCACCCGGCCGTCCCGCACCCGCACGATCCGGATGTCGTTGAAGCCGCGCCCGGTGTCGACGGCCCAGTAGAAGCGGCCATCCGGCGTCAACGCCCCGCCGGTCGGGAAGTTGCCCACCTTCGTCAGGCGACCGGCCGGGTGCAGCACCCGCCCGTCAGGAAGGACGCCCGCCTTGGGACCGATCACGCCGACCGAGCGCCCGGACACCCCAGCCATGGCGACGCCCGAGCCGACCAACGCGACGATCGCCAACGCTCCGGCCCACGGTCGGAGAACTTGCATGCGTCTCAACCCCATTGCTAGTGCCGAGGCACCATCGGTACCTCGGACGCGAGCGCCGTCACGGTCACGATGCCAACCGGCCCCGCAGCATCGACCATCACTGCCGAGCCGACGGACACCCCGTCCGCCCCCTGGCGGTCGCTTGCCGCCATACCGATCATCGTCCCTCGCGGGAGCCGCGAGAGGAGCAGGGTCACATCGGAGTTCACGAACTGGAGGCCGTTGCTTCCCCAGTTGGTCAGCGGGTTGGCTACATCCGCGACCGCGGCCGCCCGGACGAACGGCGAGGTCTCCTCACCGTCGACGAGCTGGGCGTCGAAGTCGTACCAGACGTATTTCTCCTGGCTGGCATCCCGCCAGGGCTCGAAGTCACGCGCCGCCAACGCCCTGGATCCGACGTACGGCTTCGGTCCGAACGCCGGTGTCTCACCCGGCTCGGGCGGCGGCGGCATCTTCACCGCCCGGCCCCATACGTCGCCCGAAGGCGGCTCGGATCGCCGCGTGAACACCCCTCGGCCATGGGCGACGTTTCGCCCGGCCTGGGTGATCGTCACGTCGACCAGGCGCAGCCGGCGTCCCTCCCGCAACACGGTCGCCTCGGTGCGGAGCTCGTCGAGCAACGCCATCCGCACCATGTCGACGGTCAACCGGGTGGCGAGGAAATCCGCGTCACCCGCGGCCTGCTCAGCGGCGTACCCCACGAGCCCCGAGACCACGAGTCCGCTGACGGTCGTCGGACCCCACGGCCCGACAGCCTGCGGCGTGGGCTTGAAGGTGTCCTCGTCGAGCCGCGTCAGGAAGGTACGGCGATCGGTCACCTGCACATCCTGCCGGTCGGCCACCCCGCCCCGCCCACCCCGCCCTTAGGTGACACGGGCGTCATAGAACATGCAATAGTGATTCGTGACTGAAGCGGATGCGACCCTCAACGCCGCGATCCCCGAGGCCGGCCTGGGCGAGCGGCAGGCCACCGAGGACATGACGGCGCTCCTCGACTTCTCCTCGCCCCACTCCCGGTTCCGGAGCCTCACCGAGTCCGGCGGCTACCTCGTGCCGATGGAAGGCATGGCGATGCAGTTCGATCGCGAGTCGATCGAGTTCGTCCTGCACAATCCAGAGCTCTTCTCCTCGCGGATCGACCTCGGGCTGGGCAACGTCCGGCCGCTGATCCCGCTCAACGTCGACCCACCGCAGCACTCGAACTTCCGGCGGCTGCTCGATCCGTTGTTCTCGCCGAAGAAGATGACGGCGTATGAGCCGGACATCGCCCGACGCGCGAACACCCTCATCGACACCTTCATCGATAACGGCGGCTGCAACTTCTCCGACGACTTCGCCGATGTGCTCCCGAGCACCATCTTCCTGGACCTGACCGGCCTGCCGGAGGAGCGGCTCGACGAGTTCCTCCACCTGCGTGACGGCATCCTGCACCCGGAGAAGCACGACGAGCTCGCCGCCTTCGATCCCGAGGTACGCACTCGCGTGCTCTTCGGCACCGGCGAGAAGATCTACGCGCTGTTCACCGAGCTCATCAACGAACGCCGCAGGCAGCCGGGCGACGACGTCATCTCGCAGTTTCTCGCTGCCGAGGTCGACGGCGCCCGACTCACCCACGACGAGATCCTCGACATCCTGTTCCTGTTCCTGATCGCGGGCCTCGACACGGTCAGCGACACGCTCACCTGCATGTACGCGTTCCTCGCCCGCAACCCCGACCACCGCAAGCAGATCGTCAACGACCCGGACTGCCTCGACAACGCCGTCGAGGAGATGCTGCGCTGGGAGGCACCGGTCCCGTTCTCCTCGCCGCGGTCGGCGACCCAGGACGTCACCCTTCCCAACGGCTGCCCGGTCACCGCCGGATCGATGGTGCTGTGTGCCTACGGCTCGGCCAACGTCGACCCCACGGAGTACCCGGACGCCCACGAGGTCCGCTTCGATCGCACCCGCAACCGCCACATCACCTTCGGGATGGGTCCCCACCGCTGCCTCGGGTCACACCTCGCCCGGCGGGAGCTGCGCGTCACCCTGCGGGAGTGGCACCGGCGCATTCCTGAGTACTGGCTGACTCCGGGCCACGAGGACCTCGTCTACCCGCCCGGCCTTCGGCACGTGAAGGACCTGATGCTCAGCTGGTGAGGCGCGAGCGTCATCCGCTGCGCTGGATCAGGTAGCCGACGTCACCCATGGCCACCAGCGGTCTGTGCACCGCGAGGATGCAGACATCGTCTGGCGCCTCCACCGGGTCGTGCGGGAGGCGGCGCAGCACCCGGTCGACCAGGCGCTCGAGCGCGGCCTGGCTCAACGCCGGCACATAGATCTCCTCGACGACTGCTCGTAGCCCCGCCATCTGGTCGCCGAGATCGAGGCCGGGCCGCTCGATCAAACCGTCGCTGTAAGCGAGGAGCAGCCCTCCCGGCGCGAGGCGCACCCGGTCGACCAGCACATGCCGATCGACGAACCCGCTGCCCAACGGCGGTGCGCTCGCGGCTGACAGCAGATGAGCAGGGTCGTCCACCCCCGCGAAGACCGGCGGCGGGTGGCCGGCGCTCGCGTACTCCAGCCAGTCGGTCCTGCGGTCGTGGATTCCGAGCCACAGCGTCGCGAGCTCCTCCGGGCCCCGACTGCACTGCAGCACGTCCAGCAGCCGAGCGATCTCGACGACCGAGAGCCCGTCCATCGCCAAGGCGCGGTTCTCGGCGCGGAGCACGTGCATGCGGCCGGCCGCCTCGACGCCATGACCGACGACATCACCGACCGCGATCAACGTCCGGTCCTCGTCCAGAGCGACTACGTCGAAGAAGTCTCCCGCGATCGGCTCGCCCCGCAGTCCCGACGGGAAGCAGCGGCCGGCTGTCGCCATCTCGGTCGAGCGGCGCGCAACCGCGAAACCGGAGGCGGGTTCTTCTACGTCGCGCGAGCTCGTCGCCACGATCGGCTCGCGAGCAGCATCAGCCACCAATCGCCCCGGTGGTTCGTTGCCGTGTGCCCAAGGCGCTGTCCGTGAAGTCGACCCGGTCCAGCTCGAGCTGTTCAGCCTCGAAGCGGTCGCGCCGGCTGTTCGCGATGGAGAAGCCAAGCCCGAGCGCCATCACCACGACGGCGACGACCCAAAGGACGTGCCAGGCGAAACCGACGATGCCCATGACGAAAGCAATGCCGAGGACACTGGTCAGGACGACGTTCGGTGCCTTCTTCTGGCGGAGGGCTCGGGTCAGCCGGTCGTCGGACCCAGGATTCGAAACGTCGTGCCGCAATCTGGTTGTCATTGATGGTCCTCAACGCCGGTGCTACGAAGCGGCGAGGGAGCACGAGGTCCGGACAGACCCAGGCGCGCAGAACTTCCTTATTGTCGCACGAGACGCCCGCGGAAGCGACTGTGCGAGACTGGCAATACCAAACGCGTGTGAGCCGTGTACGGACCCCGCATCTCGCCGCTTCCCTTCTGATGCCTCCCGAGGCGGCGACAGCGTGCCCGACCCTGCCGATCCCGTCGACGCCGCGCCAGGCGTCGCTCAGGCGGAGCGGCTGTGCCGTGAAGCCATCAGCGCGGTCGACGTGGACGGCGCGGGGCTGTCGATGATGACCTCCGCAGGACACCGCGGAACGGTGTGCGCCACGGACGATGTTGCGCGCCGCGTGGAGGATCTGCAGTTCGCGCTTGGCGAAGGACCTTGCTTCGACGCGTTCACCGGCGGTGGCCCGGTGCTCATTGCGGACATGAACGTCGCGCTGGGCGCCGAAGGGGCGCGCTGGCCCGTCTTCACGGAGGCCGTCGCCGCGGCAGGGGTCGGCGCGCTGTTCGCCTTCCCGCTGCTGATCGGCGCCATCCCGCTCGGCGCACTCGATCTCTACCGCCGGCGGGCCGAAGGCCTTACTCCCGTCGAGCTGCGGGCCGCATGGCGGATCGCGGACGCCGCCGCAGACGCCTTGCTCGACGTGCGCTCCGGAACCGCGATGGACCTTCCTGCCGACGCTGCGCCCGCCGGCGCGTCGTACCGCCTCGAAGTCCACCAGGCCACCGGCATGGTGTCGGTGCAGCTCGGCGTGCCCATCGACGAGGCCTTCCTGCGGCTTCGCGCCTACGCCTACTCCCGAGAACGCAACATCGACGACGTCGCGCGCGACGTCGTCGCGGGGCGCCTACAGTTGTTGCCGGAAGAGGACTGACCATGACGGAACCACGCTCGGAAGCAACCCTCAGTGCAACGGCAGTCGCCCAGCAGGCGAGGCTGGCCGAGGTCTTCGTCGTCTTGGCCGACACCCTTGTCGCCGACTTCGACGTCGCGGGCTTGCTCGATCTGCTCGTCAGAACCTGCGTCGATGACCTCGGGGCGACAGCCGCCGGGCTCCTCCTCAGCGACCACCAGGGCGTGCTGCGCGTCGCGGCGTCGTCGAGTGAGGCGACCGCGTTGCTCGAGGCCTTTCAGATTCAGGCAGAGGAGGGCCCTTGCCTCGACGCCTTCCACACGCGGCGGCCCGTCTCCGCGGACCTCACCGCCTCCGACAGCGCCTGGCCCACCTTCGCTCCGTTCGCGGTCTCGCACGGGATCAACCACGTCGACGCCCTGCCGATGCGGCTGCGCGACCAGTCGATCGGCGCGCTGAACCTGTTTCACGAGCATGATCTGACAACCATCGATCTTCGGGTTGCCCAGGCACTCGCGGATGTCGCGACCATCGGAATCCTGCATCAGGAAGGGGCGCGTGCCGGCGACCTGATCATCGAACAGCTTCAGTCAGCGCTCAACAGCCGCGTCGTCATCGAACAGGCCAAAGGCGTCCTCGCCGCGACCGGCCGAGTCGACATGGACACCGCGTTCCAGCAGCTGCGCAAATACTCCCGCGACAACAACGCAAAGCTGAGTGTGCTGGCCAGCCAGATCGCCAATCGCACGCTTGACCCTTCCGTCATCCTCCAGTGGCGGCAGCCGCCTGCCTGAGGCTGGATGCACCTGTCGGCCCATCGCAACGAGAGGTCACTTCTCGGCGCGCCGGAAGTCGACCGGCAGGTGGGCCTTGCAGATGCAGCTGCGGACCAGCGAGCCGGCTGCCGTCGCGCGACAGTACCGAGCTGCGATCGGATCGTGATCGGCCGGCGGATGCCCGCACAGGCATGCGATGACAGACGCTTCAACGGTGCGGGTCATCCGAGACCTCCGCCGGGCCGTCGGTGCAAGGTGCTCATGGTCGGGATCGTGCCCATCAGTCGCAGACGGGCCGAGGGCGCGAACGGACCTGACAGGCCTAGGCGTGGTGAACAACGCGAAGGCTACTCCGCAACTGCCCGGCAGATCCGTGTCACACTCGACCTACCAGTCGCGGCTGGATCTCATCAAGACCTCGTGCTCACTCGCCGCCTCGATGCGCTCGCAACCGATGCTCGCCGGCGGATGGGGAAGCGTCCTACATGTGGCTCGATGCAGATCCCCTGAACGCCGCAGCCCCGGTGAGCCTGGAGCAGCCCGGCGGTCAGGTGACGATCGTCGAAGGCTCCTCCTTCTGCCTGTCCGGACGCGCGGGCGACATCCGTTCCGGGGCCGCGGACGGCCTGTTCGTGCTCGACGTCAGGGTTCTCAGCGAGTGGGAGCTCCGACTCGACGGGCACGCTCTGGAGCCGCTGTCTGTGAGCGGCGCGGAACCGTTCAGCGCAACGTTCGTCGCGCGTGGTCATCCGGGTGCTGATGGTGAAAGCACCTCCCTCGTCGTCCGGCGCCGCTGGGTGGGATCCGGAATGCGCGAGGACCTGGAGCTGCACAACTACAGCAGCCGAGAACTGACCCACGAGGTTGAGCTCAGAATCAGCAGCGATTTCGCCGACCTCTTCGCTGTCAAGGCCGGACGACCCAGTGCAGACGCTGCGAAGGACCCGGGGAGCGAACCTCTGCACGCCCGCTCCACGCATGGCTCGATCCTGCGAGAGGTGCTCGTCAGCGAGTGCTCCGCGGCGCAGCCCGGGCGGCCCGGACCGACCGGGCTGACCTGGACGGTGGTCATTCCGCCCAAGGCGTCGTGGCACACCTGCCTGGAGGTTTCGGTCCGGATCGGCGGCCACGCTGTCCCGTTGCAGTACGGATGCGGCCGGACGCCGCAGACGTCCAGGCCGGCCAGACGGCTCGCCGGCTGGCGCCAGCGGACACCAGTGCTGAGCTCCTGCGATGCTCGCCTCGATGCCGCGATCGTCAGGTCGGTGGACGACATCAGCTCGCTCGTCATCGAAGACCCGCTACATCCCCAGTCACCGGTCGTCGCCGCGGGCGCACCGTGGTTCATGGCGCTGTTCGGCCGGGACTCGCTGCTCACGTCGTACATGACGATGATCGTCGATCCGGCGCTCGCGATAGGGACGCTGCAGACCTTGGCGCGGCTGCAGGGCAAGAAGACCGATGCCCTCACCGAGGAGCAACCCGGCCGGATCCTGCACGAGGTGCGGTTCAACTCCTCCGCGACGGCCGACATGGAAGATGGCCGCATCTACTACGGAACCGTCGACGCAACCCCGCTGTTCGTGGTGCTGATCGGTGAGCTCAGCCGCTGGGGCGTCGACCGCGCGGTCGTCGACGAGCTGCTCCCCCACGCGGACCTGGCGCTGGAGTGGATCGAGCGCTACGGCGACATCGACGGCGACGGCTACGTCGAGTACCAGCGGTCGTCGGCGCAAGGTCTGGCAAACCAAGGCTGGAAGGACTCCTGGGACGGCGTCAACGCCGCGGACGGCACCCTCGCGATCGCACCCGTCGCGCTCGCCGAGGTCCAGGGCTACGTCTACGCCGCGTATCTCGCTCGTGCCGACCTTGCTGCCGAGCGCAACGACACCGCCACCGCCGAGAGCTACACGCAAAAGGCCACGAAGCTTCGATCCGCGTTCAACCGTGACTTCTGGGTCGCCGCCAAGGGCTGGTACGCGATTGCCCTCGACGGCGACAAGAAGCAGGTCGATGGGCTGGCGAGCAACATGGGCCACTGCCTGTGGTCCGGGATCATCGATCCGGATCGTGCGGGTCGTGTCGCCGCGCACCTCGTCTCCCCCGAGCTGTTCAGCGGGTGGGGGGTGCGCACCCTGGCGACCACGATGTCCCGGTACAACCCGCTGAGCTACCACAACGGCTCGGTCTGGCCGCACGACAGCGCGATCGCTGCCGCCGGCCTCATGCGTTACGGCTTCACCGACGAGGCGTGCCGCATTCTCGACGCGGTCCTCGACGCGTCGGTGACGAACGGCGGCCGGTTGCCGGAGCTGTACGCCGGAGTCGCGCGGGAGGAACTGCCGGTCCCGGTGGCGTACCCGACCTCCTGCTCACCGCAGGCATGGTCGTCCGCGTCCGCGTTGTTGGTGCTTCGCACGCTGTTGCGCTTCGAGCCCCGGCTCGACCTCGGGCAGATAGGAATCTCCCCCGTCGACGGCGATCACCGTGTCGGAAATGTGCAGATCTCACTTGCTCGTTCCCGGCTGACTGTCCTCACCACGCCCGACGGTCAGGTCGAGGTCAACGGCGTACCGGCTGGCGTGGCGCTCGTGGTCGCGCCTCCTGCCACGGCCTAGGTGCGTCCTCCCGGGCCTTGATCACCCGCCGGTAGAGCGCAAGGTGGTCCGCCACGACGCGTGCCGTCGAGAACCGCGCCGTCACGGTCGCCCGACACGCGTCCCGGTCGAGGCGGCCGACCTCGGCCAGGCGAGCCACCATGGTCGCCTCGTCGCCGCACAAGAACCCGGTGACACCATGCTCGACGATCTCCGGGGCTGCTCCCAACGGGGATGCCAGGACCGGCGTGCCGGCGGCAAGGGCCTCGACCATCACCAGGCCGAACGGCTCCGCCCACTGGATCGGGTTGAGCAGCGCCACCGCTCCTTGGACCAGCGTCAGCACGTCGGCCTGCCCCAGTTCGCCGACGTACTCGACATCGCCGACGAGCAACGGCTTGACGTTCGCCTCGAACCAGGCCTGCTCCGCCGGTTCCCGCATCTTCGCCGCGATTCGCAGCGGCAGACCCGCTGCGTGTGCCACGCGCGCCGCGGCGTCCACGCCCTTGTCCGGATGCATCCGGCCGACGAACGCGAGATATCCGCCATCGCCGGCACCCGCCGTCACCTCGTCAGCATCGAGCCCGTGGTGGATGACGGTCGCGACCTGGATTCCCTCGTGTGCTGCCTCGACGGCCTGCGAGTGAGAGATCGCAATGATCGGGACGCGGCGAGCGAACGATCGGTAGACCTCGCTCACCTCGGGAGTGAACGGACCGTGACTGGTCGTGACCAGCGGGGGCGCACCTGGCCGCGTTCCGATGGCCGGGCCCGCCAGCGTGTGGTCGTGGACGATGTCACATCGGGCGAGACTGTCGTGCCCGCGAATCACGTGCGCGAGCTCGACGGTGGTGATCCCGATGTGCTCGGGCCGCGCGGGGAGGGTGTCGGCCACGGTCTCGACCGGACACGTGCTGTCACCCGCAGCGAAGAGCAGCACCTCGTGTCCGGCCGCCACCAGGCCGCGGGCCAAGCGATCGACGACGGCTTCGGTGCCGCCGTACAGCGGCGGCGGGACCGGAAGCCACGGCGGAGCGAGCAGACCGACCTTCACGCCGCTCGCCGCCTTCAGATAGCCGCGGCAAGGGACTGCGCAAGGTCCGAACGGACCCCGGTCGCGAGGGAGTCTCAGTCTCGCACAGGGCACACCCTGCGGCTTTCGCGAGTCTTCGGCTCCGCCCGGCCCTCGCGTTCGTCAGACGTGGGTGCGCGAGTCAGGTGGTAACGACGAGCGGAGTTCCCAGCGGTAGTCGCCCGGCAAGCATGGTGATCACCTGGTTGGACACCCGGATGCAGCCGTGCGTCACCGAGTGACCGATCGAGGACGGATCGCTCGTGCCATGCAGGCCGAGCTGCCCGGGCCCGCCGGCGAAGTGCTTCAGCACGGGTGAGAAGCCGGATAGCCCGAACGCGTAGGGACCGTATGCGCCACCGGGCTGCGGCTGCCGCAGCAGCGCGGTGAGGAAGAACGTGCCGCGCGGGGTCGGCGTCGCCGGCGCGCCCACCGCCGCCCGCGTTCGATAGACGAGCCGACCCGCGTCGTACAGCAGCAGCTGGTGGCGGGTCAGGGATACCTCGACGCGGTAGGCCACCCACATCAGCCGTACCGATGACTCCGGAATCCAGCCGGTGGACCCGTTGGGGCGAATCGGCAACAGCACCTTCAGCCAGCTGCCGCTGCGCGCGACGGGCATCAAGGTGAGCGGCTCGCCGAAGCTGGTCGGGCTCGCCAGCCGCGTGACGACGGCACCACTCGGCGTACGTCGGGCGACCAAATGGTGACGCAGGGCCTGCGCGACCCAGGTGTACGTCGGCGGAGCAGCAGCGGCAGCCCGCGTCGTGCCGCCGATGCCCGCGTCCGTGAACGCGCATCCGGTGGCGGAAGCCGTCAGGGCCACGGCAAGCACGACCGCGGCGAGCGCACGGTGCGGAAGGGGCCTGGTCACGAGCTACGTCAGCCGGTGAAGTTGGCCTTCTTGGTCTTCGCGGCGTGCACCTGCGCCTGGGTGAAAGCACCGGTTGCTCCGCCACCACCCGCGCCGGCGCCGCCGCCGCCGTGCGACCCGCGGCCGGACGTGCTCGACGGGGAGGCACAGGGATCGCTGGAGGGCGACGCGCTCGACGAGGCAGTCGGGTCGGCCGACGTGGTCGTGCTGGCCGAGGCGCTCGGCGTCGCGGTCGTGGTCGGTGTCACCGAGGCGCTGGGCGAGGCGGCGTCGGGGTTGGCGTTGCCGAACGTCATGCCCTGAAGCAGTCGGGCTGACGACCCGGACGGAGCCGGCGACGCCGAAGCTGAGCCGGACGACGCGGGTGGCGGCGGCGAGGCCGACGGGAACAGGCCGTTCGTGAGGTCGCACACCAGTGACTGCAGCGAGGGCGGTGAGCCAGAGGGCGTGGTGGAGGGCGACGGGGAGGCTGCCTGCGGGCCAGGCGCCGAATCAGCTGCCACCGCCACCGCGGCCGGGGTGATGAGGATCGCTACCGCCGCTGACAGTCCCAGCGTCAGCCGGTTCATCGCAGACCTCCAGAGGAGACGTCAGGTGCTCCGGGACGAACGAAGATGTCTCGAACTCGCCTACCCGCGCCGATCATCAGAAAACGACCGAGAGCAGCCCGTCCTGCGGGTTGGAGATGGGCCGCCAGCGGGCAGAAGGGCCATATGACTGAACCGATGCGCGAGGCATTGACCAACCTGCGCGAGCACACGCCGACGCTGCCCTCGGTGAAGGATGCAGGTGAGGCGGTCCGCTCCCACCTCCCGGACGTCGATCTGGACGCGATGCGCGGACATCTCACCGCGCTGAAAGAGGTCGACACCTCTGCGATCACCGAACGCGTCCGGTCCAAGGCACGAAGCAAGTGGACCCTTGCGGCGATGGTGGCCGCTATTGCCGCTGCCGCGGCGGCTGCCGCCAAGTACGCGCGGGCGAAGCGGGCCGCGGCCGCTGAGCGGGCCACCACCCCGCCCAACATGTACACGCCGCCGCTGCCCAAGGCCTGAGGCCGCCTTCGCGGGTGGCTAGGCGAGGGGTGGCTATGCGAGGGGTGGCTAGGCGAGCGCGGAGCTCCAGCGCTCGGCAGGATCGCGGCGCGGGTTGCCGACATGCCAGCCGCCGCAGCGGCGGCAGAAGTGCGCCGCCAGCATGAAGTCGTCGTCGTAGTTGCGCCGTCTCGCCATCGCGTACCAGGCCTGTCGGTCTGCCTCGCTGTACGTCTCGAACCGTTGCCGGCCTTCGCAGGTCTCCAACCGGACTTGGGAAGTAGTACTCACGCATGATCGATTCCCGAAACCGAAGATCGTTACGCCGGCGAGTTCGCGAGCCCCCTAGCTCAGCTCGGGCAGCGTCTGGCTGCGGTCGAGGGCACCCCGCGAACAGGTCGCCTCGCTCGGCCAGCCGCTTGATCAGGGAACGGACGGTGAACGCGTCGGGCCGCAGCCCGGGCCTGTCCAGCTCCTCCCATGCGATCGGCGCTGACACGGGCGACCCGGCGCGGGACGAGGGCTGTACGGCGCGACCAGCGTTTTGTTGATCGCGTTCTGCGTGTAGTCCAGCCTCGCCAGGCCACCGCGGTCGTCAACCTGCCATTTCCAGCTCACGAGGTCAGCATGACCGCCCCGACAGCCCGTGAGACTCCCTCGACCCAGTCACGGGTCTCGTCGAAGGACGGACCGGGCGCGATCGGGAAACAGCACCTTGTCGAGGTTCGTCACCCGGAGCTCGCGACCGAACACCCGCACCGACCGGCCGTGATCCTCCGGGTCCCACCCCGACACGGCGTAGTCGTCGCGCTTGTGCAGCATCAGCCACTCCTCCTTGCCGGAGGAGTCGGTCTTGGTCCGGACCAGGACGAACCGCCCGCGCAGCTTCTCGCCGTGCACGTCGAGGTGAAGCTCACCGGCGGCGACTGCGGCCGCCGGGTCCAGCGTGGGCCCGTTCGGCATGCGCCGGATCTCAGCCGGTTGCGGCGAACCGATCGACGACCTCGTGGCAGAACGCCTTCAGGTCATCGGGCTTGCGCGAGGTGATGAGGACGTTCGGACCGCCGGTGCACACCACGACCTCCTCGTCCACCCAGTTCGCGCCCGCGTTGCGAAGGTCCGTTTGCAAGCTCGGCCAGCTCGTCACCTTCCGGCCGCGGACGACGTCGGCCTCCACGAGCGTCCAGGGCGCGTGGCAGATTGCCGCCACCGGCTTACCTCGATCGAAGAACGCCCTTGCGAACCCCACTGCCTCTTCCTTCATGCGCAACTGATCGGGATTCGCGACGCCGCCCGGCAGCACAAGCCCGTCGTAGTCGTCGGCGTGTGCGCGGACGAGATCAACATCGACCGGGAAGCTGTCCGCCTTGTCGAGGTGGTTGAAGGCTTGGACCTCTCCACCGTCAGGCGCGACAAGCAGCGGAGTTCCGCCGGCGTCAGTCACGGCCTTCCAGGGTTCAGTGAGCTCGACTTGCTCAACACCTTCGTTTGCGACCAAGAATGCGATGGTCTTGCCAATCAGCTCGTCTGCCATACCTGTCGGCTTCCCGATGCACGCCGGCATATGCAGGGTCGGCTAGGTGGGCAGCCGGTCCGCGCGCAACTGCGACCTGCGGACTTTTGCCGTGTCGTCCCGCAGTGGATGGTCGACCCGCTCGAAGCTGCGCGGCACCTTGTACTTCGTGAGCCGTTCGCTGCACCACGCTCGCAGGTCGTCGTCACTCACCTCGCCGCCAAGCTCGACGATGGCGTGCAGCCGGTTGCCGAGGTCATCATCCGGTAGCCCGATGACGCACGACGACAGGACTGACGGATGCTCGTCGAGCGCTGCCTCGACCTCGGCGGGATACACGTTGCTGCCCCCGACCAGGACCATGTCGGTCATCCGGTCGTTGAGATAGAGATAGCCGTCGGCGTCCATCCAGCCGAGGTCGCCGAGCGACTCCCATCCGCCCTCACGAGTCCGCGCCTCCGCGCCGATGTAGCGGTACGACGGCCCGGCGTTCGACTTCAGCCACACCTCGCCCACCTCGCCGGGCGGTAGGCGATTGCCCTCGGGGTCGCAGATCTGCATCTGGCCGATCAGGGGCTTGCCGACCGAGCCGCGGTGCTCCAGCCACTCGACACCGTTGATGAACGTCGCGGCCTGCGCCTCGGTTCCGGCGTACAGCTCCATGATCCGTTCCGGGCCGAGCCAGTCGATCCATGCCTGCTTGAGGTACGGCGGACAGGGCGCGGCCATGTGCATCACGGTGTGCACGCTCGACAGGTCGTAGCGCAGCCGCACCTCGTCGGGCAGCTTCGAGATGCGCGACATCATCGTGGGAACCAGATAGACCCACCCGGCCCGATGCCGCTCGATGTGCTGCAACGTCGTCTCGGCGTCGAACCGCCCCGGCAGGACGACGTGCCCGCCCGTCGCGAGCGTCGCGGTCGAGGTCAGGAACGGCCCGTTGTGGTGCATCGGTGCCGTGATCAGCGAGGTGTCCTCGGGCTTGATCCGCATCGCGGCGCCCAGCAACACGAGCCCCTCGACCTCCGCCGGGTTCGTGGCCACGATCAGCTTCGGTCGCCCGGTCGAGCCGCCGGACATGGGCGCCTTCAGGTTCGGCGCGGTGACGTCGGGAAGCGGATCGCGACCAGCCAGCGGTTCGGGCAGCGTCAACAACGAGTCCGCGAGCGGTCCAGCGTCGAAGCCGACCGCGACGGCAGGCTTCGCGAGCTCCAGGACGGCATCCCGCTCGGCCCGCGGCATGCTCGCCGGCAGCGGCTGCGGAGTGGCACCCACGATCCAGGCCGCGACCGTCGCGATGAGGAACGACGCGTCGCTGGGCAGTCCGATGGACACGAGATCGGCGACGCTGACCCCGCGGCTCAGGAACTCGTGCGCGAGTGCATCGGCCCGGTCGACGACCTCGCTTCGGGTGAGTGTCCCCGTGGTGTCCGTGACGGCGGGTGCATCGGGCTTCTCACGGGCGAGGGTTCGAAGCGCTGCCGGAATCGAAGGCATAGGTCAGGTGACCCCCTCGCGCCGCATGCGATCAGTGTGATGGATCCGCGCCCGTCATTCGATCAGGACCCGAAGACCTGCTTCGTGTAGGCGTTGCCGAAGACGCGGCCCGGGTCGACGCGGTCACGCACCGACATCGCGTTGTCGAAATGCGGATAGCGCTGGCGGAGCGCATCCGCGTCCAGCCAGTGCAGCTTGCCCCAGTGCGGGCGCCCGTCAACCTCGGTCGCGATCGCCTCGACGGCCCGGAAGTAGGGCTCGAAGTCGACCCGGTGCCACTGATGGACCGCGAGGTACCCGCTTGCGCGACCAGACGCCGTCGACAGCCAGATGTCGTCCGCGGCCGCGACGCGCACCTCGACCGGGAAGGAGACGACGGCACCGCTTCGCTCGATCCACGACCGGACCTCGCGAAAGACGTCGACGAGGTTCTCCCGAGGGACGGCGTACTCCATCTCCCGGAATCGCACCCGGCGCGGCGACACGAACACGCGGTGCGAGACGTCCGTGAAGGTGCGCGCCGACAGCGCTCGCGCAGAGATGCGGTTGAAGCCGGGGATCGCCGTTGGCCGCCGATAGGCGACGCGCTGGACGACCTCGAACACACCGTTCGACAGCAGCTCGTCATCGACCCATTCGCGCCAACCTGGCAGCCGCTTGCCGGCCTCACCGGGATTCGGGCGGTTGTTGCGTTTCGTCAGTGCGACGTCGGTGTGGGGAAACCAGTAGAACTCGAAGTGCTCGTTGCCGTCGGCGAGGTCGTCGAAGCTGTCGAGGACCTCGCCGAGCGGCATCGGCTGCTCGACCGCGGTGAGCTGGAACAGCGGATCACACTCGAGCGTCACCGCGGTCACGATCCCGAAGGCCCCGATCCCGACCCGGGCGGCCTGGAACAGCTCGGGGTCTGATTGCTCTGAGACCTCGGCGACCGAGCCATCGGCCAGCACGAGCTGCAGGCCCCGGACCTGCGTGGCGATCCCGCCGAGATTGGCGCCGGTGCCGTGCGTGCCGGTCGAGATCGCACCAGCGATCGTCTGGGCGTCGATGTCACCGAGGTTGCGCATCGACAGGCCGCGCGCTTCGAGCTCGGCGTTCAGGACGTGCAAGGGGGTGCCGGCTCCGACCGTGACGAGTGCCGTCGCCTCGTCGACCGACCGCACGCCACTGAGGTGGTCGAGTCGGACCTGGATGTCGTCGGTCACCGCGGCGGCGGTGAAGCTGTGGCCCGCCCCGACAGCCTTCACGGTCCTTCCGTCGTCAACGGCGCGTTCAACGATGCGCGCGACGGCCTCGACGGTCACGGGCACGGCGACCTCGCGTGGCGTCGAGGACTGGTTGCGCCCCCAGTTGCGCCAGACCTCGTGACCCACCGGCGGCCTCCTCCTTCGATACGTTGCGCGGGTGCCGCTCGACGAGATCACCACTCCGGGCCTGATCGTCGACTCCGCCGCGCTCGATCGCAACCTAGCGACGATGGCGGCGGCTTGGCCCGGCCGGACGCTGCGGCCGCACGTCAAAGCGCACAAGACGACCGGGATCGCGCGGCGCCAGGCCGCCCTGGGCCACACCGGCTTCACGTGCGCGACGATCCGCGAGGTGGAGGTCATGGCGGCCGCCGGCCTGGGAGAAGACCTCCTCCTCGCCAACGAGGTGGTGGACATGCGACGGCTCGGTACGGTCGCCGCGTCCGGTGCTCGCGTGACGGTGGCCGTCGACTCGGAAGCGACCGTGGCCGCCGCCGTCAGCGGCGGCGTGCGCGAGGTGCTGATCGACGTGAACGTCGGCCTGCCGCGCTGTGGCTGCCCACCCGAACGGGCCGGCGGCCTGGCAGAGCAGGCGCGCGCCGCCGGCCTCGTCGTTCGCGGCGTCATGGGGTACGAGGGACATCTGATGCACGAGCCGGACGCCGAGCAGCGGCGCCGGCAAGCTGCCGAGTCGATGGCGCTGCTCGCCCGCGCCCACGCGGACGTCGGCGGGGACGTCGTATCCGGCGGCGGGACCGGCACGTGGACCGCGAACACCGGCGTGACCGAGCTGCAGGCGGGGTCGTACGCCCTCATGGACACGACGTACCGCGGTTTGACCGACCTTCCGTTCGAACCGGCGCTGACCGTCCTCGCGACGGTCATCTCGGTCGGCGATGGCTGGGCCGTCGCCGATGCCGGGCTGAAGGCCTTCGGCATGGACGAGGGCAATCCAAGGCTGCCCGGGTACCTGATCTGGTACTGCTCGGACGAGCACGTCGTCTTCTCCGCCGAGGACGGCCACGAGCTTCCCGCCGTCGGCGACCGGGTGCGCCTCGAGCCGGCACACATCGACCCGACCTGCGCACTTCACGAGCGGATGTACGTCGTCGACGGCGACGCGATCGTCGAGGTATGGCCGATCGACATGCGCGGATGGTGATCAAAATGGGCGGGGTGGAGGACGTATGACGGAGGACGCATCCCAGAAGATCGACGCACGGATCGCCGAGTACGACGACTGGCGCGGCAAGACGCTCGCCAAGGTGCGCAAGGCCATCCACGCGGCAGACCCCGACGTCGTCGAGGAATGGAAGTGGGCCAGCGCGAACAAGCCGGGCACTCCGGTCTGGTCTCACGGCGGGATCATCTGCACGGGTGAGGTCTACAAGAGCGTCGTCAAGCTGACCTTCGCCAAGGGGGCCTCCCTCGCGGACCCGCGCGGCCTGTTCAACTCGAGTCTGGACGGCAACACCCGTCGCGCCATCGACATCGCCGAGTCCGACAAGATCGACGAGACCGCGCTCAAAGCGCTCGTTCGCGAAGCGGTCGCCCTCAACCTGAAGAAGAAGTAGCCGGAGTTCGCCGGTCAGTCTTGCGATCCACAGGGTCGCCGGTATAGATATTGAGACGCAGTCTCAATATCGATCTCACGACCTGGTGGTGTAACGGTTGCTTCGGTCCACCCCGCAGCGGCGGGCTGTGCTCGACGTACTGATCGCCGCGCACGACCACCCCACCGCGGCGCAGGTGTTGGACCGGGTCCGCGAGCACCAACCCGGGATCGGCGCTGCGACCGTCTACCGCACCCTGTCCCTCCTGGTCGAAGCGGGCCAGGCGCGGGTGCTGTCGCTGGGGGAAGGCGCCAGCGCCCGATACGACGCGAACGTCAGCCGCCATGACCACGTCCTTTGCGTGGACTGCGGAGCGGCGATGGACGTGGCGGCCCCGCTCCCGGCGCGGGCCCTCGCGGACATGGCCTCGCGCACGGGATACGACCTGATCGAGTACGACGTGCAGTTCCGGGGTCGCTGCCCGTCCTGCAACAAGGCTCACCGCAAGCAATCGAAGACGAACGAGAAGAGGAACCGAAGTGTCTGAAAGCGAAAACCCGGCAATCCAGGCCCCCGAGCCGAAGGCGCACCGCCCGAGGACGAACCGCGACTGGTGGCCGAATCAGCCGGACCTCTCGGTTCTCCACAAGCCAGCCCCCCAGGGCGATCCCAACGGGCCGGACTTCGACTACGCCGAGGAGTTCAAGACCCTCGATGTCGACGCGCTGCGCAAGGACCTCATCGAGGTCATGACAACCTCGCAGGACTGGTGGCCCGCCGACTACGGCCACTACGGTCCGCTGTTCGTCCGGCTGACCTGGCACGCCGCGGGCACGTATCGGATCGCTGACGGGCGCGGCGGGGCAGGCGCCGGCCAGCAGCGCTTCGCGCCGCTCAACAGCTGGCCGGACAACGCCAGCCTCGACAAGGCGCGGCGGCTGTTGTGGCCGGTGAAGAAGAAGTACGGCCGCAAGATCTCGTGGGCCGATCTGCTGACTCTCGCGGGCAACGTCGCGATGGAGTCCATGGGCTTCAAGACCTTCGGCTTCGGCTTCGGCCGCCCTGACATCTACGAGCCCGACGAGGTCTTCTGGGGTCCCGAGGACACCTGGCTGGGCGACGAGCGCTACGCCGGTGACCGGGAGCTGCAAGGCCCGGTCGGTGCCGTGCAGATGGGGCTGATCTACGTCAACCCGGAAGGCCCCAACGGCAACCCCGACCCGCTCGCGGCGGCGCGCGACATTCGCGAGACGTTCCGCCGGATGGCGATGAACGACGAGGAGACGGTCGCGCTCATCGCCGGCGGCCACACCTTCGGCAAGGCGCACGGCGCGGGAAACCCCGACCTGGTCGGTCCCGAGCCCGAGGGCGCGCCGCTCGAGCAGCAAGGGCTCGGCTGGCGCAGTCAGTTCAACTCAGGTGTCGGCGGCGACGCGATCACCAGCGGCCTCGAAGGCGCGTGGACCAACGAGCCGACCAAATGGGACAACGGCTTCTTCGACAACCTGTTCAACTACGAGTACGAGCTCACGGAGAGCCCTGCCGGCGCGAAGCAGTGGACGCCGAAGAACCCCGAGGCGCGCGACACCGTCCCGGATGCGCATGACCCCAACAAGCGGCACGCGCCGATGATGCTCACCACGGACCTGGCGCTGAAGCTCGACCCCGTGTACGGGCCGATCTCGAAGCGGTTCCACGAGAACCCCGAGGAGTTCGCGCTCGCGTTCGCGAAGGCTTGGTACAAGCTCTTGCACCGCGACATGGGCCCGGTGTCCCGGCTCCTCGGCCCTTGGGTGCCCGAGCCGCAGCTGTGGCAGGACCCGGTGCCTGCGGTGGATCACCCTCTCGTCGACGCATCGGACGTCGCCGCGATAAAGGGCAAGATCCTCGACTCCGGCCTGTCGCTCTCGCAGCTCGTCTCGACCGCGTGGGCGGCCGCCGCGAGCTACCGCAGCACCGACAAGCGTGGCGGCGCGAACGGCGCCCGGATTCGCCTCGCGCCACAAAAGGATTGGGCGGCCAACGACCCTGCGCAGCTGGCGAAGGTGCTACCGGTCCTCGAGAAGGTGCAGCAGGAGTTCAACGCGTCGGCGTCCGGCGGCAAGAAGGTCTCGCTGGCCGACGTCATCGTGCTGGCGGGCTGCGCTGCCGTCGAGCGGGCCGCGAAGAACGCCGGCATCGAGGTGACGGTGCCCTTCGCACCGGGCCGCACCGACGCCTCACAGGAGGAGACCGACGCCGAGTCGTTCGAGCCGCTCGAGCCGCAGGCGGACGGGTTCCGCAACTACCTCGCGCCGGGGGCGAAGGTGTCTCCGGAGACGTTGCTGGTGGACCGCGCGAACCTGCTGGGGCTCTCCGCACCCGAGATGACGGTGCTCGTCGGCGGGATGCGCGTCCTCAACGCCAATGCGGGCGGGGTGTCCCACGGCGTCTTCACCGACCGGCCCGAGACGCTGAGCAACGACTTCTTCGTCAACCTGCTCGACATGGGCACCGAGTGGAAGACCTCCGCGTCGGACCCGAACGTCTACGAGGGCACGGACCGGGCAAGCGGCAAGGCCGTCGGGACCGCCACCGCCGTCGACCTCGTCTTCGGCGCGAACTCCCAGCTACGAGCGATCTGCGAGGTCTACGCCGCGGAGGACGCGAAGGAGAAGTTCGTCCGTGACTTCGTCGCCACATGGAACAAGGTGATGAACCTCGACCGGTTCGACCTGCCGACCCGGTAACCCTGCCGACCCGGTAACCCAAGGAGGACGGCGAGGACCGCCGCCGAATCTTGTTCTATGCGTCCTCGCCGTTCTCTTGGCTTGCTCACGGCTGCCCTCGCGGCTGCCGCCGCACTGACACCCGCCGTGGCAGGTGCCGCCTCGAAGGGCGTCACCACGACCAACGGCTGCGTCGTCAGCGTCCCGGATCCGGGCAGCACGGCGGCAGTCAAGATCTGCTACTCGCTGTTCCGGCCGGCAATCGCCTCGCCGGCGCACCGGGTACCGCTGATCTTCCACAGCCACGGCTGGGGCGGATCCCGCGTCACGAGCCCCACCGACTCGCAGGTCAAGCCGTTCCTCGACGCGGGCTACGGCGTGCTGTCCTACGACCAGCGCGGATTCGGGCAAAGCGGCGGTAAGGCCTACGTCGAGAACCCGGACGTCGAGGGTCACGACATCGAAAAGCTGGTCGCCCTGGTGAGCCGGCTTAGCTGGGTCGTCCAGGACGCTCCCGGCGACCCACGGCTCGGTGCCATCGGCGGCTCGTACGGCGGCGGGTACCAGTTCCTCGGCGCGTTCAAGGAGATCGCCGATCAGCACAAGCAGGTCTTCGACGCCCTCGCTCCGCAGATCACGTGGTTCGACTTGAAGCAGTCACTGGCGCCGTCGGGCGTCGCGAAGACCGAATGGTCGACCTTGCTGACCGCCGCTGGTGCGTCGTCACTTCCGCAACCGGTGCTCGAAGGGTTTGCCGAGTCGGCGGCGACCGGCACCTGGACCGACGGCAGCATTCCGGGGACGGCAAACCTCGACGCGTTCTTCGCCAAGAACGGTCCGTCCTGGCAGGTCTCGCAGGGCCGTCACATCAACGTCCCGGTGCTGTTCGGCCAGGGCATCACCGATGAGCTGTTCCCCCTCGACCAGGGTCTGAAGAACTGGGCCAACGCGCTGACTCCGCGCGCCCGCCGGCAGAGCATCTTCGTCGGCTACAACGGCGGTCACGTGCTTCCCAACGCGTTCCCCCAGACGATCCAGCCGAGCGGCGACCCGTGCAGCGCCGAACTGACCCACGGCAAGGACTTCACGGCACTCACCGTTGCGTTCTTCAACCGCTACCTCAAGCACGAGCGGGTCCATCTGCCGGGGCTCGACGAGTTCCACCTCGCGACCGCCAACGGCACCTGTACGACGACTCGATCCGTCACACCCAACCGGACCTTCAGCGTCGGGACCGTTGCGACCCCCGAGCTCGCCGGACCCCCGCTCGCCTCGAAGATCGCCGACGGCCCGCTGCGGATCGCCGGCATGCCGTACCTCTCCGGAGACGTCACCGCGCTTGGCGTGAACAATCGCGCGTTCTACGCCCTCGCGGTGGGCACCAACCCGATCGACGCGAAACTCGTCCAGGGCGACATGTACCCGTGGAGCTCACTCACCCCGGTCAGCAGCACCGCGGCTCGCGTGGAGCTGCCATCCGTCGCGGTGAACGTGCCGCAGGGACAGTCGCTCTACATCGTCGCCGCGGCAACCAATGACATGTATGCCGGCTTCGGCAGTCGCACGCCGGGTGCCGTGATCTTCCAGAACGCAAAGGTGAGCCTGCCGGTCATCCGGTAGGTCACCTGGCTTCATCTGTTCGATGACCTCAGTGCCCGTTCGCTCGGGGAGGATGATCACGTGACGGTGGATCGAAGAGCCCTGCTCAAGGGTGCTGCTGTCGCCTCCGGTGCCGTGCTGCTCGGTCAGCACGCCACCGGTACGGCGGCCGCCAAGCCATTCCTCAACTACGGCCCCATCTCGCGCGAAAAGACGGCGCGCATCGTCGGGCGATCCCCCGTCGAGCACGTCGTCGTCGTGATGATGGAGAACCGCAGCTTCGACCACTTCATGGGCTGGCTGCCCGGGGCCAACGGGATCGGCATCGACCCGGACGGCGCGGTCGTCGACCATCGCCGATACGAGTCCTTCCGCTTCCGCGACCGGGCCGGGAAGAAGCACGGCATCTACCGCACCGAGGCGCTCAACGCCTGCGGCGAGGCCGACCAGGACCACGGCTACTCGGGCGGCCGGATCCAGTGGAACAACGGCAAGATGAACGGCTTCGTGCTCGACCCCGAGAACACGACGTACTCACTCAGCTACTACGCATCGACAGCGCGGCAGTTCAGCAGCCCGCTCGCCATGAACTACACGACCTGCGACAACTACTTCTGCTCCTACCTCGGCCCGACCTGGCCGAACCGCTTCTTCCAGCACGCCGCGCAGACCGACCGGCAGAACAACGACGTGCATCCGGATGGATCCAAGCTGCCGGTCGAGCCATCCGCGACGGCCACGATCTGGGACCAGCTCAACCAGTCCGGCGGCCCGACCGGCCGCTACTACTTCAGCGACCTGCCGTTCCTCGGCCTGTGGGGGCCCAAGCACCTTCCCAACTCGGCGCCGTACGCGCAGTTCCTGGTCGACGCGGCGGCCGGCAACCTGCCCAACTTCAGCATGGTGGACCCTCGCTTCGAGGACGAAGGCAGCGGTACGTCGGGCGACGACCATCCCCTCGCCGACCTTCGCGCGGGTGACGCCTTCCTCTCCGAGGTCGTGCACGCCGTCACGAACAGCCCGCAGTGGTCGACGACGCTGTTGGTCATCAACTACGACGAGTGGGGCGGCTTCTTCGACCACGTCGCGCCGCCACGAGTGGCGCCGGGCAACCAGACGCTCGACACGCAGGACGTCATCCGGGATCGCAGGACGGGCCGGATCACCAAGGTGCTCGCCGGCTTCCGGGTGCCGTGCATCCTCGTCTCGCCGTGGACGGCGGGCAGCCCGAACCGGCCACGGATCAGCTCCTACGCCTACGACCACGCCTCCGTGTTGCGCTTCGCCGAGTGGAACTGGGGGCTGCACGCGATCACACCCCGCGACGCGTCCATCCCGTTCACCGGAGCGTCGAAGAAGTCGCTGACCAACTTGCGTTACGCCCTCGACTTCGCCAATCCGCGCACGAAGGTGCCCGACCTGAAAGAGCTGTCGCCGTTCGTCGCGACCGGCTGCGACCTTCCGGTCGGCCCGACCGGAGGCATCAGCGTCGGCGGCGACGCCGGCTCGGTCGAGTCCACCCGTACCGAGTGGGATGAACTGAAACAGTCAGGTCTCCTCGCGGGCTGGCTGTAGCGACCCGCGCACCAGCTCGACGATCGCGTCCCGTGCCGGTCTGCCTTCGGGAATCGGCAGGATCGGAAAGTCGTGCGGCAGCCGCGGACCTTCGTGCACCCGCAGCGTCGCGCCGTCGCGCTCCGCTGCCGCGACGATCGGCGGGACGTCGGCGTACAGGACGTCATGAGTCCCGATGAACAGGTCGATCGGCGCCAGACCGGTCATCTTGCCGAACAGCGGGCTGACTCGCGGGTCCTTCGGGTCGAGGCCGCCCGCGTAGAGACCGCCGCAGTAGCGAAGTCCTGCCACGCTCAGCATGACGTCGCGCGGCTCGATCTCCATCGCGGCGGGCTCGCTCAGCGACACGTCCAGCCACGGGCTGATCAGCACGATTCTTGATGGTTGCCTGCCGCGATCGCGCAGCTGTTGAGCGACTGCCAACGCCATGCCGCCGCCGGCGCTGTCCCCCATGAGAGTGACGTTGCCCGATCCCCTCTCCTCGAGGAGATCCTCCACGAGGTCGGCCATCGCGGCGACCGTGCGGTCAGCTCCCGCCTCGGGGGCCAGCTCGTAGATCGGGACGGTGAAGCCGGCCGGAGTCGCCCGTGCCATCTCGCTGATGAAGCGCCAGTGGACCGGCGTGATCTCGAAGGTGTAGGACCCGCCGTGCAGGTAGCAGACGTGCTTAGCGGGTTGGGTGCCACGTGGTGCCACGTCGTAGACGACCACACCGTCGGACTCACGGGAAGTGACGTCGAGGTGTCGGGCCACTCGTGACGGCGGCCCGGCAGGCGCCGGCTTGGCCCTCGCCTTCTCGATCCGCGCCTGCATGAGCTCGGGCGAACCTGACGGCCGGAGCCGGCGAACGGTACGCAATGCGACCTCGGTGGCGCGCAGCTGCCAGCTCATCCCATCCCCTGGTCGCGGAGTCGTGGCGACCAGCATGTCGCACGCCATCGCACCTAAGATCACCGACCGTGACCACTACGGCAGGCGGACGCGCAGAAGCATGGCGACAGCGTGGCTCGTACTTCTCCTGGGCGCCCGCTGACGGGTCAGCTCCAGCGGTCGACGTCTTTCACGTCGAGGGTGGCGACCCAGCCAACCCGACCGTGCTGCTCGTGCACGGCTTCCCGACGTGCAGTGTCGACTGGTTCGATCTCGGAATCCTGCTCAGCCAGCACTTCCATGTTTGCGCGCTGGACTTCCCGGGCTACGGGTTCTCGAGCAAGCCGGCCGGGTGGGGCTACAGCCTCGCCCGCGACGCCAGCCTGCTCGATCACTACCTCGCCGAAGTGCTGGGCAAGGAGTCGGCGATTGTCATCGCGCATGACCGCGGCACGAGTGTGTCCTTGCTTCACACCATCAACGCGGCCGCGGGCAACACGAAGGCGAAGGTCGACCACCTGGTCCTGACCAACGGCAACATCTTCCTGCCGCTGTCGAACCTCACCGACTTCCAGCGGATGGCGCTCGATCCCGCGACCTGGCCGACCGTGAAGGAGATCATGACGCCGGCGATGCTGGCCGTCGGCATGGGGATGCTCACGTTCTCGCCGCCGCGCGCAGCCGGCGATCCCGAGGTGGACGCGCTCGACGCGACCTTTGCGCACAACGACGGCGTTCAAGTGATCAACGAGACGATCCAGTACCTCGTCGAGCGCGCAGAGCACGAGACCGACTGGCTCGAAGCCCTCGGCACGCTCGACACACCGACCTCGGTGATCTGGGGAATGAACGACCCGGTCTCTCCGCCACGGGTGGCGCTGCACGCGTGGGACGACTTCCTGATGTTCAAGCCCGGCCGCAACCGGATCTACCTCGTGCCGGACGCGAACCACTACATCCAGAACGACCGGCCGGATGCCTTGGCCGCTGCCGTCGTGCACTCCCTCGATCCGGACAGCGGTGCTGCGCCAGGGCCGATCACGCAAGAACCCGGCGCGCCCGTGCTCGTCGACAGCTCACGGAATCGCATGCCGAAGAGCACCGAGGTTCTGGCGGGGACGCTGTAGCCAAAGTCCATCCGGCGCAAGAGCACATGAACCATGCGAGATCCGGCGCTCTCGATCGCATGTGACATAGGTGTCGTGATAGGCCGCCCCTATGTCACATGCGTGTCGTGATTCACCGCCCCTATGTCACATGCGTGTCGCGATTCACGACACCGATGTCACATACGTGCCGCTACACGGCAACGGATAGTTCCAGCTCTGAGCAGGCGAGTCGGCGCGATCGTGTGCGGTCGCCCACCTCGCCGACACCTACGGAGGTTGTCTGACTCCCGCGGCTTGTTTGGCCCCCTACGTTGGGCTCGGCGTACGAACCTACTGCTGCGGGCCACCCGGCAGGCTGAACGCCCATATGCCGTTGGCCTTGGACAACGGGTTGAGGGTGGCGCTCAACGGCGTTGCCTTGCACGGCCCTTGCACCGGTGCGGGCAGGTTGTCACAGGTCTTGAACTCGACGTCGCTGTCCGACGTTCCTGCTCCGACGACCAACGAGCCGGCCGTGATCGCTGCGCCGGAGGACACCGGGGCCGTGAGCGGAAACGCCCACAACAGCGCGCCGGTCGCGGCGTTGTACGCCCGCAGCACGTCGTCGGTAGCGCCGCTGTAGACGACCCCGTTCGCCGCGGTCGTCGGACCGTACGTCGGCGCCTGCACCTGCGCCCAGACCCGCCGGCCCGTCGTACCGCTGAAGCCCACCATCGGTGTCGCGAGGTCGAGGACGTTCCGGGTCGGTTGAAGCTTTTCTTCTCCGGCGACCTCGTCGAAGTAGACCGGCGTGTTGATGGCCCCGCTCCCGAACACATCCGGCCGGCCCGCGACCGGCAGCACCGCAGTTGCGCCCAGCAGCCCGCCGAGCGCGAACCCGGACTGCAGGTTGCCGCTACCGGTCTCCGCCCTGTTCCACAACAGCTTGCCGGTGTGGCGATCGACCACGTAGTAGTGCCCGCTCTTGTTCGCCTCACCGACGACCTGCTCACCGGAGGGCAACGTGAACAGCTGCGCCGAAGCGCCGAAGTCGTCGTCGGAGATGTCGTTGCGCGGGAAAGGCTGGTAGCTCCAGACGGGCTTGCCGGTCACGGCGGACATCCCGATCATCGCCTGCGACAGCCACGTCCAGCGGTTCGCGTAGTTGTAGTGACCACCGCGCGGACAGCGCAGGTCCGAGCCATCGGGCGGGCACGGTGATCCGCTGTTGTTGGGGCAGTCCGCCGTCCCGAAGTACAGCATCGCCCGCCGCGCGGGATCGCCTGCGCTCGGATCGAGCGAGAGCGCCGGCGAGGACCACACGTTGCCACAACCGTAGAGAGCGTGGTGGGTGTAGGTCTCAGGGTTGAAGTGCCAGACGACCTGACCGGTGGCCGCGCGCAGCTCCCACATGCCTTCGCCGACGTAGCCGCTGTCCTGGTTCGCGTCGCTGCCGAAGATGACGACCGGCCCGCCCGGCGCGCCGGACCACACCACCGGAGAGGACTCGACCTCGCCATCGTTCGTCGGATGACGCGGATCGAGGTTGACCGACCAGATCACGCGACGCCGGTCCTGTAGGTGCCGCCGAGATCCGTCGAGCGCGTACATGCTGTCACCGGCGCCGACGAACACCATCCGATGGCCGCCGACCGTCGCCACTGCTGCCGATGAGGTGATCGTGCCGTAGGACCCTTGGTGGTGGTCGAGGTGGCCGTCGGTGCGATGGCGGCCCAGCGTGGTTTGCCAGACCACCTTGCCGGTGCGAAGGTCCAGCGCATAGAACTCGCCATCCCAGGCACCGACGTACACCGTCCCGCCGACGACTGCGGGACTGGCGGTGATGACGTCGTTGGCGTGGAAGTACCAACGCGGTAGCAACCGGGAGACGTCCGACACACTCGGGGCCAGCGGGCAAGCCGTGGAGAAGGTGCGCGCCGGGTTCTGTCCGAACATCGGCCAGTCGCACCCGGCGCTGCCAGGGGCGGCAGACCCCTTGCCGAAGCTCGGCGACGCGATCACCCCTGCGGCCAGCACCCCCGCAAGGAGCGCGACCCGCAGCCGCCGATGCCCACCCACGGCCGAACTTTCGACGCGCGCGGCGTCATCCCTTGCTGATGACCTCGGCGCCGTACTGCTCGAGGGCCTCGATCGCGTGGTCGACGGAGTCGCCCGGCACACCGACGCCGTTCCAGGTGACCCCGATCTCGGCGAGCTCGGCGAGGCCCTCGAGCTGAGCGCCAGGGTCGAACGACGCCGTCCCCGGCGAGCCGCCGGAGTGGGTCATGAAGGAGACGTCGATCTCGGTGCGGTCGCGGCCGGCCGACTCCACCCGCCGCCAGAGGTCGTCGAGGAGGCGCCTCAGGTCCTCGGTGGTCTCCAGGACCGTCGTCTTCGCCGTGGCCGCCAACGTCGCCGGAGCCGGGAACGGGTTCCACCCGTCACCGAAGTCGGCGACGCGCTGCCGCGCCCGCGCGCCGTTGCCGCCGACCCAGATCGGCACCTTCAGCGGCTTCGGGTTCACGGTCTGGCCCACGGCGGAGAACGTCGAGCCGTCGAACGCGAAGTTGTCGGTCGACCAGACCCCTTTGAGGACTTCGATCGCTTCGTCGAACCGGTCGTTGCGCGCGTCGAAGTCCACCCCTACCGCGCGGTACTCCGCCTTCATGTAGCCGACGGCCGCCGACAGCGTGAACCGGCCGTTCGACAACGCATCGATCGTCGCGATCGATTTCGCCACGATGAACGGGTTGCGGTAGGGCAGCACGAGGATGTTCGGGATCAGCCGGATCCGATCCGTGACCGCCGCGACGAACGACAGCGCCGCGAACGGATCCAGCGCATCGTGCCCGCCGGCGTTCAGCCACCGATCCGACGGCGCCGGATGGTCGGTGAACCCGATGCCGTCGAAGCCGGCCGCCTCCGCGGTCTGCGCAAACCGCACGATCGCATCCTTCGTCACGAAGGCCGGGTCGTACGGATGCTTGACCAGCGGGTACGTCACCCAGTGTCTCATTGCGCGCGCTTCACGTGGTGGGACCCAAGACGTAGGTACCGGTCTCGGGATGGTGGTACCAGCCGCCGGAGGCGAACGTGCCGCCGTCGACGTGGATGGTCTGGCCGGTGACGTAGGCCGACAGATCGGACGCGAGAAACACCGCCGCGCCCGCCATCTCGTCGACGTGCCCGGCGCGCCCCATCGGCACCATGTGCCGGACGTGCTCGATGACGCCCGGGTGCGCGATCGACTCAAGTCCTTCCGTCATCGTGAAGTCGGGAGCGAGTGCGTTGACGCGGATCCCGTACGGCGCGAGCTCCAGCGCCGCGGTCTTCGTGTAGTTGATGACGCCGGCTTTGGCGGCGGCGTACGCCGCGTAGCCCGGCGCCGCCCGGGTGCCCTCGATCGAGGTCACGCTGATGACGCTGCCACCGAGGCCGGCAGCGATCATCGCCTTCGCCACCCGCTGGGTGCAGAGCAGGACGTGACGCAGGTTTGCCTTGTAGAGCGCGTCCCAGCCGTTCTCCGACGTCTCGAGGAGGGGAGAGGAGAAGGCGCCGCCGGCGTTGTTCACGAGGATCGACGGCGTACCGAGCTCGTCGATCGTCCGAGTCAGCGCAGCTTCCACCGCGGCGGTGTCGCGCACATCCGCCGGAATCCCCAGCGCACCGATCTCACTCGCCGCCGACCCACAGGTCTCGGCGTCGCGTTCCCAGATCGCCACCGATGCGCCGAAGGCCGCGAAGCCCGCGGCGATCCCCCGACCGATTCCCGACCCGGCGCCCGTGACGACCGCGACGCGACCGTCGAGGCGCGCGGCGTCGGCGGAAAGCGACATGCCGCGAAACCTAACGTGCCGACGATCATTGTGTGGACAACGGGCAGGTGTTTATGTAGCAGGATGCCCATCATCGAGCCGATCCCGATCGAGCAGCTGCCACCGCGGTCCCGCGAGATCATCGAAGGAGGCGTCGCGGCCGGCCTCTACGCCACTCCCCTGCCGTTGCAGGTCTTCGCCTACAACAGCCAACGCCTCGAGGCCACCCACCAGAAGCGCTTGGCCACCGGCCAGGGAACGCTGCTCGGCGGTCGGATCCTCGAGCTGCTGCGGATTCGCAGCGCGCAGCTCGGCGAGTGCCAGCCCTGCATGCAGTCGCGCAAGCACGACTCCATCACCGACGGCGATGTGGCGTGTCTCATCACCGAGGACCGCAGCGACATGGACCCGCAGGAGCGCATGGCGCTTGAGTTCCTCGACCTGCTCTCGGCCGACCACCATGCACTCGACGCCGACTTCTACCGTGCGCTCAGCGAAGTCTTCACGACCGCACAGATCGTCGAGCTCGGCTTCGCCTGCGCCGAGATGATGGGCGTGCACCGGTTCGTGCACACCCTCGACATCTTCGGCACCGAGACTCCCGCCCTGCCCTACTCGGCGGACCAGGTCGACTCCCGCCACGAGTCCTCCGTCCACGCATGAGCACCGTCTTCGTCACCGGCGGCACGGGTCTCGCCGGAGCCAACGTCTGCCGGCAGCTCGTCGAACGCGGTGACGACGTGCGCGCGCTCGTCCGCAACCCCGACGACGCGACCGCGCTCTCCGCGATCGGGGTAGAGCTCGTCCAAGGCGACATCACCGACGCCGACGACGTGCTGCGTGCCGCCAAGGGCTGCGAAGCGGCGATCCATTCCGCGGCTCTGCTAGGTGGAGCAAGCCAGAACCTTGCCGACTTCCAGACGGTCAACGTCGATGGCACGACCAACGTCCTCGACGCCGGCAGGGCGCACGGCATGCGGCGGGTGGTCGCGCTCAGCACCAGTACCTTCTTCGACCTCACGCTCCCCGTGCAGCGCGAGGAAGCGCCCGTGCTCGCTACCCCGCCGGAGGACCCGTACACGGTCACGAAGCTCGCGGCCTACCGCGAGGCGCATCGCCGCGCCGAGGTGGGCGACGATGTCCTCACGTGCCATCCCGGAGCGATCTACGGACCGAGCCCGGTCGTCGCACGCGCGCTTCACCCGACCAGCTTCAACCGGGTCCTGCTCTCAGCGATTCGCGGCAAGATCACCGCCTACCTTCGATTCCCCGTCACCTGGGTCGCCGCCAGTGACGTCGCGTCGGGCGCGATCGCCGCGCTCGACCGGGGAGTGCCGGGCGCGCGGTACTGGCTCGTCGGCCGGCCCGAAGACGAGCTCAGTACGGCGGAAGGCTGCAACATCGCGTGCGAGATCGCGGGCGTCGACCACCGCGTGACCGACATCGACCACCGGGTGGCGTCGCCTGAGCAACTCGAGTTCTTCGGACCCACCCTCTACGCGATTGCGGAAGCCTCCGCGGACCAGGTTCGGGCGGCGCGCAACGCAGACAACCCGACGCACACCGCACTCGGCTACGAACCGATGAGCATCGGCGAAGGCATGCAACAGCTGGTGGACTGGCTGCGCGATCTCGGGCGGCTGTGACCCGGCTCGAAGGTCGGGTCGCCATCGTCACCGGCGGCGCCCGCGGGATCGGCGCTGCCGTCGTCGCCCGGCTCGCGAGCGAAGGCGCGTCGGTCGTCGTCGCCGACGTCGATGAACCGGGCGCCACGGCACTCGCCGAAAGCCTGCGATCAGCCGGCCACGACGTCGCCGCGATTGCCGTCGAGCTCGCCGACGAGGCGAGCATCGTCGCGCTGGTCGACGCGACCGTCGCTCGCTATGACGCGATCGACATCCTCGACAACAACGCGGCACTCACCGACTCCGCAGTGCTGTCGCTGGATGGCGAGGTGTCGAGCATCGGCACTGAGGTCTGGGACCGGACCTTCGCGGTCAACCTTCGCAGCCAGTTCCTGATGGCAAAGCACGCTGTCCCGCACATGGTTCGCGGCGGACGCGGATCGATCATCAACATGTCATCAGGCGCTGCGCTGAAGGGCGACCTCACCCGCACCGCGTACAGCGCCTCGAAGGCGGGAGTCGAGTCGCTGACCCGCTCGATCGCGACCCAGCACGGTCGCTCGGGGGTCCGCGCCAACACGATCGTTCCTGGTTTGATCCTCACCCAGGCCGCGCGCGACGGAATCCCTGCCGACATGCTGGCGCAGTACACCTCGAGGACGCTCACGCCGTACGTCGGCGAACCGACCGACGTCGCGGCGCTCGTCGCCTTCCTCGCATCGGATGAGGCGCGCTACATCACCGGCCAGACGGTGGTCATCGACGGCGGCATGTCCTCGCACTCCGCCTCCCTGCCCGGGCTCACCGCCGACGAGGCGCCCGAGCGCGGTGGCTAGTGCTGAATCGTGTGCAGCACGTGCTCCAGGCGCTGATGCCGGCAGCGCCAGCACATCTGGCGCTCATTGGCAGGGGTGAGCTTTCGGTGGCCGCAACCCGTGTGCCGCGCGCCGCTGCGAGAGGTGACGATGCTCAGCAGACCCAGCCACTCCATGTAGACCGCCGCGACGAACAGCACCAGCGCCATCGCAATGATCACGGCGAGCAAGGGATCCATTGCCGTAACGCCTCCTCCAACGCCGCCACGACCCCCCGCGTGGTCCACTCCTATGGATACATGCATAATGCACGTATGTCCAGCGCGAGCCCATTCCGCACGTCATCGAGCCCGTCATGCCGGTGACCGCGGGCACGCGCGACGAGTTGACCGACGCGGTACTCGGGCTGAGCCGCGCACTCGTCGGCATCGCACTGCGGTCCGTTGCCGAGGAGTCCACCGACCTGACCCTGGTGCAGTTCAGAGCGCTCGCCACACTCAGCGACCACGGCAGGCTTCGAGTTGCCGATCTCGCCACCCATCTCGGCGTGAACAGCTCGACAGCTACCCGGATGGCGTCGCGACTGCGACGCAAGGGGCTCATCTCAAGGACGGCTGACGCCGAAGACCGCCGTGCCACGCGCCTTGAGATCACACCGGCCGGGGAGGCCGTCGTACGGGCTGTCACCGCGCGGCGCCAAGCCGTCATCTCGCGGATCGCGCGCCGGATCGCACCCGACCGCCGGGACGCCATGGTCGAGGCGATGCAGGCCTTCACGGCTGCCGCGGGTGACGGCCCGGAGCAGGACTGGACGCCTGGGTGGACCGGCTGACGCCCACAACCGAGCCGCTCGACCCCGCTGCATCGCACGTTCGCGACCTGAGCCACCTCGGAGACTTCAGTGCGACGCCGCGGCTGTTCGCCATCGCGGGGCTCGCGCTGCCGATCGGCGCGGTCAGCGCCTGCGTCTCCTGGGCGCTGTTACGGCTGATCGGCTTCATCACCAACGGTGTCTTCTACCACCGCCTCGACACGACCCTCGTGGCACCGGATGGACAGCACCACAACCCCGCGCTGGTCCTGCTCGCGCCGGTCGCGGGCGGTCTTGTGATCGGCATCCTTGCCCGGTACGGCTCCGAACGCATCCGCGGCCACGGCATGCCGGAGACGATCGAGGCGATCCTCATCGGCGGGAGCAAGGTCCAACCGAGGGTCGCAGTGCTGAAGCCGCTGGCCTCCGCGATCGCGATCGGCACCGGCGGCCCGTTCGGTGCCGAAGGGCCCATCATCGCCACCGGCGGCGCCGTCGGGTCACTGTTCGCGCAGTTCCTGCACCTCACGGCTGACGAGCGAAAGACCTTGCTCGTGTCCGGTGCCGCCGCCGGCATGGCGGCGACGTTCAACACGCCGCTTGCCGCGGTCCTCCTCGCGGTGGAGCTGCTGCTGTTCGAGTGGCGGCCGCGCAGCTACGTGCCCGTGGCGGCAGCTGTCGCCGTGGCATCGGCACTTCGGCGGCCGTTGCTGGGCAGCGGCCTGCTCTTCCCGGTGCACGGCCCGCTGCACCTCACGGCCGTCAGCTACCTCCTGTGCGCGGTCTCGGGCGTCGGCTCCGCGCTGCTTGCGGTCATCGCGACGGTTCTCGTGTACGCGTCGGAGGACGGCTTCCGCCGGCTGCCGATCCACTGGATGTGGTGGCCGGCGCTCGGCGGGCTGATCATCGGAGTGGGTGGGCTGCTCGTCCCGCAGACACTCGGCGTGGGCTACAACGTCATCGACGCGGAGCTCACCGGATCGATCGGGTTGGGCCTCGTCGCCGGCGTACTCGTCGTCAAGACCTTGATCTGGTCCCTGTCGCTCGGTTCGGGCACGTCGGGTGGCGTGCTCGCACCGATGTTCATGATCGGCGGCGCGCTCGGCACCCTCGAGGCCCACATCTTCCCCTCGGTCGGCGCCGGCTTCTGGCCGCTGGTCGCCCTCGCCGGGGTCCTCGGCGGGGTGATGCGCTCCCCGTTCACGGGCGTCGTTTTCGCCATCGAGCTGACCGGACGGCTCGACGCGGTGCTTCCGCTGCTGATCGGCGCGACGGTCGCGTTCGGCATGTCGGTCGTGATCCTCAAGCGCAGCGTGTTGACCGAGAAGATCGCTCGGCGCGGCTATCACCTCTCGCGGGAGTACGACGTCGACCCGCTCGAGATGGCCTTCGTCGGCGACGTCATGAGCAGCGACACCGACGTCGAGGACGGGGCACCCACGGTCTACCTGGACGACACGCTTCGGCACACCGCGTATGTCATGGCCGCCGCCCACAAGACCCGCTGCGCAGTAGTGACGCGCGGCGACGACCGAAGCGTCGTCGGCTCGATCGACCTCGTCGACCTGCTGGCAGGCAGACGGCGTGACCTGCTCGAGATGTCGCACGCGGAGCGCGTCATCCGCGTCAAGCTGCCGGCACGGCGCCCACCGCGTTCACCTGCGAGCTCCGCAGCTAGTCCGCCGCGGGAAGGCTGAGGACGAACAACGCGCCACCCAGCTCGGAGTCCTCGATCCTGGCGTTCCCACCGTGCGCGAGCGCCGTGGCCCGGACTATCGCCAGGCCGAGCCCGCTCCCCCCGTCGTCGCGCGCCCGCGCATCGTCGAGACGGACGAACCGCTCGAACACGCGTTGCCGGTCGGCCACCGCGATGCCGGGTCCGTCGTCGTCGACTCGCACCTCGATCGCGCCGGGTGCCGCCCGGTTGGCGCTCACCACGACTCGGCTCGCTGCATGGCGATGTGCGTTCGCGACGAGGTTGTCGATCGCCCGAGCCAGCGCGCGACGGTCGCCATTGACCAGCAGGCGATCGGTGCTCGTGACATCGACGATCTCGGCGACATCGACGATCTCCGACGTGAAGGCGGTGTCGGACTCCATCCGCGCCAGCGTCAGCAGGTCGTCGACCAAGCCGCCCAGTCGTTGCGTGTCGTGCAACGTTCCGGAGAGCAGCTCGAAGCGCGTTGCCGCGTCGGGCTCGTTGAGCGCCACCTCGAGCTGCGTGTAGATGGACGCGAGCGGACTGCGCAGCTCATGCGCGACGTCACCCACGAACTGCCGCTCCCTGGTGGCAGCGGCATCGAGCCGTTCGAGCATGGCGTTGAGCGAGACGGCGAGGTCACGGATCTCGTCCTGGCTGTCCGGCAACGGAAGCCGCGCGCCCGCGCCCGGATCGGTGATGGCTTCCGCGCCTCGGCCGAGTGCAGTGACCGCGCCCAGCGCACGACCAAGGAGCAGCCACACCATCACCCCGAACACGACCAACAAGATGGGCGCCGCGACGGCGACGAACCGGCGGAGACTGCGCAACGTCGCGCGCTCGTCCTGCAGCGACTCGGCAACGACGACGTACTCCGTGCCCGCCCCCGTCCGGACCACGCGAGCCAGGACGCGGTTCACCCCGGTTGCCGCTACCTGGTCCACCCGTCTGCTCGCGGGCCCGTCGTGCGCGAGTCGAGCGGCGACGGAAACCCCGACAAGCGGCAGCGTGTGTGACGTCCCTGGCGACACGGCGATGACGGCGCCGCCGGCGGAGAGCACCTGTGCGCTCTGTCCGGCCTGCACGGGGAGCGTGGCCGGTGTCGCGCCGGCGGCCACCAGCCCGGCAATGTTGTCGACCACCGGCCGGGTCGACGCGTCGATCGCGTGCACCCGGCTCGTCGCGAAGCCGCGCAACAGCAGCACGCTGCCGGCCGCGATGCCGACCGCGAGCGCGGCGGTCGCGATCAGCGTCAGCCGGGCGCGCAGCCCGAGCCGCCGCCACCGGTTCATCTAGCTGCGAGCCCGATAGCCGGCACCGCGGACGGTCTCGATCACGTCGCGGCCCAGCTTGCGCCGCAGGTACCCGACGTAGACCTCGACGACGTTGAGATCACCGCTCGCGTCGTGGGACTCCCACACGTGCTCGTACAGCTCGGCCTTCGACACGACCCGGCCGGGCCGGCGCGTCAGATAGGAGAGGAGCGCGAACTCCCGCGGTGTGATCTCGACCTCGCGACCGTCGACAGTCACCCGATGGCTACCCGGGTCGACCGCCACCGGCCCAGCGCGCATCACTGTGGGCCGCGCGCCGACCCCTCGTCGTAGCAGGGCGCGGAGCCGAGCGACCAGTACGACGAGCGAGAACGGCTTGGTCAGGTAGTCGTCAGCGCCCTCGTCGAGGGCGTCGGCCTCGTCGTACTCGCCGTCCTTGGCCGTCAGCATCAGCACCGGCGTCCACACCTCGGCCGCTCGAAGCCGGCGCACCACCTCGTAGCCGGAAAGGACGGGAAGCATCAGGTCGAGCACGATCGCGTCGTAGCTGCCCGACATCGCCGCGTCGAGGCCGGCGGCACCGTCGTGGGCGAGGTCGACGGAGTATCCCTCGCGGGCCAGCCCGTGCTGCAGTGCCCGCGCGAGCCGTCGCTCGTCGTCGACCACCAGCAGGCGCACCGGGTCAGTCTCGGGCCCCCCTGCGCTCGCAGCAAACCCCGCGGGCGGACACGCTCTCAGCCTGCTCTCAGAACGACTCCGCCATGGTGTCCTCATGCAGATCGCGTCACTGACCCGCCATCGCGCGCGCTTCCTCCTGCCCGTCGGCGTGGCTGCCATCACCGCCGTCGTCGTCATCGCGCCGCAAGCCGCCTCGGGAGCGCAACATCCGAAGCTCCCTGCCCGCACGGCCGCGCAGCTGCTCGCTTCCCTGGAGCAGGCGCACCTCCCGCAGTTCAGCGGGACGACGGTCGAGACGGCCCGCTTGGGACTGCCCGGCATCAGCGACGCCAACCTGCCGGCTGGGATCTCGCCAGGCAGCCAGTCCCAGTTGGTGCAGCTCGTGACGCTGCTGACCGGGTCGCACACGGCGCAGATCGCGTACGGCGGTCCCGGACGCCAGCGGGTCGCGATCTTCCTCTCTGACCTCTCGGAGACCGACGTCGTCCACAACGGCGCCGCCCTGTGGACCTACTCGAGCGATGGCAACTCGGTCTCGCACAACACCCTCAGCACAGACAGGCCGCATGGGGCACTGAGGGCGACGGTGCCCGTGGATCCCACGCGGTCCGCCAAGCAAGCACTGGCGAGGATCGACCCGTCGACACGGGTCACCGTCGACCGGACGGCAGAGGTTGCCGGGCGGTCGGCCTACCAGCTCGACCTCGTGCCGCGCGATGCCCGCACGCTGATCGGCTCCGTGCGGATCGCACTCGACTCCGCGACCTCGATGCCGCTGCGCGTGGAGATCTGGTCACGGAAGAACACCAAGCAACCGGCGTTCTCGGTCGGCTTCACCAGCATCTCGATGAAGGCGCCCAGCGCCTCGACCTTCACCTTCACCAGGCCACCAGGCGCAACGCTGCAGCAGTCGCCGTTCGGCGGGATGCGCGGGCAGGTCGCGCCGGCCGGCGCCGGTCCGCTGAACACCCGGCCCGAGGGCAGCGGCCACGTCGCCCGCGTGCACCGAGCGGCACGCTCCTTCGCGCGCCGCGTGATCGGCACGGGCTGGACGTCGGTGTTCGTCGGCAAGCTGCCGGCGCCGACCGCGGTGCCGGCGAACCTCCCCGCCCCGCAAGCGATCCAGCCCGGCCAGAAGCGGCCTGTCTCGCAGCGACCGGTCGGCAACGACCTGACGGGGATGCTCGACCAGTTCGCGACCAAGGTCGCTGCGGGCCATGTCATCACGACCAGCCTGCTGACGATCCTCGTCACCAACGACAACCGCGTCCTGATCGGGGCGGTCGGCCCCGCCTTCCTCGAACAGCTCGCGCTCACCAAGGCAGCGCAGTGACGACGCTGGTCGAAGGCGAGGCCGAGGACACCGCGATACCGCGGTCGGCGCCCGTCATCGCGACGACGGGACTGACCAAACGGTTTCGCTCCGGCCAGGTCGCGGTCGACCACATCGACCTCACCGTCGAACGCGGTGCGGTGTATGGGTTCCTCGGTCCGAACGGGTCCGGGAAGACCACGACGATCCGGATGTTGCTCGGCCTGATCCGTCCGACCGACGGCGCCGTGTCGCTGCTCGGCGATCCGGTGCCGGGTAACGAGGCGCATGCACTCGCGAAGGTCGGCGCACTCGTCGAGGGTCCGGCGTTTCACCCGTATCTGAGCGGCTGGGCGAACCTGCGAAGACTCGACCGGATGGACGAGACGGCGGACCCGGCAACCCACGAGGAACGGCTGAGCAATGCACTGGCACGCGTCGGGCTGACCGCGGCCGCGAACAAGAAGTTCCGGCAGTACTCACTCGGCATGAAGCAGCGGCTCGGCATCGCTGCCGCGTTGCTGCAGCCGCGCGAGCTGCTCGTCCTCGACGAGCCGACCAACGGCCTCGACCCGCAAGGCACCCGAGAAGTACGCCACCTGATCCGAGAGCTGTCCGACGACGGGCTGACCGTCTTCGTCTCCAGCCACCTGCTCGCCGAGGTCGAGCAGATCTGCACCCACGTCGGGATCATGAGCGTCGGCAAGCTGGTGACGCAGGGCACTCTGGACGACCTGCGTCGCGGCGGTACGACGATCGTCACCGTGACGACGCCCGCCACCGAGCTCGCCCGCAAGACCTTCGCCACTCTCGGCCTGGCCGATGCGGCGGTGAGCGGTGATGAGGTGCACGCGTCGCTGGGATCGATCGAACCGGAAGCGGTGACGGTTGCGCTCGTCAACGCCGGCGTCCCGGTACGCGGTCTCGCCGTGAGCAAGCCGGCGCTCGAGGACCTCTTCGTCGAGATCACCGGGGAGGGCTTCGATGTCGCTCGCTGAGGCAGTCGGTCACGGGGTCGTCGTGCCGCGCCGTCACCGCGGTGCACTGGGACGCCAGCTCCGCTCCGAGCTTCGACTGGTGTTCGGGCGCCGGCGCAACCTGATCCTGCTCGGCGCGCTGGCCGCAATCCCGCTCGCCATCGGACTCGCGGTGAAGGTCTCGCCTCCGGGCGGCCCCGGTGACGGCGGCGGCCCGCAGTTCCTCGACCGGATCACGGGCAATGGCCTGTTCCTCGTGCTGACCGCGCTCCTCGTCACGCTGAACCTGTTCCTCCCGGTCGTCGTCGGCATCATCGGCGCCGACTCCGTCGCCGGGGAGGCGCAGGCCGGCACGTTGCGCTACCTCCTCGGTGTGCCGGTACGGCGCGGACGCCTGCTGCTGGTCAAGGCGGTCGGCATCGCGACGTACGCGCTCGCCGCCGTCAGCACCATCGCGATCGTCGCCGCGATCGCGGGCGTCTCCCTGTTCGGCGCCGGCTCCTTCACGTTGCTGGGCGGGCAGACGGTCTCCCCCGGCGAGGGCCTGCTTCGGGTCCTCGGGGTGCTGATCTACGTCTGGCTGTCCCTGTTCGGACTGCTCGCCGTCGGCTTGCTGATCTCGACGTTGACCGAGGTGCCGATGGGCGCGATGGCCGGCACCCTGGGGTTCGCCGTACTGAGTCTCGTCCTGGACTCCATCCCGCAGCTGCACGCGATCCACGGCGCGCTCGTCAGCCACTACTGGCGAACATTCGGGACCCTGATCCGCGTTGGCCCCGACTACGGCTCGCTCGCCCGCCATCTCCTGCTGCAGCTCGCCTACGTCGGGATCGCCGGCGGTCTCGCCTGGGCGAGGTTCAGCGACGCCGACGTCACCTCATAGCGGGCCAGGCGCGTTTCCTCATCAGTAGTGGGGGCACCTGCACGACGAGAGCACACAACGTCGTGAGGTGCAGATGTCCCAGCCCGCTCAACAGCAGGAGCCCCCGGGCGTCCAGAAGGAGATGCGGCCGGTCCCCGACTGCGGCGAGGAGAGCTACGAGGGCCACGGCAGGCTGACCGGCAAGGCCGCGATCATCACCGGCGGCGACAGCGGAATCGGCCGAGCCGTGGCGATCGCCTACGCCCGCGAGGGCGCCGACGTGCTGATCTCCTACCTCAGCGAGGACGAGGACGCCAAGGACACCGCTCGGTACGTCGAGGATGCCGGCCGTCGCGCCGTACTGGTCAGAGGCGACGTGTCCGACGCCGCACATTGCCGCGAGATCGTCGCGACCGCGGTCGAGGAGTTCGGACACGTCGACATCCTGGTCAACAACGCGGCCTACCAGATGACGCACGAGACGATCGAGGAGATCTCCGACGAGGAGTGGGACTACACCTTCCGCACGAACATCCACGCGATGTTCTCCCTGTGCAAGGCCGCACTCCCCCACATGTCAGCGGGCGCGACGATCATCGGCAGCTCCTCGGTGAACTCCGACATGCCGTCGCCGCAGCTCGCGCCTTACGCCGCGACCAAGGCGGCGATCGCGAACTTCTCGGCCAGCCTCGCGCAGCTGCTCGGCGATCGCGGAATCCGGGTCAACAGCGTCGCACCGGGACCGATCTGGACGCCGTTGATCCCGGCCACGATGCCGCCGGAGAAGGTGGAGAAGTTCGGCGAGAACACCGCACTGGGCCGCGCCGGGCAGCCGGCGGAGCTCGCTCCCGTCTATGTCCTGCTGGCCTCGGATGAGGCGAGCTACATCTCCGGTGCGCGGGTGGCCGTGACCGGCGGCCGGCCGATCCTCTAACGACGAAACGGAGATACGCATGTCTGACGATCCGGCTCCCGGCAGCGGGCGACCACGCCTCGTCGTCGTCCCCGAAGGCGGCCACGCGACGGTCGACGGACCCGAGGCGCTCGGCTACGAGATCGAGTTCCCGCTCGGGATGGGCGCTACGACGATCGGAAGCGGGTCCGACCAGGACATCGTGCTCGAGGGCATCGCCCCGGCACATGCCGTCGTGGAGTGGCGGGCGGGCGACGACGAGTTCGTGTTCGCTCCCACCACCGCCGACGGCTCGGCGACGGTCAACGGTGCGATCAGCCTCACCGGACTGCACCACGGCGACCGGCTGCAGCTGGGCCGTTGGACACTCGTGTTCCAGCGCGACGAGAAGTCCGATCACGTTCGGACGGGCCGCGCGCGACAAGGCGGCCAGCATGCGGGAGACACTCGGGCCGCTCCCGGCGGTCACAGCACCGAGACGGACTGACCTCCCGGGTCGTCGTGTACCCGATCGAGCGGCTGGACCGCGTCCTCGGCGGACCAGCTCGCCGGCGCGTTCTGCTCTTGCTCGCGGGGGTTCTCGGCCTCGCCGGCGCCGACCAGGCGGCGGTCGGCGCGAGCGCCACTCAGCTACGCAGCAGCATGCACCTCACGCACACCGGTCTCGGCTTGATCGCGGCGGTCACCGCGTTCAGCGCCGCCCTGGCCGCCCTTCCACTCGGCTCGCTGGTCGACCGGGTCAACCGCACCCGGCTGCTGTCCGTCGGCGTCGGCTCGTGGGCGCTCGCGATGGCCGGCTGCGCCGCAGCGCAGTCGTTCACGCAGCTGCTCGTCACGCGCTGCGTGCTCGGCGCGGCCGTGGCGGTGGCCGCTCCCGCGGCGTCGAGCCTGATCGGCGACTTCTTCGCGCCCGGCGAACGAGGCCGCATCTGGGGCTACGTGCTCACCGGCGAGCTGCTCGGCACCGGCTTCGGTTTCACGGTCTCGGGCAGCCTCGCCTCGATCAGCTGGCGCGCGTCGTTCCTCGTGCTCTGCCTGCCCGCGTTGGCCCTCGGCTTGCTGTTGCGGCGGTTGCCGGAACCGGCCCGTGGTGGTCCGGGCCGGATCCCCGAGGGCGCGACCCAGCTGTCGGCTCGGTCATCGGCGCGCCTCGACGAGTCCGACCGTCTTGAGATGAGCACGATGCAGGCTTCGGTCCTGTCCGAGGTCGAGCCGCACGAAGATCTGGTCGTCGACGACGACCCGAGCGAATGGTCCTTCTGGCACGCAGCGCGTTATGTGCTCCGGGTCAGGACGAACGTCTACCTCATCGTCGCGGGCTCGGCCGGCTACTTCTTCTTCGCGGGTGCCAAGGCGTTCGGAATCGAGTACGTCAAACCGCAGTACGGCGTCGGGCAGGCAGTGGCGAGCACGATCACCCTCGTGCTCGGCGGCTTCGCGATCGTCGGCGTCCTGGCCAGCGGGTGGATCAGCGACCGGTTCGGCGTGAAGCACCACCTGCGCGGGCGCGTCGTCATGGCGGCAGCGATGCTCGGGCTGGCGACGGTGGCATTCGTGCCGGCGCTGCTGGTGAGCTCGTTGGGTCCGGGAATCCTCTTCTTGGGTCTCGCCGCCGCGGCACTCGCGGCGGTGAACCCACCGGTCGATGCCGGCCGGCTCGACATCATGCACCCGGCGCTGTGGGGGCGGGCCGAGGCGGTCCGCGGCCTGCTGAAACAACCCGCGGAGGCGGTGGCGCCGCTGCTTTTCGGGCTGCTCGCCGACAACCTGGCCGGCGGCGGCCACGCCGGCCTGCAGGCCGCGTTCCTCATCATGCTGGCGCCCCTCGCCGCCTCGATCTTCGTGGTCCTGCGGGCGGCCCGGACCTACCCGCGCGACGTCGCGACCGCAGCGGCGTCGCTTCAGCGGACCGGGGACGCGGCGGCGAGCGCCGCGTCGTGCACTGATCGCTCGGCGACGGTTTCGGCGGCGATCCAGCGCCATGTGAGCAGCACCGCCACCAGACCAACCGGAAGCATCGCGACGATCATCGCCAGCCCGCCCGGCGAGTCGCCATGAAGGACGACGAAGACACCGGCGAGGTCCATCGTCGGCATCGCGAGGAACAGGTAGACGCTGCGGCCCGCGTCGCTCAAGCGCCGGTCGCGGCCGAGGACCGGCAGCCAGAACACGAGCGAGAGCGCGACGAGCGCGGCATGGACGCCGACGTCCGGCAGGACGGGCGGCATCACCACGGCCATCCAGGCGGTGATCGCCGCGTGCCCGACGAGAAACACCGGCAATGCCACGACCGCAGGCCAGGTCAGCACCCGCCAACCCGGCCAGGATCGCAACAGCAGGACGATCAGCGGTGCGACCACGGAGGTCTCGAGCCCCATGAGTGCCATCTCGGCCACGTCAGCCGTGCTGCCGGGCATCATCAAGTGCCCTCGGGGGTGAACATCGCAGCGATCGGATACAGAGCGGGCAGCGCCATCCACCAGCTCCAGACGATGCCGGCGCCCACCAGGGCGATGGCGGCGGCGGCCAGTGCGGAGGTCCGAGTCCGCCTCGGCGATGGCGATCGAGCCGCCCAGACCGGGTGCGCTCGCATCACCCACCACGTCGTCAGCGCGACCAGCTCGATCAGCACGGCGGACCCGGCGTACAGCGCGATCGGGATGGCGCTCTCGCCGTAACCGATGAGCCCGGCAACCAGAAACCCGTTGAACAGCCCCCACCCGGCAACCACATCCGGCCCGCTCACGCGGCTCACGACGCACCCACCGTCTCCGGCGCCGGCGCCTCGCCGGCCAGGCGCCGGTCCAGCAGCGGGGTGAAGCTCGTCACCTTCGGGAACGGGTAGTCGGGCGTGAAGTTCAGCGGCGGCGGCGGCGATGACGTCGCCCACTCGAGACTGTGGCCGAGCCACGGATCCGGTCCGGCCGGACGGCGGTTCAGCAATGAGATCAGCACGTTGATCGCGAACGCCACCATCGACAGGCCGAGGATCCCGGCACCGATGCTGGAGATCAGGTTCAGCGTCCCGAGGCCCGGGACGCCGTAGTACGTC
>JAICMG010000039.1 GCA_025929365.1 Frankiaceae bacterium
ATGGAGGTCTGCGTCAACACCGGCCGCGTCGCGGACGCGATCATGGACGCGGAAAAGTCCTCGTCGATCATGGCGCTGATCGCAGACGGCTCGTACTACGGCATGCAGACCTTCGACCAGCATCTGGTCGCGCTGATCCGTGACGGCGTCATCACGCTCGATGCCGCGATGACCGCCTCGACCAACCCGCACGACCTCACCGTCGAACTCCGCCGCGTCGGCCTGGTGGCGTAGCCACCCCGTATGGACATAGTCGCGTAAGGCGAATGACGCAGTCACCTCCACCGGCCGGCTGGTACGCGGACCCTTCGACGCCGCAGATGCTGCGGTACTGGAGTGGATCGGCCTGGACCGAGCACACTCAGCCAAATCCGCAAGTGCCGCAGCCACCACAACCGTTCGCTGCCGCGCCGCCACAGACCTATGCCCCGGCGCAGACGTATGCGATGGCCTCGCAGCGGCAAGTGCAGGTGACTCGTTACAACCAGCGAATGGCGAACCGGGTGGCGCGCCGAGCACACCTGAGCGAGCCGGCGGTGGCCGTCGCCTTCACCTACAACAACCTCGCCACGATGCTCACGTTCGGGGTGGTTGAGGACATCGCGAAGCTCATTCCGACGTTCGGTGAGCTGCTCGAAACCGCACTCTCATTGTTCAGCTTCTACTTCCACCGGATCCTCATCGTCACCGACCGTCGCGTCTACGTGTATCGGGACTGGCCGTTCCACTACCCCGGCAAGCGGCTCGCGGTGTACGACCGTGGGCCCGGTGTGGTGCGGATGGGCAGCGACAGTCAGGGCTGGTGGTCGCGTCTGATCCGCCGCGGCCAGCTCACGTTCCAGGACGGCACGGTCGTCTACCACAGCCCGTGGTGGATTCGCCGGGCCCACTACATCGCCCAGGAGGGCAACATCCCGCCGGGTGCCTAGACCGCGCGCGCCAGCTTCGCTGGCGCTCCTAGGCTCAGGGCGTGCCGACGATGGACGAGCTGCTCGCGTCGCGCGGCTTTTCCGACGCGACGGCGCCGCGTGCCGGCGGAGTGAGCGAGGCGCTGCACCGGCTCGTCGCCGACTGGCAGCTGCTGGCCGACCTCTCCTTCGCCGACCTGTTGCTGCTGGTGCCGGACGGCGACGGCGAGCACTTCGTGGTCGTCGCGCAGATGCGTCCGACGACCGGGCCGACGGCCTACCAGGACGACCTCGTCGGCACCCTGCTCACTGCCGCTGAACGCCCACAGGTCGCCGTGGCGCTCGCCGAGGGCAGGATCTCCCGCGAGGGCGATCCGGTGTGGGTCGGGCAGGCGCCACTTCGACAGGAGGCGCTGCCGGTCCGGGTCGACGGTGAGGTGGTGGCGGTCGTCGCGCGCGACACCAACCTCGCCGCGGCGCGGACGCCGAGTCAGCTCGAGATCGCGTATCTGCGCAGTGCGAACGACCTCGCCCAGATGCTCGCCGAAGGTCGCTGGCCCTATCCCGGTGAGTCCGGCGCGGAATGGAGCGGCCCACGTGTCGGCGACGGTCTGATCCAGCTCGACGCCGACGGGATCGTCAGCTTCGCCAGCCCCAACGCGCTGTCGGCGTACCGCCGGCTCGGTCACCGAGGCGACCTCGCGGGACAGTCGCTGTCGGAGGTGACCGTCGCACTCGCGGATGCCGGCTCGCCGCAGCTCCTTGCCAACGTCGCGACCGGGCGAACGCCGGCCGGTATCGATCTCGAGGCGCACGATGCGGTGGTGCAGCTACGCGCGCTTCCACTACGGCCCGGTGGTGACCACATCGGTGCGCTGGTGCTCGTCCACGACGTCACCGAGCTGCGCCGGCAGGAGCGCGCACTCGTCGGCAAGGACGCCACCATCCGCGAGATCCATCACCGGGTGAAGAACAACCTGCAGACCGTCGCGGCACTGTTACGGCTGCAGGCGCGTCGCCTCGCCGCCCCCGAGGCGAGGACGGCGCTGGAGGAGTCGGTACGACGCGTTTCCTCGATCGCCGTGGTGCACGAGACGTTGTCCGGCGGCCTGGACGAGTCGGTGCGCTTCGACGACGTCGCCGACCAGGTGCTGGCGATGGTGGTCGAGGTTGCCGGGGCGCGCGTTGCCCTGCGCCGGCTGGGCTCGTTCGGCGTCCTGACCGCGGAGGTCGCGACACCATTGGCGATGGTGCTGTCGGAGCTGGTGCAGAACGCCGTCGAGCACGCCTACGCCGAGACGGTCTCGGGTGCGGTGGACGTGCGGGTTTCGCGGTCGGCCGAGGGTGGGTTGGTGGTCGAGGTGATCGACTCCGGGCGCGGCTTGCCGGACGGGTTCTCGATCGATGGCTCGGATCGCCTGGGGCTCGCGATCGCTCGCACCCTCGTCGAGAGCGAGCTCGGGGGACAGCTGACCGTTGCTGCGAGGGAGGGCGGCGGCACCGTCGCCACCATCCGGATCAGCGCAGCGACGTAGCGAGCGTCGACGCGTGGCGCAGGGCACCGCCGACCGTGCCGGTGCCGTCGTTGTTGTGCACGATCGCGCGGGTGGCCACGACGATGGCGACGATCAGCAGCAGCAGGATCGCGACGAGCAGGATCCGGAAGCGCCAGACCGCGGCGCGCTCACTCCGTGGCTCGAGCGCGACGATCGGGGGCCGGATGTAGTCCTCGGACACACGTCCACCTCCCCACCTGCCGCCCACATCGGTGCCGGCTCCGCCGGCGCCCCTTTGCCGTCAAGGGTAGGCCGCCACCGGCGACCTAGGCGGTGCGTAGGGCCGTGCGGACGCGGCGTCGCTTGACGGCGCGCCGCTCGTCCTCCGACAGACCACCCCAGACGCCGGCGTCCTGGTCACTGTCCAGCGCCCAGCTCAGGCACTCGTCCACCGCGTCGCAGCGGCCGCAGACAGCCTTGGCCTCGTCCACCTGCAGCAGGGCGGGGCCGGTGGTGCCGATAGGGAAGAACAGCTCGGGATCTTCGTCACGGCAGGCAGCCCGGTGGCGCCAGTCCATGCGTCTCGTCCTTCCGTCGGGGCGCGGCCTGGATGGCCATCGTCCGTCGTCGTTCCCAGCCCGCGACCCCGATCACTTTGTGAACAGTTTCACGAACTAGTCCGGACGCTTGATCGAAGAAGAACGATCAAGTACCCGGGACGCTATTGCGTCGCCTCGCGGGGTGTCCAGGGACTCACCACTCGGCCTATTCCGCACGCTAAGCGGTCGGTCAGCCGCCGAGCAAGCGACCTAGGCGGAATCCGGAGTGGAACCGCTGTGGCATACCTCACAACGCGTCCGTTCGGGTGCTCGGCGACTCCGGCGACTGTCCGCTTTTGGGACGTAGTGGAGCTTTGTGAATGTCGTCAGGCGATGACGCGGATGGCGTCGGGGACCGCCTGGAGGTGTGCGCTCTCACAGAGCCCGAGGTAGTCGCCGTCGACCTGCAAGTGCATCGGGGTGTCCGCGGTGAGCCGGAACTCGGCCAGGTCGTGGAAGGCGCGGGAGTGGCGCCCGCGCAATCCGTGGCTGGTGAGCATGCCGCCGGCTGCCCAGAGCGTGCCGAGCAGGCCGTTGCGGTCGCGGACCACCAGATCGAGGCCGGCGTCGAAGCTGGCGTGCGGCGTGAGCACGATCGGCTGGGACCGGAAGTACGTCCACGGCGAGGTGTTGCTGGTGATGCCGAGGTAGATCCCGGTGATCGGCTCCTCGCCCGGCAGGTGCAACGTGAGGGGCGGGTGCTGCTTCTCGGATGCGAAGTACGCCCGCACGGCACAGCGCGTGTAGCGGCTCGGAGTGGACCGCTTGCCCTTGGCCCGCGCCTTCTCGACCCGTCGTACGGCGTCGGCGTCGAGTCCGACTCCGGCGGTGAAGGTGAACCACCGGTGGTTCACGCGGCCGAGGCCGATGCGGCGGGAGCGGTCGGTGCGCAACGCCTCGAGCAGCTCGCTGGTGGCTTCGACCGGGTCGCGCGCGATGCCGAGCGCGCGGCTGAACACGTTCGTGCTGCCGCCAGGGACGACGGCGAGCGCCGGCGTCTCGTCCGACGGCCCGCGCCAGTCGCCCGAACCGAGCAGTCCGTTGACGACCTCGTTGATCGTTCCGTCGCCGCCGAGGACGACGACCAGGTCGAGCGCCTCCTCGACCGCCTGCGCGCCGAGCTCGATCGCGTGACCGCGGTGAGTCGTCTCAGCAAGATCGACCTTCAGGTCGCTGCCGAGCGCGCGGATCAGGACGTCGCGCTCTCGCGCCGAGGTGGCGGTGGCCTTGGGATTGACCACGAGCAGGGCCCGCATCGCCAGAGGATATCGGCACGACCTCGTAGCCCGCGTGCGACGGGCCGCAGACGGTGCTGGCTACCCTGCGACCTGAGATGGAGCGCCCGCCGACGTTGACCCTGGCCGCCGTGCTCGTGGCCCTCCAAGGCGCTGCCTTCGCGATCTTCGGCGTGGTCGAGCTGATCCGCTCACTCGTCGGGCACCCTCATGACCGGCAGACGGCGGTGCTGCTGGGCGTGGTTGTCCTGGTGCTGTCGGCGGGAGTCTTCACCGCGTCGTACGGGCTGTGGCGGGTGAAGCGCTGGGCGCAGGCGCCGACCTACCTCGTGCAGTTCTTCTCGGTCGTCGTCGGCATGCAGCAGCTGAAGACGCTGCCCGCGATGATGGTGCCGCTGATCGTTGTGGGCGTCGCGACACTGGTGTCGGTGTCGCTGCCGGCGAGCCGCGACGCGCTCGGCGGGATCTAGCCGGGCTTTAGTCCTCCGCGAGCAGTCCCTCGCGCAGGTGGACCAACGTCCGCGTGATCAGGCGAGACACATGCATCTGCGAGATGCCGAGCTCGGCGGCGATCTGGGACTGCGTCATGTTGGCGAAGAAGCGCAGCAGCAGGATGCGCTTCTCGCGCGGCGGTAGCTTCTCGAGCAACGGCTTGAGCGACTCGCGGTACTCGACGCCTTCGAGGGCGGCATCGGTCTGGCCCAGCGTCTCCGACATGGCCGAGCTCTCGTCGTCGAGGTCGGGTGCGTCGAGGGATATCGCGGAGTACGCATTGCTCGACTCGAGGCCTTCGAGGACCTCTTCCTCGGTGATCTCGAGATGCTTGGCGAGCTCGGCAACCGTCGGGGCGCGGCCGTTCTGCTGGGAGAGCTCGCTCGTGGCCTTGGTCAGCGCGAGCTTCATCTCCTGCAGCCTGCGGGGGACGCGGATCGCCCAGCCCTTGTCGCGGAAGTGCCGTTTGACCTCGCCGACGATCGTCGGCGTTGCGTAGGTCGAGAACTCGACTCCGCGCTCCAGGTCGAAGCGGTCGATGGACTTGATCAGACCGATCGTCGCTACCTGCACGAGGTCGTCGAAGGGCTCGCCGCGGTTGCGAAAGCGGCGCGCGAGGTACTCGACCAGCGGGAGGTGCATCTCGACGAGCTCGTCGCGGATCTTGCGGCGTTCAGGGTCGGCCTCCGGCAGCTGCGCGAGATCCGCGAACAGCTGCCGCGCGTGCGCGCGATCGGGCCGGGCCCCGGGCGCCGGCGACTCCGTCTCGGCTGACTCCGATGAGGTGTCGATGTCGATGCCGCCGACGTCGCCGCCGCGCTGGTCCGGCGCGACGGGTTCCAAGGTCATCGTCCTGACCCGCTCCGGTGCTTGCACAGCATGATCGTTACCCGTTTGTCGAGGTCGGAACCGCTGCTGACCTCTCCGGCTAGCGCGGTGAGCACGGTCCACGCGAAGGTGTCACGCGACGGCTCCTCGCCGTCGAGGGTCAACACGCTGACAGTGACGGTCATCGCGTCACCTTCCAGCTGGAACTCGCAGCTGATGTCGGCTCCGGGCACGGCCTGGGACAGCAACATTGCGCACGCTTCGTCAACCGCGATACGCAGGTCTTCGATCTCGTCGATGGTGAAGTCGAGGCGCGCGGCCAGGCCTGCGGTCGCCGTACGAAGCACCGTGAGATAGGCGCTGGACGCCGGGAGGGTGATGGCGACGACGTCGCGCGGCGCCACCTCGGCAATCCGTGCCGCGTCAGTTGCGTTTGTCACCTGTGCTCCCCGTCGATGCCACTTTGTGCCTTTTCCCTCTTCAACGTAGCCCCGGTCCGCCGGTCGCGCTCTTAGCCTTTGTTCATGCCAAAGGGCAGGCTCGAGGCGTTCAGCGATGGCGTCATCGCGATCCTGATAACGATCATGGTTCTCGAACTCCACGTGCCCCACGGGAGCGGAATTCATGCCTTGCGGCCGATCTTGCCGGTCTTTTTCACCTATTTGCTGAGCTTCGTCAACCTCGGCATCTACTGGAACAACCATCACCACATGCTTCATGCGACTCACCGGACCAACGGGCTGATCCTCTGGGCGAATCTGCATCTGCTGTTCTGGCTGTCGTTGTTTCCCTTCACGACCGGCTGGATGGGCGAGAACCATTTCGATCCGGTGCCATGCGCCGCATACGGCGTGGTGTGCCTGGGCGCCGCCATCGCTTACTACCTGCTGCAGACAGCGATCGTGCGGGAGCAGGGCGAGGGCTCTTTGGTTGCCGCCGCGATCGGGGCCGACGTGAAGGGCAAGATCTCGCCGCTGCTCTACCTGGCAGGCATTCCCCTTGCATTCGTCGAACGTTGGGTATCAGTAGCGCTGTACATCCTGGTCGCCGGGATCTGGCTGGTCCCGGACCGCAGGATCGAGACCCGCGTCGTGGAAGGGGTCCACTAGATGGAGCGGCTGCAGCGACGTACGTTCGTCAAGGCGCTGGCGCTGGCAGGCGGTGCGGCTGCGGTGCGCCCGGCGTTCGGGTCGACTCTCGGCGGCCTCGACGACGGCGTCAAGGGCGCGTCGCGCCGGTCGCGACTCGACCCCACGAAGTCTCTGACGCTGGTGCACTCGGACCTGCACAACCACAGCTTCATCTCGGGTGACGCCGAGGGCGATCCCTACAAGGCGCTCCACCATCTGCGCGCCGCCGGCCTCGACGTCGCCTGCATGACCGAGCACGCGGTGTCCGGCGGGTACGGGCTGGGGGACCACGTCTGCGCGAAGTGGCAGGACGGCGGCTGCCGGTTCATCACCGGAATCGACGACAACGACTGGCAGACGATGGCCAAGATCGCCGACGAGGCGTATGAGCCGGGCAGGTTCGTCGCGTTCCGCGGTTTCGAATACAGCACGCCGACGGTCGGCCACATCAGCGTGTTCTTCGGCAAGGACTTCACCGACCCGGCACACGAAGGCGCGCTGGTCACGCCGACCGAGGTGGGAGAGGCGTACCGCGTCTTCCCTCCGCTCGAGCCGGTCAGCCCGTACTTCAAGAAGCTGCCGAACACCGCGGAGATCACGCCGTTCTATGAGTGGCTGACCACCCAGCCGGGCACTGGGCTGCTCGGTGGTGGCGCCGATGCGATCGCGAGCTTCAACCACCCCGGCTACTTCGGGAACTTCCAGGACTTCCTCTACCACCACAAGGCCGCGAAGCAGATCTTCCTCATCGAGGGCTTCAACGCGATCACCTTCAACGGCGGCGACAGCCACGATGCGACCGACTACTTCTGGTATGGCCGCGACTCGAAGATGCCGCAGCCGTTCAACGCTTGCTTCAACGCAGGGTGGAAGGTCGGCTTCAGCGGCGTCAGCGACGAGCACTCGGGGACGTTCGGCCAGACCGGCAAGGGACGCGGCGGCCTCTACGTGAAGCACATGACGCGGGAAGGCGTACGCCGCGCGATCATGACGCGTCGTACCTTCGGCACCCGCGAGCCCGGGCTTCGCATCGACGCAACCGCCAACGGCGTGCCGATGGGATCGGAGATGGCCCGGCCCGCCAAGCCGCTGACGATCAAACTCGACATCGACCGTGGTCCGCAGTGGGTCGGGCGCAAGCTCTACGTCCAGGTGATCGGTCCCGGCAAGGACGACCCGACGCTGCACGACGTCTTCCCGGTCCGGGTTCCCGGCGACGGCAAGCCGGTCATCACGTTCGACGCGGCGCCGGAAGGCAGCTGGCTGTTTCTGCGGATCTGCGATCCGAAGCGGGCGAACGACCCGTTGGGTCACGCCCCGTTCGAGGACTCGACGTACGGCGGTGCCGTCGCCTACGTCAGCCCGTGGTTCTTCAGGCGCTGAGCACTTGACGATGCGGAAGCTCGTCACCCTCGTCGTCGCACTCTTCCTGCCGACAGTCGTCGGGTGCGGCGGCGGCAAGAGCGGCGCTGCGGCTCGAGCGGCGGCCGCTTCGGCCAAGGCCGCCTGCGAAGTATTCGTGCGCTTCCATCCGCCGGCGGGATCGGGCAAGAAGGCACAGGCCGCTCTCGCGACCGCGACGTACGGAGCATTTCTCGAGGCGGCCCATCTCGCTCGCCTGGCAGCCCAGGGAGACCCGCGGTGGCGCCCGCTGCAGTCGGCGACGACACGTGAGGCCACTGCGTTCCAGGTGATCGCGAAAGGGACCACCGGCTCGAAGGTGGATCGGGCGAGCGTGGACCGCGCGGTCGCCGAGACCAACGCTGCCCGGCCGCTGTTCGTGGCGGAGTGCGAGAAGGCCGACCCGGCGAACTTCAGCAGGAGCGGCGCGACCTCGAGCCCGAGCGCATCACCGGCTGCTTGACGTCGCCGAGCCGGGTGCGTCCACCGGCGTGTTGCGGCTCTAACCGTCGGGCGCGGCGGTGTGGCTGAGCGCCTCGCCGTCGAGACGCCAGACCGTCCACCCGTCCATCGGCTTGGCACCGAGGCTTCGGTAGAAGTCGATCGCGGGCGTGTTCCAGTCGAGCACCGCCCACTCGACCCGCCCGTAGCCGCGCTCCTTCGCGATCTCGACGAGCGTCATCAGCAACGCCTTGCCCAGCCCGGTGCCGCGAGCCGACGGCCGGACGAACAGGTCTTCGAGATAGATGCCGTGCTTGCCGGTCCAGGTCGAGTAGTTGAGGAACCACACGGCGAGGCCGACGACCTCGCCATCGTCCTCGGCGACATGACAGAACGCCGCGGGCGACGGGCCGAACAGGGCGGCGCGCAGGTCGTCGTCGGTTGCCTTCGCGGCATCGGGCTCCCGCTCGTACTCGGCGAGCTCGCGGATCAGCGACACGATGACGGGTACGTCGTCCTCGCGCGCTGCGCGGATTCGCGACGTACCCGTCATCGGTCGTTGCTTCTTGGCCGGCTAGGCCTTCTTGGTCTCCCAGAAGATCTTGTCGATCTCGGCGATCTGGTCGAGCAGCTTCTGGCCCTCGGCCGGGTCGACCTTGCCCTTGGCGCCCGCGGCGCCGGCCTGCTTCGTCGCGTCGTTGAAAAGCTGGTGCAGCTGCGGGTACTTCTCGAAGTGCGGTGGCTTGAAGTAGTCGGTCCAGAGCACCCAGAGGTGGTGCTTCACGAGCTCGGCCCGCTGCTCCTTGATCTGCAGCGCACGTGCGCGGAAGGCCGGGTCGTCGTTGTCCTGGTACTTCTCCATGATCGCCTTGACCGACTCGGCCTCGATCCGGGCCTGCGCGGGGTCATAGACACCGCAGGGCAGGTCGCAGTGGGCAGAGACGACGAGGCGCGAGCGCGTCCTACGCAGCATCAAGGTCCTCCAGGTCTGAAGCTATTCACGTTCACTAGGACACTATTCCGCGGCAACGTGCTGCTACACACCGGGAGTGATCTTGGTCGGTCGGCTGCGGATCGCACAGGTGCGTGGGCCGTCGATGGTGCCCACGCTGCGCGACGGTGACCGGATCCTCGTCCGGATGGGTACGCCGGCCCGGTCGCCGATCGGACGCGTGGTGTTGGTGGACCTCCCCGACCGGCCGTTGTCGGTGAAGCGGCTCGTCGGCGCGGAACCCGATGGCAGCCTGCGCGTGGCCGGTGACAACGAGTTCGGCAGCGCGGACAGCCGCACGTTGGGCGCCCTTCACGCCGGCGCCGTTCGAGGCGTGGTGATCGCCCGGCTCTGGCCCCGCCCGCGAGTCCTGCGGTGAGGGGTTAGAGGACCTTGGACAGGAAGGCGCGGGTCCGCTCGTGCTGGGGGTTCTCGATGACGTCTCTGGGGCGGCCGGCCTCGACGACGACGCCACCGTCCATGAAGACGAGCTGGTCACCGACCTCGCGGGCGAAGCCCATCTCGTGGGTGACGACGAACATCGTCATGCCGGACTTCGCGAGGTCGCGCATCACCGCGAGCACCTCTCCGACCAGCTCCGGGTCGAGGGCACTTGTCGGCTCGTCGAACAGCATCAGCTTCGGTTCCATCGCGAGCGCGCGGGCGATCGCGACGCGCTGTTGCTGGCCACCGGACAGCTGTCGCGGGTAGGTGTCCTCGCGGCCCTCGAGGCCGACCTGCGCGAGCAGCTGGCGCGCCTTGTCGACGGCCTGGTCGCGAGAGAGACCTCTCACGCGGCACGGCGCCTCGGTGATGTTGCCGAGCACCGTCATGTGGGGGAACAGGTTGAAGTGCTGAAAGACCATGCCGATCGCGGAGCGCCGACGGGCGACCTCGCGCTCACGGAGCTCGTAGAGCTTGCCGTTTCGCTCCTCGTATCCCACCAGCTCGCCGTCGACCTCGAGCCGGCCGGCGTGGATCTGCTCCAGATGGTTGATGCATCGCAGCAAGGTCGACTTCCCGGAGCCGGACGGGCCGATGACGCACATCACCTCGCCGCGCTGGACCTCGAGGTTGATGCCCTTGAGCACCTCGTTCAGGCCGAAGCGCTTGTGCACGCCCTCGGCGCGCACCATGACCTCGCCGCTCATTGGTGCTCGCTCAAGGTCGACGGTTGCGCCGGCTCGTCAGGCCGCGGCCGGATGTACCGGATCGACCGCCAGAGCCGGCGCGGAAGTGTGTTGTCCGGCTGCCCGAACACGGTTCCTCGTCCGAAGTGGCGCTCGAGGTAGTACTGGCCGACCGTCAAGACCGAGGTCATCGCGAGGTACCAGAGGCTGGCCATGATGAGCATGGGGATCGGCGCGTACGTCCGGTAGATGATGCTCTGCGTTTCCTGGAGCAATTCCGCGACGGCGATGGCGCTGACGAGCGATGAGGTCTTGAGCATCGAGATCGTCTCGTTGCCGGTGGGCGGAATGATGACCCGCATCGCTTGTGGCAGCACGATTCGCCGCATGATCAGTCCCCGGCCCATGCCGAGCGCGCTGGCTGCCTCCGACTGGCCGCTGTCGACGGAGAGGATTCCGGCGCGCACGATCTCGGCCATGTACGCCGCTTCGTTCAAGCCGAGCGCCAGGATTCCGGCAGTGAGCGCCGACACCACTGAGTTGAACTTCACGGTGACGAAGGTCGGCCCGAACGGAACGCCGAGCGAGAGATGCGGAAACAATGAGGAGAGGTTGAACCACAGCAGGATCTGCACCAGCACCGGCGTCCCGCGAAACGCCCAGATGTAGAACCAGCTCGCGGTCGACACCACCGGATTGGGCGACAGCCGCATCACCGCCAGGAGCGTTCCGCCCACCACGCCGATTGCCATCGCCGCCGCTGTCAGCTCGATCGTCACCTCGATGCCGTGGAAGATCGGCGCGGTGAAGGCGTAGTGCCTGATCAGCGACCACTGGTAGGCGCTGTTGGTGAAGAAGGAGTTCACCATCATCGCGACGAGAACCGCGATGACCCCGGCCGCAACCCAGCGGCCGGGGTGGCGAACCGGTACCGCCTTGATCGCAGGCGGTGCCGGCGTCGCCCCCTCGACGTCAGTCACCGGTCAACCCGGACCGATCAGCACTTCTTGGCTTGGGCCTTGGCGTCGCTCTCTTCGGTGGTACCGGCCTCGACCGCCACGGTGTGGCCGCAGAGATCGGCGAGCGTCTGGATGTCGGGCCCGCCATTGGCCTTGACGTAGAACGACGTGCCTGCGCTGAAGTAGGTCACGAAGTTGACCTGCTTCTCGCGGTCGGTGTTGTCGGTGAACGACGACATGCCGAGGTCGTAGCGACCGTTCTGGATCGCCGGAATGATCGCGTCGAACGTGACGTTGGAGACGGTGACCTTCACGCCGAGCACGGTGCCGATCGCCTTTGCGAGATCGGCGTCCATCCCGATCACCGTCTTGCCGTTCGGCGCGATGAACTCGTCAGGTGCGTACGACGCGTCAGCGGCGACCTTGAGCGTCCCGCCCTTGAGCGATGCCGGCAGCAGCGCGACCGCGGCCGAGTCGACTGTCGCGGCCGTGGTGCTTGCGGGTGATGTTGCCGGCTGGATGGTCTGGGTCGCGCCGTTGATCTGCGGGTTGCTGATGCCGCCCGACGTGATGTTCCACTTCTTGAGGATCGCGTAGTACTGCCCGTCGGCCATCAGGTCCTTGATGGCCACCAGGACGGCCTTGTCGAGAGTGCTCTTCTTCGCGACGGCGATGCCGTACGGCGCGGTGCCGTAGGCCTGCCCGCTGATCGCGAATGCACCATGGGACTGCTGGACGATGTACGCCGCAACCGGCGAGTCGGCCATGCCGACGTCGGCGCGACCCGAGCTGATGGCCAGGTTGGCCTGGTCCTGGGTCTGGAACGACGACACGTGCAGGGCGCCGCCACCCGACGCGCTGGGTGTGGAGCTGACGCTGACCTTCCCGCCCGAGGAGCTGCTGCCGCAGGCGGCGGCAAGGGCGAGCGTCGAGGCGACGAGGCCGGCCGTCAGGACCGGTCGGCGGGCGAGATTCGGCATGCAGACTCCTCCGGTTGTTCTTGATCGGCATTCTGCACCCGCGGACGCTGGAGTTGTGTACCCCGTCACACTTTTCCGTGCCGTCGGCATATCCGGTTTGGCGAGTGTGACAAGATTGAGGCGTACCGGGTGATCCCCGCACACCGTGTCCTTCGGCGGCAAAGTCCTCATCGGACCCGCGCCGCTGGCGCCCGATCGGCGCCTTTCCGCTGATGAGCGCCGCTTTTCACGTGGTGCGAGTTTGAGCTTACGCAGTATTAGGGATTACCCAATGGCCGTGGAGACTTTGACCATGACGTCGCGTGACGACACGCCGCTGTACTCGCTGCACAAGGGCGGCAAGATCGAGATGGCGTCGACGGTGCCGCTGCGCAACCGCGACGACCTATCCCTTGCCTACACCCCCGGCGTCGCCGAGGTGTGCCTCGCGATCGAGGCCGAGCCCGACCTCGTCAACGACTACACGTGGAAGAACAGCGTCGTCGCCGTCGTCACGGACGGTACGGCGGTCCTCGGCCTCGGTGACATCGGGCCGGAGGCGTCGCTGCCGGTCATGGAGGGCAAGGCGCTGCTGTTCAAGCAGTTCGGCGGCGTCAACTCGGTGCCGATCGCGCTTGCCACCAAGGACGTCGACGAGATCGTCGACACGGTCATTCGCCTGGCACCCAGCTTCGGTGGCATCAACCTCGAGGACATCAGCGCGCCGCGCTGCTTCGAGATCGAGGACCGGCTGAAGGCCGCGCTCGACATCCCGGTCTTCCACGACGACCAGCACGGCACCGCGATCGTCGCGCTCGCCGCGATGAAGAATGCCGCGCGACTGACCGGCCGCTCGCTCGGCGACCTGCGTGCGGTGGTCTCCGGTGCGGGCGCCGCCGGTGTCGCGGTGACGAAGATCCTGCTCGAAGCCGGCATCGGCGACATCGCGCTCGCGGACAGCAAGGGCATCGTTCACGGTGGTCGCGGTGACCTGACGTCGATCAAGAAGTCGATGGCCGAGATCACGAACAAGACCGGCTACACCGGCTCGATCGAAGACGCGATGATCGGTGCCGACGTCTACATCGGTCTGTCGGCCGGCAAGGTGGACGAGGCCGACGTCGCGAAGCTCGCACCCGAGGCGATGATCTTCGCGATGGCCAACCCCGACCCGGAGATCCACCCGGACGTCGCCCGCCGTTACGCGCGGGTCGTCGCCACCGGCCGAAGCGACTTCCCGAACCAGATCAACAACGTGCTCGCCTTCCCGGGCGTCTTCCGCGGAGCCCTCGACGTTCGCGCCAGCGCGATCACCGAGGGCATGAAGCTCGCCGCGGCGAACGCGCTGTGCGACGTCGTCGGCGACGACGTCGCCGAGGAGTACGTCATCCCGAGCGTGTTCGACCCGCGCGTGGGGCCTGCTGTCGCGGCGGCCGTCGCGGAGTGCGCGCGTGCGGAAGGCGTCGCTCGCATCTAGCGCTCGGGTTTGTGAACCGCTGGCGACAGCGGGCTGTGTCAACCGGTTCACAAACCGGTTGAGCGGCGTGTCGGTAGGGTCTGCTGCATGCTTGCCGCCTTCGCCGCCCGGTTGAACAACGACGACCCGCTGTCCGCGCTCGAGGTCGGGGACGTCGAGGCGCCCGCCGCACCCGAGGGCTGGGTGACGGTCGACGTCAAGGCGGCGGCACTCAACCACCACGACATCTGGTCGTTGCGCGGCGTCGGGCTCGGCGAGGACAAGCTGCCGATGATCCTCGGCTGCGACGCCGCAGGCATCGGTCCGGACGGCAGCGAAGTGATCGTCCACTCGGTCATCGGCGACGGGTCGAAGACCGGCGGCGACGAGACGCTCGACCCGAAGCGGTCGCTGCTGTCGGAGGTCTACCCGGGCACGCTCGCCGAGCAGGTCTCGGTGCCGGCCGCCAACCTCATCCCCAAGCCGGCGGACATGTCGTGGGAAGAGGCGGCCTCGCTGCCCACGGCGTGGTTGACGGCGTACCGGATGCTGTTCACCAAGGCCCAGGTGCAGCCGGGTCAGACGATCCTCGTGCAAGGCGCGGGTGGCGGTGTGGCTACTGCCGCAATCGCGCTCGCGAAGGCCGCCGACGTGCAGGTGTGGGCGACCTCCCGCAGCGAGGCCAAGCGCGCGAAGGCCGAGGAGCTGGGCGCCGAGCAGACCTTCGAGCCGGGCGCCCGGCTGCCGGGCCGCGTCGACGCGGTCATCGAGACGGTCGGCGATGCGACCTTCGGCCACTCCTTGAAGTCGGTCCGCCCGGGCGGTCGCGTCGTGGTCTGTGGGTCGACGAGCGGCGGCGTCACTTCGCTGGAGCTGCAGCGGCTGTTCTTCCTGCAGCTCGAGGTGCTCGGCTCGACGATGGGAACGAAGGAGGAGTTCGCGGCGATGCTCGCCTTCATGGCGACGCACCGTGTGAAGCCGCCGATCGACTCGACCTTCCCGCTCGCCAACGGACGCCCAGCCTTCGCGAAGCTCTATGACGGCGACGTCTTCGGCAAGATCGTCCTCACGAACTAACCGCCGAGACCAACGAAAAGGGCCCTTCGAGCGGCCCTGAACGGTTCAACGGTTGGGCTCGGCGCTAGTCGGGATCGTCGTCGGTTCTGGCGAGCCAGGTCGCGAGCCGGTCGACCGCCGTTTCGAACTCCGGGTTGAGGTCGACGAAGCTTCGCAGCTGCTCGGCGACCTCGAACATCGTCAGGGTCTCCTCGCCGCGCCGCTTCTGCAGCTCCTCGATACCGCGATCCGTGAAGTACATCTAGGCGAACGCCGCTTCGAGCAGCGCGGCCTGCTCGATCTCGTGAGTGTTGTGCGAACCGGTCGACGGCGCCGCCGAGGCGTTGCGAGAGACCCGCAGCAAGGGCCGGCCGTCGAGGTGCTCGGGGAGTCGTAGCGCGATGAACGGCCATGCACCCTGGTTGGCCGGCTCCTCCTGCACCCAGATCAGGCGCGCGTCTGCCGGGTACGCCGCGAGCGCGGCGTTGAGCTCGCGTGCGGGGAGCGGGTAGAGCCGCTCGGTGCGCAGAATCACGGTGTCGGTCACGCCGAGCGCGTCGCGGTGCTTGACGAGGTCGTAGTAGATCTTTCCGCTGCACAGCAGGATGCGACGGATCACGGACGGGTCCGGCACCGGTTCGACGATCAGCGGCTGGAACATTCCTCCGGTGAACTCGTCGGGCGTCGATGTCGCAGCGCGCAGCCGCAACATCGACTTCGGCGTGAAGACGATCAGCGGGCGTTGCCGCGCACCGAGCGTGTGCAACCTCAGCAGATGGAAGTAGTTCGCCGGCGTGCTCGGCATGGTGATGACCCAGTTGCCTTCGGCGGACATCGTCAGGTAGCGCTCGATTCGCGCCGACGAGTGGTCGGGGCCCTGACCTTCGTATCCATGCGGCAGCAGAAGGACGACGTTGGACGTCTGGCCCCACTTCACCTCGCTCGCCGAGATGAACTCGTCGATGACCTCCTGCGCGCCGTTGGCGAAGTCGCCGAACTGCGCCTCCCACATGACCAGCGCATCCGGCCGGGCGAACGAGTAGCCGTACTCGAAACCCATCGCGGCGTACTCGGACAGCAGCGAGTCGTAGACGTAGAAAGGCGCCTGGTCCTCTGACAGGTTCGACAGAGGCGTGTACTCCACACCGGTACGACGGTCGACGATCACTGAGTGTCGCTGGCCGAACGTCCCGCGCCGCGAGTCCTGTCCGGCCAGTCGCACCGGCCGGCCGTCGAGCAGCAGCGAGCCGAAGGCCAGCGTCTCCGCGAACGCCCAGTCGATGCCGCCGTCGGTCACCATCTGCGCGCGCTTCTCCAGCTGTGGCAGCAGCCGCGGGTGGACGCTGAAGCCCTCGGGCATCGACACCTGCGAGTCACCGATCCGCTTGAGAACCTCGGGCGTGACCGCGGTCCGCGGCGGCGGGCCGGTCGGCACCTCGGGGATCTCCTCGAACGGCACCGGTTCGACCTCGCGGCTCTCGGCGAAGACCTTCTCGAGCTGGCCCTGGTAGTCGCGTAGCGCCGCCTCGGCCTCCTCGACCGTGATGTCGCCACGACCGATGAGCGACTCGGTGTACAGCTTGCGAACGCTTCGCTTCGCGTCGATCAGGTCGTACATCAGTGGCTGGGTGAAGCTCGGCTCGTCGACCTCGCTGTGACCGCGGCGGCGGTAGCAGAGCATGTCGACGACGACGTCCTTCTTGAACGCCTGCCGGAAGTCGTACGCCAGTTCCGCGACCCGTACGACGGCCTCGGGGTCGTCGCCGTTCACGTGGAAGATCGGTGCCTGGATCATGCGCGCCACGTCGGTGGCGTAGACGCTCGAGCGCGCGCTCGCGGGCGAGGTCGTGAAGCCGACCTGGTTGTTGATGACGACGTGCACGGTGCCGCCGGTCCGGTAGCCGCGCAGCTGCGAGAGGTTCAGCGTCTCCGCCACGACGCCCTGTCCGGCGAACGCCGCGTCGCCGTGAATCAGGATCGGAAGGACGGTGAAGCCGCCTTCGCCGCGGTTGAGCATGTCCTGCTTCGCGCGCGCGATCCCCTCGACGACGGGGTCGACCGTCTCCAGGTGTGACGGGTTCGAGGTGAGCGTGACCTTGACCGTCTCGCCATCCGGTGCGGTGTAGGTGCCCTCGGCGCCGAGGTGGTACTTCACGTCCCCGGAGCCGTGCGCCGTACGCGGGTCGAGGTTGCCCTCGAACTCGGAGAAGATCTGCCGGAACGACTTGCCGACGATGTTGGTGAGCACGTTGAGCCGGCCGCGGTGCGCCATGCCGATGACGACTTCGTCCATGTCGTCGTGGGCAGCGGAAGACACGACGGCGTCGAGCAGCGGGATCACGGACTCGCCGCCCTCGAGTGAGAACCGCTTCTGCCCGACGAACTTGGTCTGCAGGAAGGTCTCGAACGCCTCGGACTCGTTGAGCTTGCCGAGGATTCGCAACTGCTCCTCGCGGTCGGGGCTGGTGTGCGGCCGCTCGACCCGCTCCTGGATCCAGCGTCGCTGCTCCGGGTCCTGGATGTGCATGTACTCGATGCCGACGGTGCGGCAGTACGAGTCCCGCAGGACACCGAGGATCTCCCGCAGCTTCATCAGCGTGTGGCCGCCGAATCCGCCGCAGGGGAACTCGCGGTCGAGGTCCCACAGCGTCAGGCCGTGCGTCACGACATCGAGATCGGGATGGCGCCGCAGCTCGAAGTCGAGGGGGTTGGTGTCGGCCATCAGGTGCCCGCGGACGCGGTAGGCGTGGATCAGCTCGATCACGCGCGCCGGCTTTCCGACCTCCTCGTCGTGGCTCACCGCGATATCGGTGGTCCATCGGATCGGCTCGTACGGGATGCGCAGAGAGGCAAAGACCGCGTCCCAGAACTCGTCTCCGGTCAGCAGCTCGTGGATGCGCCGGAGGAACTCGCCCGACTCGGCGCCCTGGATGATCCGGTGGTCGTAGGTCGAGGTCAGCGTGATCACTTTGCTGACCGCGATGCGGGCTAGCGTCTCCTCAGCCGCGCCCTGGTACTCCGCGGGGTACTCCAGCGCCCCGACGCCGACGATCGCGCCCTGGCCGGCCATCAGTCGCGGCACCGAGTGGACCGTCCCGATCGTGCCCGGGTTGGTGAGGCTGACCGTCGTACCGGCGAAGTCGTCAGCGGTCAGCTTGTTGGTGCGCGCCTTGCGCACGACGTCCTCGTACGCCGCCCAGAACTTCGCGAAGTCGAGCGTGTCGGCGTTCTTGATGCACGGGACGACGAGCGAGTGGCTGCCGTCGTCCTTCGTGAGGTCGATGGCCAGGCCGAGGTTGACGTGGTCGGGCTCGACGACCGTGGGCTTCCCGTCGGCCTCGGCGAACGACCGGTTCATGACCGGCATGTCGTCGAGCGCCCGCACCATCGCGTAGCCGATGAGGTGCGTGAAGCTCACCTTGCCGCCGCGGCCTCGGCGCAGGTGGTTGTTGATCACGACGCGGTTGTCGATCAACAGCTTCGCGGGTATCGCGCGGACGCTCGTCGCGGTCGGTACGCCGAGGCTCGACTCCATGTTCGCGACCGTGCGGGCGGCGGCACCCTTCAACACCCGGCCGGCGGGGGCCGCGGTCGGCGCCTCCGTTTCGCCCGCGGCCGCCGGGGACGTTGGGGCCGCCGGGGTGACCGCAGGTGGCTGAGCGGGAGCGGGCGCGGGTGCCGGCGGACCGGCTGTGGTGACCTCGCCGTTGCCGGCCGACTCGGTGGGGCGGCTGCTCACCCCGGGGGTGTCACCGGGGGAGTAGTCGGCGAAGAAGTCCCACCAGGCCTTGTCGACCGAGTTCGGGTCCTTCAAGTACGACTGGTACATCTCGTAGACCAGCCACTCGTTCGGGCCGAAGCCCGCGAACTTCTCCGCCTCCGTGGTCACGGGAGCGTCGCCTCTTTCACCTGCGCGCGAATGTGCCTCTTGCCGCCAGGCTAGTGCCCGGCGCGAGCGCGGCGCTCGAACTCCTTGATGAGGCGGCGACAGTGCGGGGCCGGCGGCACACACTCCTGCATCGTGACCGACATCGGGACGGAGACGAGCGGCGCGATGCCGCCAGCCACTGTGATCGCGCGCTGCTTGGTGCCGAAGTACCGCAGGGCGACGGCCCGGAGGTGCCCGATGTCGACCGACGTCGCGCGATAGGCGCCGCCGTCGAGGAGCGCGACGAAAGACGGTGGTGGGCTCGCCGCGGAGTTCGCCTCGAGTGCGTGCAGGCGGGTCAGCTCTGGGCCTGCGACCAAGACCTCCCAGCCACCCGAGGTGTGCCTCACCGCGGCGTTCGTCGCGTGGAGCTCGAGCGCGGGGCGGCGCCGGATCTGCAGCTGACGGCCGTCGATCTCGACGGACAACGAGTGCTGGGCGGACCCGCCGCCGTGGACCACTTGGTAGAGGTCGACCGCCGCGAAGGTGCGGGCCGGGCCGACCGAGGCCTCCGTGGACTTCGACGACCGCGCCACGGCTACCGGCACCGAGATCGCGGTCGCGACGGCGGCGGCGACCCCGACGACGGCGGCCTGGCGTCGTCGTCGACGCGCCAGCCCTTGGCGCACGAGGCCGACCGGGTCGGCTGGCCCGACCTCGATGTCGGCCGAGGCGTCGCTGAGCAGCTCGCGGATGTCGCTCACGGCGCCACCTCCTGGTCGGACAGCTCCGGGAACGATGCGCGCAGTGACGCGAGGGCCTTGCTCGCCTGGCTCTTCACCGTGCCGACCGAGCACTCGAGGATGTCTGCGGTTTGCAGCTCCGAGAGATCGTCGAGGTATCGCAGCACCAGGACCGCACGCTGGCGGGGTGGCAGTGTCGCGAGGGCCCGCCGTACGTCGACCCCGCGGCCGGCGTCTTCAGCCGGATCCGCCAGCGAGGTGACCGGCAGGTCCGCGACGGGCCGCTCGCGTCGGCGGAGCCGGTGGCGCTGGTTGAGGTGACCGCGAACGATCGCGGTGCGGACGTAGGCGTCGATGTTGTCGCGGTCGCGGAGCAGTCGCCACCGTGCCGCGACCCGAACCAGCGTGGCCTGTGCCAGCTCCTCGCCTTCCGCGGCGTCACCGCACACGACGGCGGCGTAGCGGACCAGCGCCGGCCATCTCGCCCGCACGTAGTCAACGAGCTGCTGATCCATCTCTCCCCACGCCCTGACTCACACGCCCGTCCCGAAAAAGGTTGCCTTCTTCCTCGAAGTAGCACACAAAGTGACCCACGACCGCGCCAGAATCGGACACGATGTCCGATTTCCCCCGTGGCTGGCGGGGATTGTGTGCTACTTCGAACTGGGGTCAGCGGGCGAGGTCGGCGAGAACCCGCCTGGCGGCGTTGTGGCCCGCTGCGCCGATCACCGAGCCGGCGGGAAAGCAGCCGGCGCTCGCGGCGTACAGGCCGTCGATCCCGGTGGCGTACGGGATGCGCTGGTCGAACCCGAAGGAGTTGTCGACGTGGTGGATGTGGCCGTGCCGGATCCCGAAGTGCGCCTCGATGCCGGGCGGCGTCAGGGCGTAGGTGTCCGCGACGAGTGCCGACGTTCCCGGGGCGAAGCGGTCGCAGATCTCGAGCAGGTGCCCGACGTAGCGATCGAGCTCGGCGTCCCAGCTCGAACCGGCCGGCTGCCATGGCACCGACTGCACGAACAGCGCGGAGGAGTGGTGGCCGTCCGCGTCCTGCAGCGACGGGTCGGCCGTCGTGTGCAGGTACCACTCGATGGTGGGGAAGTCCGGCAGCCGGCCGGCCTGTACGTCGGCCCACATGTCCCGCACGGCCTGCAGCGGCGCCTCCTGCTCGAGGAGGTGGATCGTCGAGCCGAACGGCGATGGGGCGTCCTCGGGCAGGCAGCGGAAACGGGGCAGCTCGGCCAGCGCGAGATTGACCTTGAGGGTGGTGCCGGCCCGGCGGACCGCATCGAGCCGCTCGACGAGACACTCCGGCAGCGCCACGAGCGAGGACAGCGTGAACGGGTCGCATGCCGCGACGACGACCGAAGCCGCGATCTCTCGACCGTCGGAGAGCACGATGCCCGAGGCTGCGCCACCGGAGACGACGACGGACGCGACCGGCGTATCCGGCATGATCCGCACCCCGTGGGCACGAGCGCGGTCGGCGATCGTCGCGCTCACCGTCCCCATCCCGCCGCGCACGATCATCCAGGTGCCGTCGGCAGCGGGCAGGCGACACATGTTGTGGACCAGGAAGTTGTGTCCGGTGCCCGCATCGTCGGGTCCGGCATGCAGCCCGGACAACCCATCAGTCACGGCGTACATCGCGACGAGCAGCTCGCTTGCGAAGCCGAAGCGGTCGAGGTACGACACGACGTCACCCTGGACGAGCTCGATGAAGATCTCGCGCAGCGAGGCACGGATGTAACGCTCCGCGGTCTCCTCGACCGAACGCGGCTCCGCCAGCCAGGCGGGAGCGAGGTCCTCCCGCAGCATCGCCAGCTCACTCGCGAGGCGCTCGTCGGCATCGGCATCCGCCTCGGTGAAGAAGTCGACCAGCTGAGCCCGGGTCGTCGCACGGTCGTTGCCCATCAGCAGGTGGCGCTCGCCGAGCGTCGGCAGGAAGTAGTGCGGATCGCGGCGCACCAGCGGCAGTCGCAGGTCGAGCAGCTGCTCGAGCTCAGGCGGCATCAGACCGAGCAGGTAGGACCCGGTGGACTGCCGCAACCCGGGCACCTTCGCAAACGGCTGTTCGGTTCGCGCGGCGCCGCCGATGACGCGGTCGCGTTCCAGCACGAGGACGTCGAGCCCCGCCTGCGCGAGCAAGGCGGCCGCCACCAGGCCGTTGTGACCGGCGCCGATGACAACGACGTCGGCGCGTGCCGGCAGCTCGCTTCGGCTCACCGCGGCTGTCGTCGGTGGACGAACCGAAATCCGCTCCACAGCTCGTCGATCGCCGCGACCTTGTTGTCGACCAGCCCGGTGGCGAGACCGCTGGAGTGGATGTCCGCCTCCCCGATGTCGGTCGGTATGCCGCTGGCGCGCTTCAGCCAGCACAGCCACAGCCCGCCTTTCGGCGCCAGTCTGGCCGGCAGGCTCGCGACGTGCCGATCGAGTGCGCGTCTGTCCGGGCAGAACGCCACGATCACGTCGTACTGACCGCGACCCGGACGTCGATGGCAGCCCGCAAGCGCGGCCAGCACGGCATCGGCCGCGGGCCCGACGACAAGGCATCGCGACCCTGGTGAGGCGCCGAGCTTGACGTCGAGCGGCGTCCCCGAGTAGCCGGCCGTGCTGTCAGCCAGTGGAATACGTGACAGTGACGTCGGCGCTCCCGCTGCCTCCGATACCGGTTCCCTTGATCGTCCCAGTCGCCCCCTTGTACTTGCCGGTGCCGTCCGTAACAGATCCGGAAACCGTCTTTGAGCGGAGGTTGGTCGTCATTCGGCCGAGAAGGATTCCGCCGGCAAGGGCAAAGGCGCTGCTGCACTTGAGCACGCGACTGTCGCTCGAGGACGGCATGCAGCTGAAGACGCCGGATCCTATGGTGCGACCGGACCGGCGCGCCGTCAGTGTGCTGGTGTCGACAGTGTGATCGCCGCCAACGTTTGCCGCGCTGGTCCCGGTGTTGACGAAGTGAATCGTATGAGTCAGCTGCAACGTGGTGTTCGGCGCTCCCGAGGCGGCTGACCCCGCCGTGATCGCAATGACGACGGCGAGCGCGGAGATCACACCGGCGCTCGTACGCAGGGCGCTCTTCGCGGTCATGGAGGTTCCTTTCGTCGGCTGTGGAGGGTCGTAACTCGCCTGTTCTTGGTTCGTGGCCGGGACAGCGGATCCTCCCGCAAGCATGGGCGATGACCGGCCCGTTTCATAGCCGCTGTACTGGCTGGTTGGATGATCGCGATGGCTGGCAGCGAGCACAGGCCGAATCGGCAGGTGCATCCGAACCTCGCGCTCACCGTAATTGCGGCCGCCCAGCTGATGGTCGTGCTCGACGCGACCATCGTGAACATCGCGCTCCCGGC